>NZ_CCXI01000083.1 GCF_000820705.1 Clostridium polynesiense | reverse complement strand
ATATTTTATAAACATATCTTCTATTGGCTTTGACTCTGAAGTTACATATCAATCTAGGAGTTTTAAAAAGATTAAATTCATCTCCGGATCCTTTGCATACATATTAGGTATTATCAAAACTTTATTCAGTTTTAATTTTATTGATGGAGAAATTGAATTAGATGGGATAAAATATAATAAAAAGATATTATTAGCTGCTATAGCCAATGGAAAGTATTATGGCGGAGGTATAAAGATATCTCCTAAATCCGATATTTTTGATGGAATATTTGATGTCTGTATAATAGATAAACTGTCAAAGATTAAGGTTTTTCGGTTATTTCCTCAGGTAATAAAGGGAAGACATGAAAATATAAAAGAAGTTTAGTTTTATAAAGCAAGAAAGATATCTATTAAAAGTTCTAAAGATTTTATTATAAATGTAGATGGTGAAATTATAAAAGATAATAGTATAGTTTTAGACATGATTCATAAAGGTATTAGAGTTGTTGTTCCTTAAGACCTTATAATTTATCATCAATCTAATAAAAGCGGCAGACGCCGCTTTTATTTTTTAAAAATTACAATTACTCCAATGGCAATAAGCAGAATTGGAAATATTAAACTACCTGAAATCCATGGAACTAATCCTTTTAGTAAATTTGACAGGAAGGATACCATAAAGATTATTAAAAATACCATTCCAAAAAGAAGTATAGCTCTATCCTTCTTATAAAAAAAATAGTATTGAAGGAAACCTGCTGAAAGGGAAAATATATAAAAAGGCCAAATATATTGAGAAAATCTATAGCCTGTAATCTTTTGGAACGCCAGTACTAAACCAATAACCATGAATATTCCTCCAGGGATTAAATTTCCTCCCCAGCTTCTATCTCTAAAAAATTTTACCTCAAACATTACTCCTATGAAAAACACTATTCCAGGCCATAGAGTAGAAAAACTGAAGAAATTCAAATTTAAAGTAACTTTAAGGAAATAAGCAAATCCAATTATGATTAGCAATACTCCTAAAATAATATTATTTTTACGCATTTTTTTCCTCCTAGCTATTTTAAAGGAAGCATTTTTTACTCATGTCATGTATTTAGAAATACCCTTATTAATTCGATAGTATAAGTGATTAATTAAAATAATCTATTAGCATTTTAATAATTACTTATATGTTTATAATATCATTTTTGTAGCTTTTTTAATACATTATATAGTTTAAAAATAATTAGGTCAGTGGTAAGTAATAATATTTTAGAAGGTGGTACTATGCAAAAGATAATGGTGTTAAGTGTAAATGAAGAAGATATTAAATATGTAGAAAACCATAAGGAGATTAAGGATAAAATTGAAGTTCTCGGAGTTTATACCTACAAGAATCAAGAGGATAATTACAGGATTGAAAGTACAGAAGGGTTAATTAATAAAAATTTATCAGTAAAAGGTATAAATAAGCTGCCAATTTCAAAAAACGGAGAGGTATATTTCATAGATTATGAAAATATAATCTATGTAAGAGTCAAGGGAAGAGAGTCTGAAGTGATAACTCACAGCGGAGTATATTCCTTTGATGAAAGCCTGGGAAGAATACTAAATAAACTTAGAAGAGGTTCCTTCCTTAAATGCCACAGAAGCTATATAGTAAATTTAAATAAAATAGTTAAGATAACTCATTGGGTAAATGGGGTATATTTATTGACCTTAAAAGGGACGGATGAAAACATACCTGTAAGCAGGAGCTACTATAAGGATTTAAAGAACACTTTATTGTTATAAAGGGGGCTTATGCTTCCTTTTTTTTTGATTTATCGTAATAAAGTGATAACCTGGAAAAATATAGATTATTACTTAATTTAAAGGTACAATATAGATATAGTTAGTACAAAGGGGGATTAGGAATGATCAATAACAGTATTATAAAGGAAGCTATGAAAATAAAATTAGATCCTGTTCTTCCATCATATCCTAAATTTATTGAAGGGATAAGAAGAGCACCGGATAGAGGCTTTACCTTAAATCAAAGTCACACGGAAACAGCTTTGAAGAATGCATTAAGGTATATTCCAGAAGAATTTCATAAAGAGATGGCTGAAGAGTTTATGGAAGAGCTTAAAACCAGAGGGAGAATTTATGGATATCGGTTTAGGCCAGAAGGAAGGATTTACGGCAAGCCTATAGATGAATATAAAGGGAATTGTATTGAAGGTAAAGCTTTTCAGGTTATGATTGATAATAATCTTGATTTTGAAATAGCTTTATACCCTTATGAGCTTGTAACCTACGGAGAAACTGGACAGGTGTGCCAAAACTGGATGCAGTATAGGCTTATCAAGAAGTACCTTGAGAATTTAACTGAAAACCAAACTCTGGTAATAGAGTCGGGACATCCTGTGGGACTATTTAAATCAAGACCGGAATCTCCTAGAGTAATTATAACCAATGCCTTAATGGTGGGAATGTTTGACAATCTAGAGGATTGGCATTATGCAATGCAGATGGGAGTAGCAAATTATGGACAGATGACTGCGGGAGGATGGATGTACATAGGACCTCAGGGGATTGTACATGGAACCTTCAATACTCTTTTAAATGCAGGCAGAAAGAAATTTGGACTAAATTGTAATGAGGATTTAAAAGGGTATTTGTTTATAAGTTCCGGTTTAGGAGGAATGAGTGGAGCTCAGCCAAAAGCCATAGAAATAGCAGGAGGGGTTGGAATAATAGCAGAGGTTGATTATTCTAGAATACTAACAAGGTATGATCAGGGATGGGTAAAGCATGTGAGTTCTGACCTGGAGGAAGTATTTAGAATAGCACAGGAGTATATTGATAAGAAAGAAGCTGCATCTATTGCATATCATGGTAATATTGTAGACCTTTTAGAGTACGTTGTAGAAAAGGATATTAAGGTTCCTCTATTGTCAGATCAAACCTCTTGTCATGCTGTTTACGAGGGGGGATACTGCCCTCAAGGAATAACATTTGAAGAAAGAACGGAGCTTTTAAAGAAGGATAGAGATAAATTTGCGGAATTAGTAGATAAGACTCTTGTGAGACATTTTAATATGATTAAGATACTGGTAGAGAGGGGAACATATTTCTTCGATTACGGCAACTCATTTATGAAGGCAGTTTATGATGCTGGAGTTAAGGAGATATCCAAAAATAAAGAGGATGAAAAAGATGGATTTATCTTCCCTTCATATGTCGAGGATATAATGGGACCAGAACTTTTTGATTATGGATACGGCCCTTTCAGGTGGGTATGCTTAAGCGGTAAAAATGAAGATTTAATAAAAACTGATAAAGCAGCTATGGATTGCATAAATCCGGATAGGAGAGGACAGGATAGAGATAATTATGTATGGATAAGAGATGCAGAAAAAAATAAACTGGTGGTAGGCACAAAGGCAAGAATATTATATCAGGATGCCTGGGGAAGAACTAAAATAGCGTTAAAATTCAATGAAATGGTTAGAAATGGAGAGGTTGGTCCCATAATGTTGGGAAGAGACCATCATGATGTAAGCGGAACGGATTCTCCTTTCAGAGAAACTGCAAATATTAAAGATGGAAGCAATATTATGGCTGACATGGCTGTTCAGTGCTTTGCAGGAAATGCTGCCAGAGGTATGAGTCTTATAGCTCTGCATAATGGAGGTGGAGTAGGAATAGGTAAAGCTATTAACGGAGGTTTTGGACTTGTACTTGATGGAAGCTCACGAATAGATGAGGTTATTCAGTCAGCTATGCTCTGGGATGTTATGGGTGGAGTAGCAAGAAGAGCCTGGGCAAGAAATGAAAATTCTATAGAAACCAGTATAGAATATAATAGGACAAGAGAAGATTCAGACCATATAACTTTACCTTATTTAGTTGATGAAGATACCATTAGAGAGACAGTAAATAAATATTTTTAATATACTGAGGTGTTTATAATGTTGACAAATAAATTAATTGAATGTGTTCCAAATTTCAGTGAAGGAAGAGATCTTAATAAAATAGAAAGCATAATAAATGTTTTCAGAGCTAAGGAGGGAGTAAAACTTTTAGACTACTCCTCAGACAAGGATCATAACAGAACAGTGGTTACTTTAGTAGGAGAAATTGAACCAATTAAAAGCTGTATTATAGAATTCATGGAAAAAGCTATTGAGCTTATAGATTTAAGAACTCATCAGGGACAGCATCCTAGGATGGGAGCAGTGGACGTGGTTCCTTTTATACCTATTAGAAATGTTACTATGGAAGAAGCAGTGGAACTTTCAAAGGAAATTGCACAAACTGCTGCTGAAAAATTCAATCTTCCAATATTTTTATATGAAAAATCTGCATCTGTTCCTGAGAGAGAAAACCTTGCGGTGGTAAGGAAAGGAGAATTTGAAGGAATGGCTGAAAAGCTAAAGAAGCCTGAATGGAAACCTGACTTTGGCCCTGAAGCCCCTCATCAAAGCGCAGGAGTTACTGCCATAGGTGCCAGAATGCCTTTGGTTGCATTTAATGTGAATCTTGACACAGCTAATCTTGAAATAGCTTCAGCTATAGGAAAGAAGGTAAGATTCATAGGTGGGGGATTGAGATTCTGTAAAGCCATGGGAGTTAAACTTGAGGATAGGAATATAACCCAGGTATCCATGAATATGACTGATTATACAAAGACAGCATTATATAGAAGCCTTGAAATGATAAGAATGGAAGCTAAACGATATGGAGTAAATGTAGTAGGAAGCGAAATAGTAGGACTAGTACCTATGCAGGCTCTCATAGATTGTGCTGAATATTACATGGGCATAGAGAACTTTTCAATTAATCAAGTATTAGAATCTAAGCTTATGGAATAGGTAGAAAGCATGAGAAATAATTTAATTATTAAAAATATAGGAGAGCTTGTTACATGCAGCGGTTTTACTTCTAAAAAAGGAAGTGAAATGCAAGAGCTTCATATTTTAAAGGATGTTTCCATAATCGTTGAAAAAGGTGTTATAAAAGAAATAATAAGTTCAAAGGAACAATTAGGCTGTGACTTTGAAAATTATGAGATTATAGATGCAGAAGGCTGTTGTGTACTGCCGGGATTTGTTGATTCTCACACCCACTTTATTTTTTCTGGCTACAGAGAAGAAGAATTTTATCTAAGGGTTAAAGGTACAAGCTATATGGAAATAATGAAGAGAGGCGGAGGAATAGCGAATACAGTTAATAATACGAGAGAAGCCTCAAAGGAAGAACTTATTGAGCTTGGGAAAAGACGACTGGATGATATGCTTAAAATGGGAATAACCACTGTGGAAGGAAAAAGTGGCTATGGTCTAGATCTTAATACTGAGGTTTTACAGTTAAAGGCTATGAAGGACCTTGATAAATCTCATGCTGTAGATATAGTATCTACCTTCTTAGGAGCTCATGCTTTACCTAAAGAATATACAGGAAGAAAAAAGGAGTACTTAGACTTTATAATTAATGAGGTGCTTCCTATAGTAACCAATGAAGAACTGGCAGAATTTTGTGATGTTTTTTGTGAAAAGAATGTCTTCGAAGTTGATGAATCCAGATATCTTTTGGAGAGAGCTAAATCTATGGGGATGAAACTTAAGCTTCATGCCGATGAAATAGAAGGAATAGGTGGCACTGAGCTTGCCTGCGAATTAAAGGCGGTTTCTGCTGATCATCTTCTTCAAGCTTCTGATAATGGAATTAAGGCTCTGGCAGCTTCAAACACAATAGCCACATTGCTTCCATGTACAGCCTTTAGTTTAAAGGAAAGTTATGCAAGAGGAAGAAAAATGATAGATGAGGGATGTGCTGTAGCTCTTGCTACTGATTTTAATCCAGGCTCCTGCTTTACCCAAAGCATCCCACTATTAATAGCATTGGCATGCTATAATATGAATTTGTCTCTAGAAGAGGTTATAAACGCTCTTACCATAAATGGTGCAGCAGCCTTAAACAGAGAGAAAATCATAGGGAGTATAGATAAGGGTAAGCAGGCGGATTTAATAATTCTTAAATATCCAAGTTATAAATTTATGCTTTATAATCTGGGTACAAATATAGTAAATAAGGTTATTAAAAAAGGTGTTTTAGTTAAAGAGAATTAAATTTTATGTAACAGAGAATAATGCTTAATAGTGTAACTTAGGTTACTGAAATTATTTTGATAACTCATTATAATTTATCTGTAACCTAAGTTTTTTTGTGGGAGTAGATAATATGATAAGAAAGATAGTTAATATTGATAAAGAATTGTGTAATGGATGCGGAATATGTATAAATGCATGTCACGAAGCTGCAATTGTACTAAGGAACGGAAAAGCTGAGCTTTTAAAAGATATTTACTGTGATGGTCTTGGTGACTGTCTTTCAGGATGTCCTACCAGTTCAATAACCATAATCGAGAGAGAAGCTGATGAATATGACGATGCAGCTGTAAAGGAAAGAGTGGAAGGATTAAATAATAAAAAAAAGTATAATAAGACATTGAATTTAGGCTGCATGGGAGGTCCATCTCAAAGTATAAGCAGAGAGTATAAAGATACTGGAAACAAAAGCTTCGAACATAATACCTCTCAGCTTATGCAGTGGCCGGTTCAGCTCAGATTAGTTAACAGTGAAGCTCCATTTTTTAAAAATGCTGATCTGCTTATTGCTGCAGACTGCACTGCCTACGCTTATGGAAATTTCCATAATGATTTCATAAAGAACAAAATCACTTTAATAGCATGTCCTAAATTGGATAATAATGAGCACAATAAAGAAAAAATAACTGATATACTCCTTGGTAATGAAATTAAAAGCATTACTCTGGTAAGAATGGAAGTTCCCTGCTGCAGAGGATTATCAAAGGCTGTTAAAGAGGCTTTAGAGGAATCAGGAGACTTATTGGATTTTAAAGAAGCGGTAATTTCTTCACAGGGTGAAATCATAGATTAAATTCATAAGTTTCTTCAGGATAAATCTCTTCTAAATGGTAAAAATATATTTAAGGAGGGATTGCCGTGAAATTAAATACTGTAGATATTATAAAACAAAAGGTTTTGGATGCTCAGGAAAATGTAAGGGATTATGAGGAGTATTCCGATAAGGTAGATGACCAGGAGGTAAGGATTGCTTTTAAACATTTTGCAGAAGAATCTGCTCTTCAGGCAAGTAAGCTCCAGGAGCTCTTAAGCAAATACGAACCTCTAAAATAAACTGACATTGCTGTCAGTTTATTTTTTAAAATTACATCTTAACCGGCTTTATTATGGTAAAATAGTAATTGGGTTAGATTATTTTATCATTACGTAAAGTGGAGGGGATGACATGAAAAACTACGATATTATAATAATTGGTGGAGGACTCTCCGGTATGACTGCTGCGTTATCTGCTCGTGAAAAGGGCATAAAGGATATACTTATACTTGAAAGAGAAGATTATCTTGGAGGAATTTTAGTTCAATGCATTCATCACGGCTTTGGTGAAAATATATTGGAGGAAACCCTCACAGGTCCGGAATTTGCCCAGTATTTTATAAACAGGATAGAAGCAGATAATATTGAATATAGATTAAATACAATGGTATTGGATTTAAACAAAGATAAGGTAGTCACCGCTGTAAATCCAGAAGAGGGTATAGTAGAATTTAAAGGGAAAGCGATAATACTGGCTACCGGGTGCAGAGAAAAATATAATGGTAACATTAATGTTCCTATGAATAAATATGCAGGAATATATACCGTAGGATCTGCTCATAAATTTATTAATTTTCAGGGTTATCTCCCTGGTAAAAACGTAGTTATACTAGGCTCCAGCGATATTGCCTTAATCGTTTCCAGAAGGCTTATATTAGAAGGAGCAAAAGTAAAAGCAATAGTAGAAAAACAGCCATATATTCATTCTCATAGGAAAAACCTTGCTAAGTGCATTGAAGACTTTAACCTTCCCTTAAAGCTTGGCTACTCAATTACAGATGTATTAGGAAATGAACGCATAAAGGGAGTAAAAATAGCTGAAGTGGATGAAAACGGCAGGTTTATAAAGGATACAGAAGAATACATAGAATGCGATACACTGCTGCTTTCTGTAGGGTGGATGCCTGAAAGCGATTTGGCGGAAAAAGCAAAAATTAAATTATCTCAATCCACAGGAGGACCTGAGGTGAATGATAATTATGAGACCACCCAAGGAGGAGTTTTTGCTTGCGGAAATTTAATTCATACTTACAGCTGGGCAAATGATGTGGCTATAGAAGGCGGAACCACAGGTGTAAAGGCTGCTGATTTTATAGAAAATTACTTAAAATAATCCAAAGCTGAAGCATAGCTTTTATATGGGAAATAAAATAAGAATTTAAATTATATAAAAAAGGAGGAAACTATCTTATACAATAGATTTACCTCCCTTTTTATATTGGAACTATACATTAAAACAGCATTGTTTTATCCTTTCAAAAGTAAAAACAGCAATACGTTTGTGACCTGAAGAATTAAGATGTATTCCGTCAAGATAATATCTGGAAGGAATCTCTGTGTTCTCCGAAAACAAATCATAATAATCTAAAGTATTTATTGAATTTATGCTGCAGTAATCTTTCAACATTTCTCTCAGTTCATAAATCTTTTTATTTACCGTTAAATAATCAACATTAGAGTCCCATAACTTTGAAGCCATTTGAGGTATTATCTTAGGGGGAAAAGCAACAATAGGAAGAAGATTACTGGACTGAATATCTTCAATGACCAGAATTATATTTTCTGAAGTGTTTGACACAGACCTATTCATTATCATATCATTGGTACCTATGAATATTATTACTGCATCAGGCTTTACAGAGTCTATATCACTAGAGGATCTTGTTAGAAGCCCTATAGATGTATCACCGTTTACACCTCCATTAATCACATGAATTCCTGATATGGACTGAAGCACGAAGCACCAGCTTTCATTTCTTGAAACACCGTAGCCTGTGGTTAAGCTGTCACCTAAACATAAAATCTTCATTTGTCCTCCTTAAAAAAGCTTTTTAAAGCATTGCCTGCATATAAGTATTTTTCCTCTGTTAGCTGATACAGCATCTTCTTCCTTCAACGACGTTCCACAGATATCACAATACAGTTTTGATGAATCAGTTTTAGGCTTTGAAGATTCCTTTGTTAATGGGTTTTTCTTATTGCAGGGCGGAAGATATTCTATTTTTTTGTCTGGTTTGTCCCTTTTAAGTATGGAATAATCCATTGAATAAATGCTTTCAGCAAAGAGCTCTAGTTCAAACCTGGGATTCTCTCTGTCATAAAACTCTTCAATTATCAATCTCCTAACTTGAGCATCATTAACTATAACACCGCTTTTTTCTATACCATCAAATATACTTTTAGTTATATTGTTAGTATCGGGATGGCGTTTTTCACTTTTATAGTATACCTTTAGAACTGCTATTAAAGCTTCGCTGAGCACTGTGTCAGGGTTTTGAAGGCGTGCTTCATAAGCTATCTCCTCTTCATAAAGGGCGTACCTATCATGGTATTTTCCGGATTTATATGGAAGAATAGCTCTACCCTGAACATTGAAAAGCTTAAAGTTAGATTTGGATATGGGAGAACCTTTAACCACGATTTTGGCATAATTTTTAGTCATAGAAAATCTCCTCTTATAGAAATATATGTTCGCATAAATTATAACATTGTAATATACAAAATACAACTGAAGCAATTTTAAAAAAAGCTATAAATGCATTGAATATCAAAGGTTTATAAAGTATAATACTATGTGTTATGAAAACTGTTGGAGAGGCGATTTAATGATAGAAAACACTGTTATTTTAGGAATTGAAACCAGCTGCGATGAAACCTCAGCTTCAGTGGTTATAAATGGCAGAGAGGTATTGTCGAACATAATATCATCGCAGATAAATATACATAAAAAGTTTGGAGGGGTAGTTCCTGAGGTTGCTTCCAGAAAGCATATAGAAGTTATCAATGCTGTGGTGGAGGAAGCTTTAAAGGAAGCGAAAATAACCCTTAATGAAATAGATGCAGTGGCTGTAACTTATGGACCGGGGCTTGTAGGAGCACTGCTGGTGGGAGTACAGTATGCTAAAGGATTAGCTTATTCCCTGGAAAAACCTCTTATAGGGGTTAATCATATTGAAGGGCATATAAGTGCCAATTATATAGAACATAATAAGCTGGAACCGCCCTTTATATGCCTTGTGGTATCCGGAGGACATACCTTTATAGTTTATGTTAAAGATTATGGCTTATATGAGGTTATAGGAGAAACAAGAGATGATGCAGCAGGGGAGGCTTATGATAAAGTAGCGCGTTCCATAGGACTCGGCTATCCAGGAGGACCTAAAATCGATAAGCTTGCCAAGGAAGGAAATGAAAATGCTATCAAGTTCCCCAGAGCTAATTTCCATGATGATTCTCTGGATTTTTCCTTCAGCGGATTAAAATCAGCAGTTTTAAATTACCTAAACAAAGCTAAAATGACCGGAGAAGAAATAAATGATGCGGATGTGGCAGCTTCCTTTCAAAAGGCTGTAATTGATGTTTTATCAGATAATGTAATAGCTACATGCAAAAAATACCAGGTGGATAAGATTGCAATAGCAGGGGGAGTTGCTTCAAACTCAGCTCTGAGAAACCGGCTGATAAAGGAGGGGGGGGATTTGAACATTGAAGTTTTATTTCCTTCACCTATATTATGCACTGACAATGCAGCTATGATTGCAAGCGCAGCATATTTTAAATTTATAAAAAATGAATTTTCTTCTATGGATTTAAATGCAAAACCAAATCTCAAGCTGGGAGAAAAATAATTATAAAAGGTGAAAAGAATGAAATTATTAACCAATTCCAATTCGCTGCATAAAGTTAATATGAAGAAAAAAATAAAACCTAAAAAAATAATCAATACTATTTTGATATTTTTGCTTTTAGTTACCGCAGGAGGGTTTATTTACGAAAAAATCAGCTACTCAAAAGAAATAGGAGAATTAAAAACTAAAACTAAATATGCAACCCTTCATGGTAATAAGATTCATTATACTTTATCGGGAAAAGGAAAGTATACTGTGGTTTTTGAATCTGAGATGGGATATACTTCTTATGAATGGGAAAAGGTTATTAAGAATATGCCTAAAAATCTTGAGGTTAAAACCTTCACTTATGACAGATCCGGTTATGGTTATAGTGATAAAACTGACTATCAGAACCCGGAAAAACAAGCGAGAGATCTTCATCTTTTTTTTAGGAAGATAGGTCTGGAAGGACCGTATATTCTTGTGGGAGATGGATATGGAAGCCTTGTAATGAGCAATTTTGCTAAAATATATCCAGATGATGTTGCGGGTATGATACTCATAAGTCCTATTAATGAAAATAAAATGAAATCACCGGAATTTATTAAAGCGGTATCTAAAGGAAAAACATCAAAAAAAGTAGAACAGCTAGGGTCTTATGTTGGGCTGACAAGAGTACTGGACAACCTAGGGCTGGTAGATTATCCTCAGGGACTTTTAGATAAGGTTTCCGATGTTTATGCAGAAGATATAAAAGCACACAGGGTAGCTAATAATTATGCCACAGCCATTTGGAATGAAACAAAGGTGCTTATTGACGGAGACAGTACCTCTCAGCATCAGGGGATGCTGGGTAATAAGCCTTTAGCTATTTTAGTAAACGAAAACAGAAATGCTGAAAGTCAAAAAGAACTCGAGATGCTTTCTAAAGAAGATGTAACGGTAGTTCAGGAGCTAAAACCCCAAGGGGATGTTATTCCGTTAGAGTATTATGAAAGTATTCACGATGCGTTGAAGTTTGTAACAAAGCAAAGTGAAATGCAAAACGCAGCAAATAATTAGCTATTTATAGCTAATTATTTTTTTTGTCACAAATCTGTCACATTAATGTTTTATTATTTAATCAATGGGAAATATAATTTATGAAGGAGGAGATAATATGGAATTTAATAATGAAAATAAAACAAATACTGATAATACAGAAAAATCATATAACGAATATAAGCCTAATAGTGAAAATTCACATAATTCGTCACATCAAGGTAGAAAAAAAGGAAAAATGGGCAGGATTTTAGGTTTAACTGCATTAGCTTTAGTTTTTACCATTTTAGGAGGTGCAGTGGGAGCCTACGGGGTTCTCAAATTCACAAATAATAATATAAGCGAAATAAATAATAAATACAGTCAGTATTTAAATTATAATCCACCAGGCTTTGCTGAGAATAAGGATGCTTTATCCGTTACGGAAATAGTTAAGAAGGTGGCTCCTGCGGTAGTAGGTGTTTCCACAAAAAGCAGAGTGAACATGGGATTTGGTCAATCTATTCAGGAGGGCATAGGAACAGGTTTTATAATTAACGACGAAGGTTATATACTTACAAATCAGCATGTTATACAGGGAGCACAATCCGTTAAGGTTATTCTGGTAGATGGAACTGAAGTAAACGCTAAAGTCATAAATTATGATGCCAGTCAGGATTTAGCGGTTATCAAGATTACAGATGAGGTCAAGATACCGGGAAAAGTTGAGCTTGGAGATACAGACAGCATTCAGGCTGGTGAACAGGTAGTGGCTATAGGAAATCCTTTAGGAAAGGAATTCTTAGGAAGCGTAACTACAGGGGTAATCAGTGCAGTAAACAGAGAAATATCCATAGATGGTAAGACACTTAAATATATTCAGACAGATGCAGCTATAAATCCGGGAAACAGTGGAGGTCCTCTGGTAAATTCACGAGGTCAGGTTATAGGAATAAACACTGCAAAAATAAAGATGGAGGGTGTAGAAGGAATAGGCTTTTCCATTCCTATAAACAGCGTGAAAAATAGGCTCACAGCCCTTTCTAAACCAATATTGAGAATAGGGATTTATGCCAGGGATATAACAACAGAGGTTGCAAAAAAGAACAATCTGCCTGAAGGAGAATATGTATTAATCGTAGATGTTGTTGAATTCAGTCCTGCAGAAAAAGCTGGAATAAGACCTGGAGATATGGTAACAAAATTTGATGGAAAACCTGTTAAAACCGTTGAAGATATCAATAAGATTAAAGAAACCCATAATTCCGGTGATACGGTAAAGGTGAATGTAACCAGAGATGGAAAGGAAAAAGTTTTAGATCTTGTACTTTCTGAATAAAAATTAGCTAACCCCTTTATTTTTATTATGGCGGTAGTAGAAAAACATTTTCTACTGCCGCCATAAAATATTTATATATATTCTTCCCATTCACTATATAGCTTTTCAAGGATATTTTGCAAATGGGATATAGTCTGTTGTGTTTCCTGAGCTTTCTGAGGATCGGAATAAACCTCTTCTAAACAAAGCATTGCATTTAGTTTTGAAATTTCTGATTCTGTGTGAGAGATGTCGGCTTCTAGTTTTTTAATTTTTTCGGCTATAGCTTTAGCTTCTCTCTCTGCTTCCCTCTTTTTTCTTTTTTCTTCCTGAATTTGAGTTTTTGTTTTTCCGGATTTGTCCTCTTCAACACCTTCGTATCTGTTAGGATTTTTCTTTTTATCAACATAATAATTGTAATTTCCTAAATAGGTTTTTATTCCCTCTTGCTCAAGTTCAAATATCTTATCAACTACTTTATTTAAAAAATATCTATCGTGAGAAATAATTAAAAGAGTTCCATCATAGTTTAATATAGCATCTTCTAAGGCTTCTCTAGACATTATATCCAGGTGATTGGTCGGTTCGTCTAAAAGAAGAAAGTTTGATTTGGAAAGCATGAGTTTTAAAAGATTAATTCTGCATTTTTCGCCTCCGCTTAAAAGTTCAATCTTCTTAAATACCGAATCACCTGTAAAGAGAAAAGAAGCAAGAGCATTTCTTATCTCCGTTGTAGTAAGTTTAGGAAATGCGTCCCATACTTCGTTTATTATCTCCTTATCCTCGTCAAGGTCAGACTGCTCCTGGTCATAATAACCTGTAATTACATTTCTTCCTAAGGTTAAAGCGCCTTCATCAGCTTTAACCTTTCCAAGGATTATTTTAAAGAGAGTTGTCTTGCCTCTTCCGTTTTCTCCGATTAAAGCTATTTTATTTCCCTTTTTTATATCCATGCTCACATTTTCAAAAAGGAGTTTATCTCCATAGCTCTTTTTTAAATTTTCTGCCCACAAAACATCATTACCACTTTTAATTTCTGAATGGAACTGTATTCTGGAAGCTTTGGCTTCAGCATCGGGAGCGGATATTTTTTCCATCTTTTCCAGGGCTTTCTCTCTACTTTCTGCAGCTTTAATGCTTTTTTCTCTATTGAAGGATCTGAATCTTTCAATAATCTGTTCCTGCCTTCTAATTTCTGACTGTTGAAGATTGTAAGCTTTCAGCTGGACTTCATAATTCTGCTTTTTTAATTCTATGTATTTGGAGTAGTTTACATTATAGCAGTTTATATGTCCGTTAATCAGTTCAAAGGTACGGTTTGTTATACTATCTAAGAAATATCTGTCGTGAGATATTAAAAGAACAGTACCCTTGTAGTTTCTTAGATATTCCTCCAGCCATTCAATAGCATTTAAATCCAGATGGTTAGTAGGCTCATCCAGAAGCAGAAGTTCCGGCTTTTTTAATAATAGCTTGCATAACGCAACCCTGGTTTTCTGTCCTCCGCTTAAATTTTTAATATAAGAATTATAATCCTTTTCCTGAAATCCTAAACCCTTAAGCACTCGAGATATCTCACCTCTAAAGGTATAACCTCCTCTATGGGAATATAATTCCTGGCTTATGGTATAATCCTTTAATACTTTTTCGTGAAATGCCTTATTTTCTTCAGTATAAGGCATACTCATCTTTTCTTCCAAAGCCTGAATCTTATTTTCAAGTGCTATGAGGTCATTAAACACCTCAAGCATTTCATCATAAATAACATTCTCACTTTCCAAATCAAGACGCTGAGAAAGGTAACCTGTGCTATAACCTTTGTCCTGATATATTTCACCGCTATCAGCTGACAATTCCTTAATCAATATTTTAAAAAGTGTTGATTTACCTTCTCCATTAGCACCTATCAATCCGACTTTATCGCCTTCATTTATGTTGAAGGTTACATCCTTCAAAACCTCATGTATACCATAACTCTTAGCTATGCCTTTACCACTTAAAACAATCATATTATTACCGCCTTTACTTCTTTCTATAAAGGTTTATAGCTATTTTATTATACTATAAAAGTACAGAGTTTTGTAGTAAAGGAGAATTATGAATATACCTTCAGTTAATATATACCATGTATTAAAAGATAAGTATGTTTATATAATATGAATGATTCAATATACTTAAGGGAGGTTTATAAGTCATGGCTCATAAAAATAATAAAAACAGTAAAGATAACAAAAAGTCCAGACAGAAAACGCGAAAAGAAGTGGAAAATATGAAGGTGGAAACTGCAAATGAAGTGGGCTATTCAAAAGAATCCAGAAAGCTTGGGAAGGATAAACCAAGAGCCTAACTATATAATAAAAAGCTAAAAAAAACTTCGTGTTTTTGTTGACTCTTAAAGTCACAATATGCTATAATGAGTCGAAAGTAAAAATCTAATATTTATTGTTTTGAAGATTGATCTTTGAAACAATGATAGAGGCGCAATTATTAAGAGTAACTTAAAGCAATGCAGGCAGCAGTTTTAAGTGAAAGGGATAATTGCCGAAGTGTCAGCTTTATGCCTTAAGAGTTGATGCTGGACCGTTGTAAAATATGCAGCGGGCTGTCACTTATGTGGAGAGCTATCATTGGAGAAAACATCGTATATTTATTATGTGTATTAACCATGAGTGCATTCATACATTAAGTGCATTCATGGTTTTTTATTTATCACAAAAGAAAGGAAAGTGAATTTTATGGAAGGATTAGAGGCTATTAATTCAGGGTGGTTTTCAATACTGCCTCCGGTAATAGCAATAGTATTAGCACTTATTACTAAGGAGGTTTTTTCCTCACTTTTAGTTGGTATTTTTTCCGGAATGCTTATTTATACTGTTTTTACAGGAGAACATTTATTTAAATCCGTATATTATATTTTTCAAATGATGTCTGAAAAACTTGGTGATAATGCTTTTATGATATTATTTCTAGGGCTTTTAGGTGCTCTGGTAGTTGTTGTTACTATGGCAGGAGGTTCTCGTGCTTATGGAAAGTGGGCAAGCACTAAAATAAAGTCACAAAGAGGGGCTAAGCTTGCTACAGGAGCTTTAGGTATGCTTATATTCGTAGATGATTATTTTAACTGCCTTACTGTAGGTACAGTAATGAGACCTATAACAGACAAGTACAAAATTGCAAGAGAGAAGCTTGCGTATTTGATAGATTCCACCGCTGCTCCTATATGCATAATTGCACCGGTTTCAAGCTGGGCTGCAGCTGTAGCTTCTGATTTAGGAGATGGAGGAATAAATTCATTTGTTCAGACAATACCTTATAATTTATATGCACTTCTCACTATAGTTATGGTATTATATATTTCTTTTACTAATTTTGATTTTGGTCCTATGAAGAAGGCTCAACAGGAGGCTGAAGAAGGAAACACCATTGAAGAAATGCAGGGAAATGATTTTGAAGGAGTGAGCATTTCTGAGAAGGGACATGTTTTAGATTTAGTTATACCTATGATAGCTTTAATCATTTTTTCCATTATGGGAATGGCATATGTAGGAGGATTTTTTGATGGCGTGAGCTTTACAGCAGCAATAGGGGAAAATCCTTCAGCTGGTTTAACACTTGGAGCATTTGGAGCTTTAATAGTAGCAGGATGCATGTACATACCACGTAAGCTTATAAGCTTTAAAGATTTCATGGATGGGGTTACACAGGGTGTTAAATCCATGGTACCAGCTATTATGATTTTATTATTTGCATGGTCTCTCAGCGGAATCTGCAGAAATATGATTGGAACCGGTGAGTTTGTAAGCAGCCTGGTAGCTTCTTCAAATATTTCATTAGCACTGCTTCCGGCTTTAGTTTTCCTTGTAGCAGCATTCTTGTCCTTTTCTATGGGGACAGCGTGGGGAACCTTTGGAATCCTTATTCCAATAGTTACAATGATATGTGCAGGAGCTGAAGGAACTAACCTCTTAATAGCTGCTTTAGGAGCAACTTTGGCAGGGTCAGTATATGGAGATCACTGTTCACCGATTTCCGATACTACCATACTGGCATCTACTGGAGCAAAATGCGATCACATAAAACATGTTTCAACACAAATGCCTTATTCAACCTTAGTAGCAGGAATCTGCTTTATAGGATATTTATTCGCTGGATTTATACATAATCCATGGGTGCCATTTTTCATTTCATTAATCTTATTATTAGGTTCATTTATAGTAATTCAGTCATTACAGAAAAAGAAAGAGCACAGTGGAAAAAAAGTTTCAAAAGCATAGATGAAAAAAACCGTCACATTGACGGTTTTTTTATTTTATATAGCTTAATCCATCTAAAGCTTCAACAATCTGCAGGCCTGGAGTGCCTAGAGACAGTCCCACCATATACATTGTATAGAACCTGTTGGGTTTAATTATAACCTTTGGAACTGTAAGTATGACTTTTTCTGTATCTTCTACTTTAACTAAAAGTGTATAATTACCAGGAGGAAGTATCATATATCCGGTTATGTCTTTATACTCTAAATCTTTAAATAGTTTTTGACCGTTAGGAAGAGAAACATCCACCTCTGGAGCATCAGGAGAAAGCTGTACAAATCTCATAAAGGTCATGGTTGGATTTAAACTCATATGTGGTTCGAAAACAGGTAATAATGATAAGTTATCCACTTTATTTACAACTGCTGCGGTGAGTATAGAATTTGGAGGAATCTCTAAGGTGCGGTTTAGTATTGGTGAAGTAGTTTTTCCGGAAGGAAATACTTTTATAACATAATCTCCTGATGGAAGAGAAAGATAGTTTGTAAATTGCTTAAATGAAAGATTTTTGCCTATTAAGGCGTCATTAGCGTATATATCAAAGGCTGAAGAGTCAGGAGAAGCGTTAAACAGCCTTATATAGGAGACTAGCTTAGGCATCTCAGCTCTATACAGGCTTTGATTAAATATGTCACCATATCCATAATTATAAAACATATAATCCTCCTTTAATCCTTTAAGTTGATTCCATGAGACATATCAGAATAATAGGAAAGTGAAAGCCTGATTATTCTTTTAACTAATAATCTGGAAATAGGATATGGAATTTTATATGCACTTAAGGTATTAAATATTGCAGGATTATTATTTTCTATTTTTTTAAGTATACGTCCTATATTATCCTCTACATCCCGTGTGCTTTCAGCACAGGTATCCTCTTCAAGCTCCAGATCCAAATTTCTTAAAGCCTCCATAGGTGTGTGAATGTTGAAGGCTGGAGGGGATTCTGAACCGTATTGAACTCTTACCTCCTGATCCTTTGAAAATACCTCCGGCATAGGGAGAGGAGTATTAGGCATTAAGGAATATACATAAGAACCTGCAGGGATCATAGGTATAGAAGTGGATGCAGGAAAACTCATTGCTGGATTAATCAAAGGATTTACAGGCATTCCTATGCTGGGCTGAAAGCCGTAGCGGGGCATTATATTGGGGAAAACTGGATAATTAGTATATTGATATTGAGGTAAAGCTATAAAAGGTTCAAATCTGATATCGTCATAAGCATTAGCATCATCATGTTCTTTATGCATAAATAACCTCCATTTATAAAAGCACTATTATATTATATGACAATATATGTAAGGTGATACTTACATTATGACTGCACTCATTAATGAAATATTAATATTATATAAGAGGAGGGGTTTTTTATGAGAGAGGATATAAAGGACTATAGAGGGCTTTTTATGGGGATTGAGGAGCAGGTACCTTTAAAAGATGGAGGGTTTATAACGGGAATTAATTTCGATAATGCTGCCACAACACCACCTTTTAAAAAAGTAATAAAGAATATAGTAGACTTTTCTCCATGGTATTCATCTATACATCGAGGAAAAGGGTATAAATCGAGAATATGCGATGAGTTTTATGATAAGGCAAGACACACAATATTAAAGTTTTTAAATGGTAGTGTAAATAAATATAACGTTATTTTTGTAAAAAATACCACGGAAGGAATTAATAAGCTGGCTTACAGACTGATAGACTGCAAAGAGGGGATAGTTCTGACAACCAGAATGGAACACCATTCTAACGATCTTCCCTGGAGGGATAAATGCAGGGTAGAATATGTGGAAGTAGATAAACAGGGAAGGTTATCCGTTGAAGACTTAATTAATAAGCTGAGAGAAAATAGAGGAAATATAAAATTAGTTACACTTACCGGAGCGTCAAATGTCACAGGTTATGTTAACGATGTAAATCTATTAGCTTGTATATGCCATTCCTATGGGTGCAGAATAATGGTAGATGGAGCACAACTGGTACCACATAAAAAAATTAACTTAAATGGAACGGGAGAATATGATTATATAGATTATCTGGTTTTTTCTTCCCATAAGATGTATGCTCCTTTTGGAATTGGAGTAATTATAGTAGCTAAGGATTGTTTTCAAAAGGGAGATCCGGAGCATAAAGGAGGAGGAACTGTTAAATATGTTACTGATAATCAGGTCATATGGGATGATCCTCCTTATAAGGAAGAGGCAGGCACACCGAATTTTATGGGAATAGTGGCTTTACTTTCTGCAATAAGAGAGCTGAATATAATTACCATGGAAAATGTAAATCTTATGGAGGAGGAGCTTACAAGCTACTTAATTAAGGGTTTGAGTTCAATTAAAGAGGTTGATATTTATGGAGATTACGTGAATATAGGAGATAAATTAGGTATTACTACCTTTAATGTTACTGATATCAGTCATAGTGAACTGGCAGAAACACTTTCGGGAAATTACGGTATAGCTGTGAGGAATGGATGTTTCTGCGCTCATCCCTACGTTCAAAGGCTTCTTAAGTTAAGGGATGAGGATATAGAACAATACATTCATAATCCCAGTTATGAAAAACCAGGTATGGTGAGAATAAGCTTTGGTTTATACAATAATAAAAATGAAGTGGATTATTTTTTAAATGCATTGGAGCAGATAATCAGCTGCAGAAGTAAAAAAATATTTTATTAAAAGCTGTACCTTGGGGTACAGCTTTTAAATAAGAAGATTTATTATTTATTGAATACTTTATACATGGGAATATTATTTTCATAATAAAGTGCAGGAGTTCCCTCTATAAGGGGAGAAAAATACTCTTGGCACTCCGGATTTAAATTATTCCTTTCTTCATTTATCCAGCTAAGGGGTATATATTTAATATTATTGGCAACCCTAGCTGCTTTAACTAAAAAGGTTGAAGATTTGTATGGGGTATTAGACTCTCTTTTAATAGCTACCATATTTCCGCTGTTATTTCCCTTTGAATAGATTAAAGCATCGTATCCAACCTTGTAGGCCTCATCTATATCTAAAGAAGAGGAGCAGTGCATAGCGCATCTCTGCATTACACCTAGTTCCAGTACTTTTATTCTACTAGTTATTCCAGCTCTTACTATCATATTTTTTAAAACTGTGCCAACTCCGCCAAGCTGGGCATGTCCAAAGCTATCATGAGTCTGATAGGTTTCTAACTGGGATATAAATTTGTTATCCTTATCTTTAATCCCCTCTGAAACCACGATGTATACCTGATTCTTTTCTTTAAATCTTTCAGCGGTGTCCTTTAAAAACTTATCTTTATCAAATTCAACTTCCGGAAGATAAATAAAGTCAGCTATAGGTTGTCCATTTAATTTTGCTAAGCAGGCACTGGCAGCCAGCCATCCTGTATCTCTTCCCATGGTTTCTAAAATAAAAATCCCGTTGTTTGTATAAACAGATGAATCTAAGTAAGTTTCTAAAGCTGTAGTTGCTATAAACTTGGCGGCACTTCCGAAGCCGGGGGTATGATCCGTCACTGGAAGGTCATTATCTATAGTCTTTGGGATACCAATAAATTTGATATTTATATTCTTTTCCTCAGCATATGAGGACAATTTAAATATGGTGTCCATAGAATCATTTCCACCGATATAAAAGAAGGTGTTTATATCGTATTTTTTACAAATATTAATCAGTGCATTATATTCGTCCTCATTTTTATCAAAAGATTTCAATTTATATCTGCAGGAGCCTAATCCGGCAGAGGGGGTAAATTTAAATAAATCAAGTTCTTTTCTGCTAAAGCTGGTTAGTTCTATTATTCTCTCTTCAAGAATGCCTTCTATTCCATTAATACCGGCATATATCTTGTCATAAATTTTGTGTTCTGAATTACTAAAAACCAATCCGCAAACGCTGGCGTTAATCACTGAGGTTGGTCCTCCGGATTGAGCAATTATACAATTAGGCATCAAACATCTCCTCCAAACGCAAAGTATGATATACAAATTAAATATTTATGCACCATTTATTATAATATAATAAAGTAAATAACTTTTAAAGTATATTCTTATAATTTAAAGTATAGTACTAACTTTTAATGGCAATTATTTTATAATTAATCATATTAATTCATTTTATAATTAATTACATAAATATTCATTGAAAAAGAAAATAAACAATTATATATATAAGCGCTGAGGCATAAAATAACTTATGTAAAGAAATATAAGAGAAAAATTATTCAAAGGATTGATTTTGATGTGGATTTTGCAGGGGGTTATTATAGGCTCAGCGCTGGCGATGGACGCCTTTGCGGTGTCTCTTAGCATAGGTTTAAATAAGGGGGTTAGGCTGTATAACAAGATTATTTATTGCTTTTCATTTTCTTTTTTTCAATTTTTATTTTCTTTAACGGGAGGCCTTTCCGGTATTCTTTTCAATAAATATGTAGCAGCTATACCAAGCCTTGCAGGAGGGATAGTAGTGGCTGCAGTTGGTATTATGATGATACTGGACGGAATTAAGAAGAAAGAAAATTACCGTCTGCAGAAACAGGAGATGTATTATATATTAGGTATTTCAGTAAGTATTGATGCTTTGGTGGTAGGATTTACTACTTTAAATTCTATCAGCAAATTTTATCATCTTATGGAGTTTACTATAATTATAGGAACAATCACCTTTTTATTTTGTGGACTAGCCTACATACTGGCAAGATATCTAAAAAGGGTAGTTTTCATATGTAAATATGCAGATTATATAGGAGGTATTATACTTATAATATTTGGTTTAAAGATGATAATATTATAATTCTGAAATTTAGTTTATTATGTGTTATAATGAATTTATAAAAAAATTAGGTTTTGTTTAAGGGGTAATGTAGGTGAATATAGAAGATATTCTTAGACAAAATAAAATTAAGGTCACAAAGGCAAGGACGAGAATTTTATATATTATTTTGAACAGTGAAAACAGCATAAGTGCAGAGCAGATATATAATAACTGCATTAACTCAGGAGAAGATATAAACCTATCTACAGTGTACAGAACTCTTGAAGCCTTCGAAGAAAAGCATATTGTAGATAAGTTTGACTTAGGAGAAGGAAGATATACCTATTGTTTAAAGAAGAACTCTCATATGCACATTTTAAGATGTTCATTATGTAATAGAGAAATAGAAGTTCCATGCCCAATGCATCAGGTAGAAGAACTGGTTAAGAATAAAACCGGGTTTACTCTTACAGAGCATCACCTTATACTTAAGGGAATCTGTGAAGAGTGTAAAAATAAAAAGTCATAGCTTTTGCAGGCTATGACTTTTTATTTATGTTAGAAATAACAATAGCTATAATGAGCACAATCACTGAAATAACTGCTATGGTCCCTCCGGGAGCGGTATCCAGCATATAGGAAAGAACTAAACCGGACATAATATCTATCAATCCTATTATTATTGATATTATGAGGCTTCTTTTAAAGCCCTGTTTAAACTGAAGTGCTGTAGCTACAGGGACTATCATTACTGAGGATATAACCAGGATTCCCATAACCCGTATAGAAACAGAAATAGCTGCCCCTACCATTATAGTAAAGATATAATTTATAAGCTTAACCTGTACACCTAAAGTTCCGGAACCTTCCTCATCGAAGGTTACATATATAAGTTTATCATATAATATTCCAATTAATAAAAATGAAATAATAGTTACTGCTGCAATCATAATTATATCTGATTTAGTTACTGTAAGTATGCTGCCAAATAAAAAAGAGTTTATGTTGGCAGAAGCTTTACCGCTGCTTACAAGCATAATAGCTATACCAAGGCTGAAGGTGAGTATAATGGACATTACCATTTCAGCATATCTCTTATAGTAATTTCTTAAAAATTCTATAATGACTGCACACAGTGTAGTATATATAAATGCGACGATCAGCGGATTATAGCCCAAAACAAGTCCTATGGCTACTCCCGCAAAGGTTGAGTGAGACAGTGTATCTCCTATCATTGAATATCTTTTTAGAACTATAAAAAGACCTACTGTAGGAGACAAAAGGGCTACAAGAAAGCCCGCCATAAAAGCATTCTGCATAAATTCATATTCAAACATATTTAATCTACCTTTCTAATGTTGAATACATTGTCATTATTAAATCTGCTAATATATTCATCTATGGTCAGCAGTCTGGTATCTCCGCTTAAATCCAGTATGTGGGTGGAGTTTTTTAAGGCTGCGTTTAGATTATGTTCAACAGCCACAACAGTAATGTTTTTATTTACATTTAAATCCTTAATGATAGAATATATTTCTGACTGGCTGTTTATATCTACACCTGTGGAAAGCTCATCAAGGACTAAAAGTTCTGGATTACCCATAAGGGCTCTGGTTATAAAGACTTTCTGCTGCTGTCCTCCGGAAAGATTTCCAATAAGAGAATTCTTGTAAGAATTCATATTTATTAAACTTAAGCTGTCATCGATAATATTATTATCCGAAAGTTTTATCACCTTCATATGAATTTTTAATAGTTCGTTAACAGTAAGGGGAAACTGAGAATTAAAGCCTTCAAATTTTTGGGGAACATAACCAACCTTTTTAGTGGATAGGGATATAGTACCTTTAACAGGACTAAGTACTCCTAAAATTAATTTTATTAATGTGGTTTTACTGCTTCCATTTTCTCCTAATATGGATACATATGCTCCCTTAGGTATTTGAAGATTTAAATCCTCTAGAAGATAAGGGGCTTTTCCTGTATATGAAAAAGCTAAATTTTTTATTTGGATCAAATTATCAACTCCTAATGGATTACTATAATTATAATTATTAACTCATAATAAGTATATTATAATTATACTGTGAGTTGCAAATTATTTGCAAGAACAATAAATAGTAAAAATATTTAAAAATATGCTAATATATTAATATAAAGCTAACTATACTTTAAGAATATATTTAACAAAAAAAGAGGAGGGTATATATGGAATTTTCGTCTCTTGTACTTATGGAAGTAGATCCCATTGATAAGAAGTTTATCAAGGAAATAGGAAGCTTCAGTTTAAGTCATGGTGGAGAATATGTAAAAAAGTTTTATTGTCATAGCGGTGATGTATTCATAATCTTTGATATTAATAAGGATGTTGAGGATTGGGAGTACAGTGCCATTTTTGATTTGTTTGAAAAAGAAGATTTTATTAATAAAGGCTTTAAAATTGAAGATGTAGACAGTGAATTCAATCCTGCATGGATTATAAGCTTTCCTTTAATGGAGGAGAGAGAGGACTTACAGGCTTCTATAGAAGCAGCGGGAGAATTAATAGAAAGGGAAATACATAAAGTATTAGAAGTCATTAAAGGAAAAAAAGAAGAATATCAATAATGGATAAGGAGGAAATATGATGTCAGAAACTAAAAAACTTCCAAAGAGAACCGAGATATCAGATAAGTATAAATGGAAGGTAGAAAAAATCTATAAAGATATTGATGAGTGGGAAAAAGATTTTAAGGCTCTCAAGGAAAATGCTGCCATTCTGCCCGGTTACCAGGGAAAACTTAATAATCCTTCTGAGTTGTTAAGCTTTTTACAGGAGAGCGAGAAGGTAGACAGATTAGCTGAAACTCTCATGGTTTATGCACATTTAAAATCTGATGAAGATACATCAAATACCACCTATCAGGGATTAAAAAATAAGATTGACAGTTATCTGGCTGAGCTTGCCAGCTTGAGTGCATTCTTTGTACCTGAAGTTCTTTCACTTCCAGAGGATTATCCTGAAAGAGCGATGGAGGAGGTTCAGCAACTTAAGCTGTACGATTTTTTCTTAAAGGATATATTTAAATCCAAGCCTCATATATTATCAAAACCGGAAGAAGAAATTCTGGCCTCAATCTCAGATAATCTGCAGGCTCCCCATAATATTTTTAATATGCTTACCAATGCGGATATGACTTTTCCTACAATAGTGGATGAAAAAGGAGAAAAAGTAGAGCTCACAGAAGGTAATTACAATTCCTTTATTAAAAGTAAAGATAGAAGAGTTAGAAAAGAAGCTTTCAAAGGTTTGTTCGAAACCTATGAAAAATATAATAACACCCTGGGTACTTCATTAAGTTCTTCCATGAAGAATTTTATATTCCAAGCAAAGACAAGAAAATATTCTTCTGCACTGGAAGCATCTTTAAAACCAAACAATATACCTTTAGAAGTGTATGATAATGCATTGGAAACCATAAATAATAACGTGGACTTGCTTCATAGATATGTGAAAATCAAGAAGCAGCTTTTAGGCTTGGAGGAAATGCATATATATGATTTATATGTTCCTCTAATAGATATTCCCAAAGAGGAAATACCTTTTGAACAGGGAGTAGAACTGGTTAAAACCGCTCTGAAACCTTTAGGAAAGGAATATATAGATATATTCAGCGATGGAATAGAAAAGGGTTGGATAGATGTTTTTGAAAATAAAGGGAAAAGAGGTGGGGCATACTCCTGGGGAACATACGATACAATGCCTTATGTGCTTTTAAATTATAATGAAACCTTAAATGATGTTTCCACCTTAGCACATGAAATGGGGCATTCTATACATTCATTTTATTCCAAAAAAGAACAGCCATATATTTATTCGCAGTATACCTTATTCTGTGCTGAGGTTGCCTCTACCACTAATGAAATACTTCTTATACATTATTTAATAGATAACGAAAAAGACAGCAGAAGGAAATTATTCCTCATTAATCAAGAATTAGAGCAGATTAGAACCACTGTATTTAGGCAGCTGATGTTTGCTGAATTTGAAAAGATTACACATGAATTGCTGGAGGAAGGCAATCCTCTTACTGCAAAGGAATATTCTTCTATATGGCATGATATAAATGTTAAATTCTTTGGTGAGGATATAGTTGTAGATAAAGAAATAGACATGGAATGGGCAAGGATTCCTCACTTTTACAGAGACTTTTATGTATATCAGTATGCTACAGGATATGCTGCAGCATCAGCTTTTGCAAATTCCATTTTAACTGATAGTGAAAGAGGAGTTAAAGAGTACAAAAAGTTCCTGAAAAGCGGCGGAAAAGATTATCCTATAAATATATTAAAAGACAGCGGAGTTGATATGACCACGCCGGCTCCTTTAGAGGCTACACTAGAGAGGTTCAAAAGCCTTCTAGACATGCTAGAAAATATAAAATAATTAAAAACAAGCGGTTTTCTTGTATAACCGCTTGTTTTTTTTGCAGATGTGTATCAATTACTCTGTTATTATGTCGATAATATGAAGTAGAAATAATGAAGTAAATGGAGGACAATATGAGGTTAGAGTTTATTAACAGAGTCAGACCTGGTGAGATATTAGCTAAGAGCATTTTAACCAGCGATGGTAAAGTTTTATTAAACAACGGAGTTAAATTAACAGAAGTATATATAAGTAAATTAAAAGAACTAAACATATACTACCTTTATATTGAAGATGACAGACTGGATGACATAGAGGGAGAAGACAGCATTTTAAATGAATTGAAAATAGAAGCTGTAAAAAATATTTCCAACATATATAAAAGATTATCTCTTCATGGTCCCGTTGACATAAAAGAAACCTATAAAAGCATGGAAAATCTTATAGACTATATTATGAGCATAGACAGCATAAGTACCAATTTAATGGCTATTAAAACTCATGATAATTATACATATCTCCACAGTGTGGATACAGGAATATTATCTGGATTCTTAGGAAAAAATCTAGGTATGTCAAAGGAGGATTTAGTTAAACTGGGAATGGCTGCAGTATTACACGATGT
This sequence comes from Clostridium polynesiense, assembly GCF_000820705.1. Classification (GTDB taxonomy): domain Bacteria; phylum Bacillota; class Clostridia; order Clostridiales; family Clostridiaceae; genus Clostridium_AA; species Clostridium_AA polynesiense. The sequence goes on along the minus strand of NZ_CCXI01000083.1, from coordinate 29,538 downwards.
TGGCAAGATTAAAATAAAATCCTCTATATTGAATAAGAGGACTCCGTTGACATCCAGTGAAGCAGGAGAGCTAAAGAAACATCCTGAATATGGGGAAGAGGTACTTAGAAGCTATTCAACTATTCCATCTGAGGTGATTACAGGGATAAAACAGCATCATGAAAGAGTGGACGGAAATGGTTATCCGAGAGGATTGAAAAAAAATGCTATCTCTAAAATTGCTAAAATAATAAGCATATGTGATGTTTATGATGCTGTATCCAGAGATAGAAGCTACAGAAAAAAATTCAATCCCTCCGATGCCTATGAGCTGATACTAGCAGGCAGCGGAAGCATATTTGATGAGAAGATAGTAAGCGCATTTAAAAGAACTTTTTCAGTATATCCCTTAGGAACTTGTTTAAGGCTGTCTAATGAAGTTGAAGGTTATGTAGTGAGACAGAATAAGAACTTTCCTGATAGACCGGTAGTCCGTGTTTTATATAACAGTAAAACTAAAGAACCTATATCCTTTTACGAAATAGATTTGCTGGAGCATACGGATTTAGTGGTCATGGATATCGTTTAAACACCCTTAAGGGTGTTTTTTATTTGTCATTATCTTCTGCTTAATTTATAATAAAATAAAATATCATTTTAAGGGTGAGGGCATGAAGGAGAAACTTGAAAAAAAGCTTTTTAATAAATTAATTGAATATTATGGCTTTGTAGTTGAGCAGTATATAAATCCAATAAACAGTGAGAGTACCTGGGCAGCTTTAAAATATACCAAGGAAGGGGTAATATCCGTTATATGTACTTTGGAGGCGGAAGAAGAAGCTGAGGTAAAGGGGCTTATTCAATATTTATATTCCAAGAATCAGCCTTTTAACATCAATGTAGTGGTTTTGACGGGAGAAACTGATGGATATAATCTGCAGGAGCATAATTATAACAGAATAGAAGTGGATAAATATAGCAATAAGGTTTTGAGATATCCTCAGGCATCTGAATTTATAGCGAATATATTAAATGAAAACAGCAGCAGAAGGAAGATTAATAAAAAAACTTCAAAGATAACTTTGATATTAATGGCTGTCAATATCGCTGTATTTATAGCTACAGCTATTTTGTCTAAGGATATCTTTGATATAAATACTCTTGTGCTTTATGCTTTTGGGGCAAAGGAAAATTACGCTATTGCCCATGGAGAATATTATAGGCTGTTAACTGCGGCTTTTCTGCACGGTGGAATCATGCATTTAGCGCTTAATATGTACGCACTATATATATTAGGAGATCTAATTGAAGAGGTATATGGAAAAACAAAGTATGTAGCAATATATATAATTTCTGCGGTTGCCTCCAGCTATCTTAGCTACAGGATGTCCCCATCACTATCCATAGGAGCTTCAGGAGCAATTTTTGGACTTATGGGAGCAGCTTTGATTTATGCTTTTAAAGAACGAAACAGTATTGGTAAATATTTCCTGAGAAATATTTTATCTGTTATTGCTTTAAATGTGTTTATAGGATTAACCATGTCTAATATCGATAATTATGGACACTTTGGAGGTCTTTTAGGAGGAATGCTTATCTCCTTTTTGTTATATCCATCAAAATATAAGCGGTAAAAATGCCCCTCAGAGCTTTATACAGCCTGAGGGGTTATTATGTTTGTTAATTTTGCAAGATCAGCTCCGTATAAGGTTTCTTTTTCCAAAAGACCTTCAGCTATACTTTTTAATATAGATTTATTATCCTGAAGCAGCATCTTTACCTCACTATAAAGGTTCTCTACCATGGCTTTGCATTCATCAATCACTTCTTTAGAAGCTTCACTGCTAAGACTTCCCAAAGAAGACTTTCTCAGAAGGCCTAAGGAGTTTCCCATGCCGTACTCTGTAATCATAGATTGTATAATTTTAGTGCTTTCATTAAGATCATTGTATGCACCGGTAGTAACCATTTTTTCTCCGAAGATTAACTCTTCAGAGGCTCTGCCTGCTAATAATACCATAATTTTATTTTTAAGATACTGCATATTTATATACGCACTGTCTGCAGGAATGCTTAAGGTATATCCTCCGGCACCCTTTGAGGTAGGGATTATAGAAACTTTTTCTATGGAATCTTCGGGAAGTTTCAAAAGGGAAACTAAAGCATGTCCAGCTTCGTGATAAGCAGTAATCTTTCTGTCTTCCTCTCTTAATGAATCTCTTACGATTTTATTATATCCTGCTATTGTAATAGAATATGCCTTTTCAATGTGTTCCTCAGTAATAAAATCCGAATCTGATTTTGCTGCAATGATAGCTGCTTCATTGATTAAACTTTCAAGCTTTGCTCCAGAGAAATAAGCGGTTTTATAGGAAAGACTCTTAATATCAATATCTCTGCAGGGCTTCTGCTCAAGGTATAAATTTATTATTTTTTCTCTGGCTGAAGCATCCGGTAGAGCCACTTCTACATGTCTGTCAAATCTTCCTGGACGCAGCAGAGCTGGGTCTAGTACATCTAACCTGTTAGTAGCTGCCATAACCACAATACCTTCATTATCATTAAAACCGGACATTTCTGTAAGAAGGGAATTCAAAGTCTGATCTCTTTCTTCTGAGCCGCCGATTTTTCCTGAACTTCTCATTTTTCCAATAGCATCCATTTCATCAATAAAGATAACAGCCTTACCTTTTGATTTTGCTTTTTTAAAGAGGTTTCGTATACGAGCTGCTCCTACCCCTACATATACCTGAACAAAGTCTGATCCGGATACTGCATAAAAAGGTACTCCTGCTTCTCCTGCAACTGCTTTTGCAAGAAGGGTTTTTCCTGTACCTGGTTCTCCATAAAGTATAATTCCTTTAGGCATTCTCGCGCCATACTTATTATATTTATCTGGGTTTTTCAAAAAATCAACTATATCATTTAAACTTTCTTTAGCTTCTTCATTACCTGCTACAGAAGAAAATTTGTATTTATTTTTAAATTCTTTTTCATTATTTAGAATCTCCATAGAGGTCATTGAAGAAGAAACCTTGATTTTTTTTGAAAGCATAATAACTATAGAAAATATGCAGATTATTAAAATAGAAGAAGGAATAGACTTATTTAAAGATACTACATTGCTTTCTTTCACCGAAATACCTGAAGTTAAAAGATCTTCTTTAAAGGTTAAGGTTCTTGGATTGTCCGTATAATAATCTGCTCCGTTTTTTAGTTTAATTTTTAGTGTGGAGGCATCGTTTATGGTGACAGCTTCAACATTGCCATTTTTTTTATCCTTTAAAAATTCAGTATAGTTAACATGTGCTGTTTTTTCTAATATGAAGGTTTGGTATATTAAATAAGAAATACAGATCAAAGAGATTAAAACAGGAATAATAAAGATTTTCTTTTTAAACCTATTCATCAATGTAAAATACCCCCTTAATAATATGAGATTATTAATAATCTACAATTAAATATTATATTAAGCTTAAGATTAAAGTCTAATGAAAGTCATAGTTTTTACCAATGTAAGTTATGGAATTCTTTTATGAAGATTTATATAATATGAATTATAGATAATAGAAGATATATAATGTATACTAAATTATGTAGAATCTTATAAAGTCCTATATTTAATAAAGGGGGAATACTCTATGCACATAAGCAATGTAGAAGCTAAGCTTACTGAAATGGATATCTTAAGCATTATAAATGACTTTGTAAAAATAGATAATTTAATTATAAAAACCGTAAAAATAGAGGAAAGCATTTATGTATCAGGAAGCTATAAATCTATAATTAAACTTAATTTTCATGTTAATGCTCAAGTGGTTTATTCTAAGGGAAAAATTATTAAATTAAAGATTAAGTCATTTAAGCTTTGGAGGCTTGGTATATTATCCTTTATAAGAAATATTGCTGCTAAGATTGCCTTAAAAAAATTAAATAAAGAGGGAATTAGATTTGAAGACAATAATATTGTACTGGAACTGGACAAGCTATTAGAAAAGGTGCCTTTTATTTCTTTAAACATTGGAGATTTAAATTTACAAAGTGGTGTTGTAAAGGTAGGCTTAGAAGATATCAGCATATCTATAGATAAAATATTCCCTTTAAAGGAAATGGCTTCTTCTGAGATAAAAGAAAGTATAAATGAGAATAATATAGATTCAACTGTGGAAGATAATATAGATAAAATAGAAGAGGAATATAATGGAGAAGTAGAAAAAGTAGAAGACTACTATTCAGATATTAGAAAATCCGTGGCGGAAAAAATACCTGTAAAATATGAGAAGTACAGTGACTTTGCTTTTATAGTTCCAGATATTCTCGCTCTTTTAATCAGGTTATTTAAGGATAGAAGAGTGAAACTTAAAACAAAAATCACATTAGGTATTTGTGCATCCTATATTGCTTTGCCTTTAGAAATAATACCTGATAAAATCCCTTTCATTGGAAAGTTGGATGATTTAGGCGTTGCAGTATTTGGTCTTACAAGAGTTATTGAAGAGGTGCCTAAGGATATAATTTTATCCAACTGGGAAGGAGATAATGACGTTTTAAAGGTAGTGGAGACAGCACTTATGTATATTAAGAATTTTACAACAGGGGGGAAAATTGATAAGGTATATAACTTTATGGAGGAAATGATTACTGTTTAAAGGAGAATGGAAATGGCTAAGTATTATGCTGTAGCAAAAGGCAGAAGCGGAGAATCTAATATATATACGAGCTGGGATGAATGCAAAGCAGATGTAATAGGATTTAAGGGAGCAGTGTATAAAAGTTTCGGCGCATTGGTGGAAGCTGAAAATTATTTAAAGCTTCACAGCGGCAGCGGAAAGGATTTATCAGGATGTGCTGATGAGTCAGATTCAATTTTAAAAATTTATGTAGATGGCAGCTATAATCATAATAAAAAACAGTTTTCCTATGGGTTAGCTGCTGTAAAGTGCAGCGAAGTGATTTTTAAGGATAAAGGAAAAGGTGAAGACCAAGAGGCTGTTGCTCTTAGAAATGTGGCTGGGGAGGTTTTAGGAGCTATGAAGGCCGTAGATTTTGCAATTAATAATGATTATAAAGATATTGCTATATACTTTGACTATCAGGGTATAGAAAGCTGGGCTTTAGGAACATGGAAGAGGAATAATAAAATTACTGAAAACTATCATTTATTTATGCAGGAAAAAATGAAAGAAATAAAAATAAAATTTATAAAAGTAAAAGGACATTCAGGAGATAAGTTCAACGACTTGGCAGACAAACTTGCAAAAGCTGCTTTAGATGACTAGTAAAACCAATAATTACATGGTTTAAATATAGAAAGACTGTATATTCTAATGATATAAGGACATTTATAATAAGGAGTGATGTAAATGGGTAGATTTATATCAGGAATGACTGCAGGTGCTTTAGTTGGAGCAGCTTTAGGTACAGTTATCCTTTCTCAAATGGATAGAAGAACCCAAAGGATGATAAGAAAAGCTGGAAAGAGAATGATGAGTACTATGGGGGATACATACGATGATATGATGCACTGGATGCGATGAAGTTTTCTTAAGTCAGGTTTAAGCCTGACTTCTTTTTTTATTGTTTAGGAAATAGCTTTTTAATTATTTTAAATTTTCCTATAAAATAATTTAAAATTGTTCTTTAAGTAAAAAATATGTTATAATATAGTAAAAAAATGTAACAATTATATTAATTTTATTAATACTTATATAGGTGTAAAGGAAGAGTGGCTTATGGAAATTTTGTCCTTAGGAGAAAAAATTAAACGTAAAAGAAAAGAACTAAATATGACGCTTAAAGATTTAGCTGGTGAAAGAATAACCCCCGGGCAGATAAGCCTTGTAGAATCTGGAAAATCAAATCCTTCCATGGATCTTTTAGAGTATTTGGCTGAGGCTCTAAAAACCACTGTGGAGTATTTAATGGAATCTGAAGAAAGCCAGGCAGAAAAGATATGTACTTTCTATGAGCAGATAGCGGAAGGATATATAAACAGCGGTGATTTAATTGCTGCAGAAAAGAAAATAGAAACTGCATTGTATTATGCAGAAAAATATGATTTAGAATATAGAAAAGCAAGAAATCTATTTTTAAGAGCAGAAATTTATATGTCAAAGGGTGATTATGCATTGGCACAGCAGTTTTTTTTATCTGCCAATGTAATATTTATTAAAAATAATAAAAATGAAGAAATAATAGAAACATTTCTTCATCTTGCAAAGATTACCTATATGCTTAAAGCTTATCATTCTTCTAACAGTTATCTTCAGCAGGCGGAAAAAGTCTTTATCGACAATAATATAGGTAATGACTTTTTGCTGGGCAAAATTTATTTTTATATAGCAAATACATTTTTTAAACTTGATAATTTGGATAAAGCCATAAACTATTCTTATTTAGCAAAACAAAAGTTTATGCAAATCGGTAATCGTAAAGAATACGCAAAATCCTTACTCCTGATTTCTGAAGAGATAAGCAGGAAAGGAGAACTGGATTTAGCTATAGATTACTCCACAAAAGCTTTAGAAGTATATAAAGAGTTAGAGGACATGGACAAGATGTCTAATATAGAAAACAGTTTAGGAAAGTTGTTCTATGAATTTGACAATATTGAAGAATCCTTTACTCACTATGAAAAAGCGATAGAATTAAGAAAGAAAAATAAAGATAGTAAACTTATAGAAACATTAATAAACATCTGCGAAAACTACATAAAATTAAAAGATATAAAAAATTGCAACAAGATACTGGATGAAATTTTAGAAAATATAGAAGATAATAAAGTATCTGATATGATTGAATACTATATGCTTAAATACAGGATAAGCCTTTTAAAAGACGATACTTCTGAGGCGGAAAGCATCCTTCACATAGCCTTTAACTATGCAAAAAGCATGGATTATTACAAAGACGCTGCTGAGATTGCCATTATGCTTGGTAAATTTTATATGGATAGAAAGAATGACACTGAGGCGGCAAAATTCCTTGATGAAGGTGTTAATTTATTTAAAAAGACCGGAATATTAAGAAAATAGATTGAAATAGGTGAACGTTATGGAGATATTATCAACAGGGGAAAAGATAAAGAGAGCAAGGATATATAAGGGTATTACTTTAAAGGAATTATGTGATGAGAAAATATCTATATCCAAAATGAGCTGTATAGAAAATGGAAAGGTAAAAGCGGAAGACTGGATATTGGAAGAGGTTTCTAAAAAGCTTCAGCTGGATATAGATTATCTTAAACAGGATGTTAAAGATCAGATAGAAAGCAATATAGAAAGATTAAAAAACACTAAAAGAGACGAACAGCTGGAAAAAGATATACTATACTCTTTAGATTATGCCACAGAATATAAATATTACGATAAAGCCTTTGAACTTATGCATTTGCTTTTTATATATTATCTTGATATAGAAAACTATGATAGTATTCAGGTAAATATTTCACAGTATCACTATTTTCTTCAAAAAGCTTGGTCGGAGGACAGAGTTCTTGTTTATAGTTTAGATGCAGCAAAATATTTTTTTGCAAATGAAGAGTATTCAGAAGCACTTATATATTATGAAAAGGTTAGAAAGCACTTAAGTGATGAAGCTTCTGAGGATAAGACCCAGCTTGCGGAGGCTACCTATAATGTTGCTTCTTCCTATATAATGCTGAAAAGGTATGATGAAGCTATGGAGTTAATAAAAGATAATCTTAATCTAATAAATTATCTTGGAACCGATGAGAAAAAAGGTGAAGTTTATGAGATGCTTGCAGCGCTGTATGCTGCCTGTAATGATGACAGGTATAAGGAATATGAAGACAAGGCGTTGCAATTACTTAAGAATAACGATAAAGGAAAAGCAAGATTATATTTAAGACTTGCTGATGCTGTATTTAAAAGTGGTGAGAAGGAAACTGCTTTGAATTACATCACAGAAGCCTTGAAGCTTATTCCAGAAGAGGCTGATAAGACTTATGTTAAATACTTAATAAGCTGTATAGAGACATTGGTTGAGAATAATTGCTACGAGTATGCTGAAAACCTTGGAGAAACAGCATTAGATAAGGCGATAAAGACTAATGATATCAAATTTATAGAAAAAGCTTATTATTATAAGTCCGTTCTTCTTCAAAGGAAAGGGCGATACTCCCAATCTGAAATGTATATGAATCTTTCACTGGATGCCTTGCTGAAATTTGGCGGAAAGGAAGAAAGGTATAAGAGATATTTAGATATGGGATCAATGTATTATGAACTTGGAGAATCAAAGGATGCATTAAAATACTTTATGCTTGCTCTTTCAGAAGAAAAAAAGATGTAAAATAAAAGGTGCTTGTAGAAGCACCTTTTTTATATATTATAATTTACTTTCGTATTGATGAACCATTCTTTTAACCATTTCTCCGCCGACACTGCCGCATTGTTTGGAGGTAAGTTCACCATTATAGTCTTTAAATGGTACTCCCATCTCATTAGCTACTTCTTGTTTAAACTTATTTAAGCCATTCTTAGCTTCAGGAACTAATTTAGAATTTGTCATTTTACTTCCTCCTTTTGATAAACTATAGTTGGTTGATACTGTACTAATATTTTGTACCATAATAATATAAATAAACTATAATTTTTTTAGCAGGGGAGGAAATAAGGCTATAATAAAGTAAATCAATCCATGAATAAATTTATTTTTTATTTTTTAAATCTTTAAAGGATTTAAATCCATATAGGCTATCTGCGGAAGTAACAGCATTTATTATAGCTTTTTCCATAACCCTTGCTGCAAGCATTCCAACAACATTAATATCTGATTTTACTTTATTGGTGCCCATAGTAAATATAGTATCTCCGTCCAACATAGTATGAACAGGTCTGATGGCTCTTGCAAATCCGTTGTGTGCCATAGAAGCTATCTTATTGGCTTCTGCTTTGTTGATTTCTGCATTGGTTATTATGGCACCGATGGTGGTGTTTCCTTTGAAAGCCTTTTGAATTTTTTCATATGCTTTTATCATGTATTCTTCAGTGTTTAAAAATCCGCTTAAATCTTCATTTAAAGCTCCTGCTAAAATATTTCCCCCATGGGAGCTCACCACATCTCCTAAGCAGTTTACCGCCACCAATGCACCGACTTTAAGGCTGCCTACCTGTATACAATAAGAGCCTAAACCGCCTTTCATGGCATGTTCTGGACCTAGGATTTTTCCTACTGTAGCACCGGTTCCAGCACCATGATTTCCGTTTTTATCCTCAGTGGATTTTTCTGAATTAATACAGGCTTCATAACCCATAGCAGCATCAGGTCTTATGCTGGGATCTCCTGCAGTAAGATCAAAGAGTACAGCCTGACAAACAATAGGTACCTTTCCAATACCAACATCAAAACCTGAATTTTTTCTTCCAGGTATTTCATAACTCCTGAAGATGCATCAAGCCCGAAAGCACTACCACCGGACAGAACTACCGCATTAACTTTTTGAACAAGCTCAACAGGATTTAAAAGATCTGTTTCTCTGGTTCCAGGCGCACCTCCTCTTACGTCTACTCCTCCGGAGGCGCCTTCTCTGCAGATTATAACGGAACATCCAGTACCGGACTCATAATTTTCCATATGTCCTATTTGTATACCTTCAATATCACATAATTTTATTTCTTTCATTATAAACACTCCTTTATACTAAATATCCCAGTTTAGTAGAAAACTAAACTGGGAAAATTACTATCTTCTAATCTTTAAAAGCGCTAACACTACAGGAATACTGATAAGTGCAGATATAGCAGCTTCCGGAATGCCATTAGTTAAGGCTATTGTCAGCATAAATTTAGGCACAGCTGATGCGGATGTATTAGTTACTTCTGCTATTTTTTCAAAATAAAAGAAATATGAGAGAAGTAAAACTCCAATGGTATTTGTCAGAGTTCCTGCTACGGAAGCAGCACCAATACTGAAGGATTTATACCTTCCCTTAAAGAGCTTGTAGACATAATAGGTAGATAAGACTATTAACACTCTTGGAACCAAAGCTATAATAGGATTCCAAAACCAAAAGGATAATAAGCTGGGAGCGGTAAAAGCCTGATACATACTGAATAATCCAAATGCAAGTCCAATAATGCTGCCAACTAAAGGGCCCTCAATTATAGTACCTATAATTACAGGGAGATGCATTATTGTAGCATTTACTCCAGTAGGTAATGGGATAAAACCCAGCCTTGTAAGTCCCATAAAAAATGTGATTCCAGATAGCATGCCCACTACTGCCATCTGTCTTGTACTTAGACGAGATGAACCTTTAAATTCACGTTCCATTAATAAAACCTCCGTTCTTATTCCAAAAGGATATAATTCGGGCTAACCTTGGAAAATTAATAATGTTCGGTTTCATAAGAATACCGACAATGTAATTTTAGCATGTTATGAGCATAAATCAATATAAACAAATAAAAAAACATAGGATTGTTTATAAAAAAGTTATAAATTATTTCTTTAAATTTAAGCTATACTATGTTATATACTAATGAAAAAAGGAGGAGCTATGGATAAAAAAGAAATTTTTATGGAAATAGAAAAGCATTTACTGGAAGACGAGAGACCCTCTTTATTTTTAAAAAGATTTCTAGAAAATAATAAAATAGATATAAATCCCTATAATATGATTACGGATTTAAAAGAAATTCCTCAAGAGCCTAAACATCATCCTGAAGGCAGTGTTTTCAATCATATAATGATGGTAGTGGATGAAGCGGCAAAAAAGAGAAAGCTGTCAAAAAATATGAGGGTGCTCATGTGGTCTTCTCTTCTTCACGATATAGGTAAAACTCCAACCACTAAAAAAAGAAAAGGAAGATGGACATCTTATGATCATGATAAAGTTGGAGAGAAAATGGTTATGGAATTCTTTCAGGAGCTGGGATTTGAGAATAAAGATTTAGCTCTGAAAATTTCTAAGATGGCTAGATGGCATATGCAGGCCCTTTTTGTAATTAAGAGCCTTCCTTTTGCTGACATAGAAACTATGATAGAAGAGGTAGAGGTTGAAGAGCTGGCCCTTCTCACAGTAAGCGACAGACTTGGCAGGGGGAAGCTCACTGAAAGTCAGAGAAAGCAGGTAATAGATGATATAAATAAATTTCTCATTAAGGTTTCTGAGGTAAGCGGAGAGAAATACAGCAAAATCAATTATTAAATTTAACTATATATAAAAAAATAAATATTAAAAACAAGAGCTTTACAGCGGTAAAAAAAATCCTAAAACTATTTAAAGGAACCTTTATGTGAAGTTCTTTCCCTATGTAATATGAACCTAAAACAGGAGAATGGAAGCTAGGGCTGACATATATAAAGCTACCCTGAGGAGTAATCAGACCAGCTTTGTCTTTTTTTATATCCAAAACAATGCCTTCACTATTTAGACCTTCACAGTTTGAAGGCATTGATACATAGGATTTTAAAAATGAATATTCGCTTCCTCTAAAAATCAGTATCAAAGCCAGAATATAAATCCTCCATTGTTTAATAAATCTTTTCCTATGCTTTTTTTTATGTGAAAGATACTTTAAAGGAATAGACTTTTTTACCATAATTATTTTCATTAATTCTTTATCATTTACAGAATTCTGAGCTATATTAAAAAGCTCGTCTTTAATATGCTTTATTCTGGGAACTGAATTGCATAGCGATTCAAAAGAAATATTAAATTGATCCAGTTCTTCAAGATAATTTAAAACCTCTTTTTTTAAGGTTATATTATCCTTTAGAGAAAAATTCCTTTCCATCACAATCTCTCCTATATAATTTATACTTTTTATTTTACCATTAAAAGTAAATATATAAGAAAAATTTATACTGATTAATTATTACTCTATGCTACAAATTATGAGTAATTCTTTGCAGAATAAAGCATATATGGTAAATTAAATAGTAGAATATCAAATATACTGTAAGAAGGTGAACTGATTTGAGTGTTTACTTTGATAATAGTGCTACCACTAAGCCTTTTAAGGAGGTTATAAAAAAAATCTCTGAAGTTATGGAAAATAATTATGGAAATCCTTCCTCTGCACATAAGTTTGGACTTATGGCTTATAAGGAACTGCAAAAATCCAGAGAAATTCTAGCAGCTTTAATAAATTCCTCTCCAGATGAGATAATATTTACTTCAGGAGGAAGTGAAAGTAATAATATGGTTTTAAAGGGTATAGCTAGGCCTGGACTTAATATAATAACTACTTCTATTGAACATGCCAGTATTATGTCAACCTGCAGGGAGCTTGAAAATAGCGGTGTAGAAATTAAATATTTACCAGTAGATTCTTTAGGGAGAGTAGATTTAAAGGAATTAGAAAACTCTGTTAATAAAGATACTGCATTAGTGAGTATTATGCATGTTAACAATGAAATAGGGACTATACAGGACATAAAAGCTGTTTCAGAAATAGTAAGAAGTAAAAGTACAAGAGCAAAGTTTCATGTAGATGCAGTGCAGAGTTTTGGGAAGCTTCCTATTGATGTTAAAGAATTTGATATAGATTTTTTATCTGCCAGTGCTCATAAAATACATGGACCAAAAGGAATAGGTCTATGCTATATACGTAAGAATATCAGATTAAGATCATTAATAACAGGAGGAGAGCAGGAACTTGGAATAAGAGCAGGCACGGTAAATGTTCCTGGGGCTGCAGGATTTGCCGCAGCGGGAGAAATTATAAATAAGAGCATGGCTTCAAATTATCAAAAGGTATGGGAACTTAAAGAGTATTTTATCCAAAGGTTGAAAGAAATACCTGAGGCAATAGTTACAAGCTACTTAACACAGGATTTCACTCCTTATATACTTAATGTTCAGTTTAAGGGTATAAGGGGAGAAATTCTCTTAAGAATGCTGGAGGAAAAGGATATATTTGTTTCCTCAGGAGCTGCCTGCTCTTCAAAAAGTAACAAGGACAGTCATGTGCTGAAGGCTGTAAATATAGATCATGAGGGGATACTAAGCTCTGTTAGGTTCAGCTTTAATCCATATAATGATAAGGAAGAGATAGACAAAGTGGTGGATGAACTAAAGAAATCCCTAATTTTTTTAAGGAGAATGAAGAAATGAGAAAACTTATACTGATAAAATATGCCTCAGAGATTTTTTTAAAGGGGTTAAATAGAAATAAATTTGAAAAAAAATTAAAAGAAAACATAAAAAACGTCTTAAAGGGAATGACTTATGAATTTTTTATAGACCAAAACCGATGGTTTGTTTATGGAGAGGATCTTGAAGAGCTGGCAGCAAAGATTAGAAGGGTTTTTGGAATTAAAGAAATATGCATAGTAAATGAAGTAGATGCTGAAATGCAGTTTATTAAAAAGGCTGCATTGGAGCTTTATAATAAAGTAAGACCTGTAGATTTTAAAATTGAAACAAACAGAGCAAATAAAGCTTTTCAGCACAATTCCATGGAAACAAGCCGGGAAGTAGGGGGATACATACTTGAGAATTCAGAGGAGGCAAAAGTAAATGTAGTTAACCCTCATTGTAAAATACTTGTTGAAATAAGGAAGAAAGCTTATGTTTATACCGATGCTAATAAGATTGAGGCTGTAGGAGGAATGCCTTACGGAATGAACGGAAGCACTATGCTGATGCTTTCCGGAGGAATCGACTCTCCGGTAGCAGGTTATATGATGGCCAGAAGAGGTGTGGAATTATCCTGCGTATATTATCATAGCCATCCATATACCAGTGAAAGAGCCAAAGAGAAGGTAATGGATTTGGCAAAAATTCTTTCCGGTTATACAGGAAAGTTAAAGCTTTATGTAATCCCTTTTACAGAAATACAAATGGAAATAATGGAAAAATGCAGAGAAGATGAGCTTACTATAATAATGAGAAGGTTTATGATGCATGTAGCTTGTAATCTATCAAAGAAGCATGGTATAGATTCTGTAACCACCGGGGAAAGCATAGGCCAGGTTGCAAGTCAGACTATGGAGGGGCTGATTGTAAGCAGCGATGCTGCTGACAGACCAGTATTTAGACCGCTAATAGCCTTTGATAAAACGGATATAATGGATATATCCAGAGAAATAGGAGCGTATGAAACATCTATACTTCCTTATGAAGACTGCTGCACTATATTTACTCCTAAGCATCCAAAAACTAAACCAAGATTAAAGGAAATTTTAGCTTCAGAGTCAAGTTTAGAGGTAGATGCATTGATAGAAAGAGCTGTTGAAGGTGTAGAAATCTATGATTTTTAAAATAAAAAGCGAAGGGTCTTCTCCTTCGCTTTTTATTTTGAAATTTCATTTACTTCTGAAACAAACCATCTATTATTTTTCTCATCATAGGATAGTATAGTTTGAAGAGAAAGAGACTCCGGTTTTGTTAAAAATGGAAAGCCAAATATATTTTTTTGTTTATCAAATTCCAAATTTATCACTGCATTCGCTTTGTAAACAGTATTTTGGGTTTTTACTCCTATAGCATTTTGTTCCCACTGTATGCTTTTCATTTTATATGAATCCTTTAAGATTAATGCTGTGTTTTTATACCTGTTAAACACAGATTGAGATACTTCCGGAGAAGAATGTTTAATAAGGGATACATCATTTTGGTTTAATGCTATAAAAAAGCTTTGATAAAATTCTGTATATACCTGTTCTAATGTAGCTCTTAATTCATCGGTAAGAGGGTTGATATCCAGCCTTAGCTCTGGCAGCTGTGAAAATGTCTTTTTTTCACTTATGGTTTTTCCCCATGGAAAGGACATCTCAGCATGCACTGTGAAAGTATTGTTTATAGGTATTGGACCTATGTTTTTAAAATCCTTAATCTTTATAGATGTAGGCTTATCGTTTATATATACTTCTGCTTCAGGATAATTACCTTGAAGGTTTACCATTGCTGCAGGAGGAGACAGTGAAACAGCTATAAGTCCACTTAAAAGCTGGATTTCTTTTTCTGCTTTACTGCTTCCGTATTCATTGGTGAGCACAGTTGCTATTGAGTACTTTCCAGGTATTATAGGTCCTAATTTATTAGAATAGCCGTCAGTATCGCTCTTGTCAAAAAGTATATTATTTAGATATAATTCTGTATTTTTAAATTCTGTAGAAAAGGATAAATACACCGGTTGTAATTCGATTTTCCATTTTTTAAAAGGCCAATTTCCAACTGTCTTCAATATTACCATGTTACCTTCCTTTAAGGATTCATTACTGTTTAAATAATTTATTAAATTTTTTCTTCTTTCTGGGCTTGTATTTATATAATCCAAAAAAGGCTGAAGGTTATCCTTAGTTAAGTTTATTTCATTATCCTTAAAGCTTAGATACTTAAGAGCTGCTCGGCTGTCATTTTTAACTAAGGCTTTTTCAAATTTATTAATGGAATAAGCTTTGTCTGAATTTAATACACCCAGATAAAAACCGAAAAGACCTATGATTAATACAAATAATAAAGAAATAATTATAAATTTTAAATATGAGTATTCATTTATATACTCTTTTATTTTAAAATAAGTAGTGTGTAAGTATTTATTTATATTGTTCAAATTCATCTTCCTTTCATGGAGTGTATTATTATTATATCAAAAAAAAGGCTATGAATTAAAATAAAGATTATGCTTGAATAATATTATATACTTTGGTATAAGTATATTTATGATGAATATATGCTTAAAATAAAATGCCGATATTTATATTTTTTTATGCAAAACTTTACCGAAAAAGGTGAATTTTATACAATTTTATTTAAGTTTATTTAGGTTGTAAGAAAAGGGGAATGAAATTGGAAAATGATATAAATAATAACAAGCTGAAACTGTATGGTTTTAACAATCTAACAAAATCATTAAGCTTTAATATATATGATATTTGTTATACTAAAACAGAGGAAGACAGACAAAAATATATAGAATATATAGATGAGCAGTATAATTCTGAAAGATTAACTAAAATACTTACTGATGTAACAGAAATAATAGGAGCCAGCGTTTTGAATATTGCAAAGCAGGATTATGATCCTCAGGGTGCAAGCGTTACTCTACTGATATCCGAAGAGGAGGTTCCTCTTTATGTTCTAGATCCCTCCTGCAACAGAGGTATTTTAACTCCTGCCAGAGAAAATGTGGTAGCTCATCTTGATAAAAGTCATGTTACAGTACATACTTATCCTGAAAGTCATCCACAAAATAATATAAGTACTTTCAGAGTTGATATTGATGTTTCCACCTGCGGAACTATTTCTCCTTTAAAAGCCTTAAATTATCTCATTGGATCTTTTGATTCGGATATAATCACTATTGATTACAGAGTGAGGGGTTTTACAAGAGATATTGACGGAAAAAAGCACTTTATAGATCATGATATAAATTCAATCCAAAATTTTATAGCTGAAGATACCATTGATAAGTATAATTTAATAGATATGAATATTTATCAGTCAAATATATTCCATACTAAAATGAAGGTAAAGGAGTTAGATATCCCTAACTACTTATTTGAATTAAAGGAAGAAGAACTCTCTAAAGAAGAAAGAGAAGAAATAATAAAGAAGTTAGATATTGAAATGACAGAAATTTTTTATGGAATTAATGTGATTTAAATAAGCCGGAAGCGGCTTATTTTTTATTGTTTTTAATTATTTTGCTATATAGTATGGATTGAAAAGTAAAAGAGCCTCTTTTGCAAGAGGCTCTTTTGGTAAATATTAAGGAATTGATTTATGGTAAATATTATAAGGGTTAACAAATTTATTAATTATCTTGTGTATGAATTTATTTTAACACCAAAAGTCGAAGTTTGCAATAAAAAGTTCAAAAATTTTTTAAAAAATATAATTTAATAATAAAATATCTTTAGGGGGTTTCTTTAGAAACTTTTGTTCAAGTATTCTCATTTTATTTTTTACAGCATATTAATTACTATCAATTACTGGAGGATGCTATGAATAAAAGTATTAATATAAAGACCATACTGTTTTTTTTGTTTTTAGCAATAATTCTGCTGTGGGTTATATCTTACATGGGTTGTGATATTAGATCCCAGCCTTCAGATATAAGAGATAACGTTTGGAATTACTCAAAAAAGACCGTTAAAATCATAAATTCAGGAATAGAGGATTTTCAGAAGTTAAATCCGGTTGTATCAAATGGAATGGTCACCTTCAATGAAATTGGTAAGGAATCAATAATTATCAATTCTAAAACCCAAAAAAAATTGTATAGGCTGAATGATGATTATGTAAAACTGCTGAAAATAAACAATAATGAATTAACAGAATCGGAAATGAAATTATTGTCAAAAACGCTGGAATTGGTTAAGATATATTATAAGCTGGATATATTGGTAAAACAATATGACATAATTTGCCTTCAAATAAAATCTGGAATAAAATTTGAAGAGGACAATGATAAATATCTAAAAAAGAAGAGAGAAGAAATCATATTCAGCTTGGATGAAATGAACAGGCATAGTGTCATATTTAAAGAGTTATTTAATGTAAGATTTGATACAAGCATTAATAAGATAAAGAACAGGATTTCTGATTTAAAATAACTGATTGTCCATTGATTTATTAAAAAATAAGTAGTAAATTTATAATTGGTTATATTTAGCGGGAAGATTTGTTCTTTAAATATTATTTTAATCACAGGAGGTAAATTATGAAAAAAGGTATTTCAGTCTTTACTGGAATGGATTATAGTTTAGAAGAGAATCTTGAGTATATAAAAACCGCATCTCAATTAGGTTTTACAGAGGTTTTTACCTCTCTACATATTCCTGAAGCGGATTATGAAAAGGCTTTAAATGAATTTAAAGAGATGTCCAGCCTGTGCAAATCTTTGAATATGACCCTTATAGTAGACATATCTCCTCGTGCTTTTAAATATTTAAATATAAGACAGGATGATTTAAAAGCTATAAAGGACTTAGGTGTAGATGTACTAAGAATAGATTTTGGATATTCAGTAAAAGAAATCGCTGATTTTACTAATAACAAAGAGGGGTTAATGATAGAGGTAAATGCAAGCACCATTACTCCCGAGATATTAGAAAGTTTATCTAAGGAAAAGGCTGATTTCAGTAATCTTCAGGGATGTCACAACTATTATCCCCGATTAAATACAGGAATAAGCGTTGAGTCCTTAATAGCTAAAAATAAAATGCTAAAAGAAAAAGGTATAAAGATATCTGGTTTTATACCCTCACAAAAGAAGAGAAGGGGGCCAATATATGAAGGACTTCCAACTTTAGAAATCCATAGATTCATCTCTCCTGAGGCTTCTGCAAAGCATCTCTTTCTATTAGGCTGTGATACAATTATATTTGGTGATGCTATAGCTTCCAATGAAGAAATGAAGTCTGTAGGAGATATAGAAAAAGATGTAATAGAATTAAGGGTTATACCCTTTACCAATGATGAGTTGGAAAAGAAGATTATATTTGATGGGGTGCATGAAAATAGGACAGATGGAGCCGAAGATGTAATAAGGTCAACAACCTCAAGAGAAAATATAAAAGGCGTAATCCCCTGCAGCAATACGGTAGAAAGGAAAAAAGGAAGTATAACTATTGATAATATAGGATATAAGAGGTATAGCGGAGAACTGCAAATATGCAGAAAAAAACTTCCTGCGGACTTTAGGGTGAATGTGGTAGGAGAGGTTGTGCAGGAAGAACTTATGCTCATTGATTATATAAAAGACGGCAGCAAATTTAAGTTTAAAAATATATTATAAAATAAAAACTGAAAGCGGAGGTTCTAATGAATATAGAAAGATTATCCAAATTAACTACCGAGGGAAGAAACCCCAATACAATGAATATTGACAGTGTAAGCACTTTAGAAATGATTACAATGATTAATGAAGAAGATAAAAAGGTGGCTGAGGCAATAGGAGCTGCAAAAGAAAATATTGCTAAAGCTGTAGATATAATTGCAGATAGATTTTTAAAAGGAGGCAGACTCATTTACATCGGTGCAGGCACCAGTGGAAGGCTAGGAATACTTGATGCATCAGAATGTCCACCTACATATGGAGTAGATTTTGAATTAGTACAAGGTATTATTGCAGGGGGACGTACAGCTATATTTAAAGCTGTAGAAGGTGCAGAGGACGATAGAGAGTTAGGCAAAAATGATCTTATAGAAAAAAATCTTACTGAAAATGACATAGTTTGCGGAATAGCAGCTTCAGGCAGGACTCCATATGTAATCGGAGCTATGGAATATGCAAAGGAAATTGGAGCAGCTGTTCTTTCTGTAACTATGAATGAAGAAAGTGAAATGGCAAAAATAGCTGATTGTCCTATTTCCGTAGTGGTTGGTCCTGAAGTGGTTATGGGATCTACAAGAATGAAATCAGGCACAGCTCAAAAAATGGTGTTAAATATGCTTTCTACCGGTGCTATGATTAAACTTGGAAAAGTTTATGGAAATCTTATGGTGGATGTTCAGCCTACTAATGAAAAATTAAGAGTTAGAGCTAAGAGAATAGTTATGCTTGCTTCTGAAGTGGACGAAAATAAAGCTGAAGCATTACTTAAGGAAACAAATTATAATGTGAAACTAGCTATATTTATGATTGAAAGCGGATTAGACAAAGAGGAAGCTGAAAGAATTTTAGACAAAAATAACGGATATATAGCAAAAGCTTTAAAAGAGGTAAGAAAATAGAACCATTCTGATATAAAAAAAATCTATTAAAAGATCTAAAGTCTGGTTTCTAAAACTTTAGATCTTTTATATTTTAAGGATTATTAAAATATTTTGATGATAAATAAGCAGAAAAAGTAAAACAGGAAACAAATTAGTGGTAAAATATATGAAATTGTTATAATAAGTTCAATAACATGTTAATTTTACATACAGTATATTCCAATATTGTGCATAAAATTTAAATAAATTATTAAAATCTTATTTAATTTCTATAAAACTTCACTAATTAGCCAAAAATGTTGTATAATTGTTTTGGGGAATAAATCCAAAATTTAAAGTCTAAAATAAGGGGAAATTAATCATGAATAAAAAAAGATTATCATTATTGATAACTTCGATATTATTATGTACACAGCTAAATATTGTACAAGCTGCGCCAGCTTATGTGGAGGATAGACAGGATACTATAAACCAAAATAAGAACAAAATAAAGGAATTAGAGACAAAAAAAGGCGAAGTAGGCAGCAATAAAAAAGTTATAAAAACAGAAATTAATTCTTTAATGAAGGATATTGAGAGCAAAGCGGTTCAAATTGCTTCACAGGAAAGCAAAATATCTGATTTAGAAGGCAAAATTAATGACTTGCAGCGTAAGATAGATATCGTGCAAAGAGACATAAACAGCACAGAGGATAAGATAGATACAATAAAGAAAGAAATTGAGAAAAAAGAAATAGAAAAGAAGGAAAAGGAAGAACTTCTGGGAAAAAGACTAAGAAACATGTATAAAGACAATCCTTATGATAAATTCTTAGTTATTCTTTTAGACAGTGCTGATTTAGGAGATTTAATTGCAAAAGCTGCTTCAATAGGCAGAATAATAGGCAGAGATAAATCTCTCATAGATAAGGTTACAGAGATTAAAGAAGAATTAGATAGAGACAATCAATTATTAAATAAGCAGATGGAAGCTTTAAATTCTAAGAAAGTACAGATTTCTGCAGATCAAAATACTGTTCTGGCAAGCAAGGCTCAAGTAGTCAGCGAGAAACAGGCTCTCAACGTAAAAATGGACGAGCTTAAAAATTTAGAAAATCAAAAACAGACTAAATATTCCCTGCTGACAACAGAAGAAAAAAAGCTGCAAAAAGAAATTGCTTCTCTTGATAATGTAAATGATGAGCTACAAAAGCAGATGGACGATTTTATTAAGAATTTAAATAATAAAAATGAGCAGGAGAGTAATAAAGGCCAAAGACCTTCTATACCCCAAAATAATAACAGCGGATTTTTACGTCCTACTAACGGTGTTTTAACTTCACCTTTTGGAATGAGAATGCATCCTGTATATAATGAAATGAGAATGCATAAAGGTGTAGACTTAGCTTCACCTAAAGGTACTCCTATAAAAGCATCTAAAGCTGGAGTTGTTGACTTTGCAGGGGTGCAGAGAGGGTATGGTAATGTTGTGATCATCAATCATGGAAATGGTGTACAAACCTTATATGCTCATGCAAACTCTTTATTAGTTAAAGAAAATCAAGTGGTTTCACAGGGGCAGATCATTGCAACTGTGGGTAATACAGGAGTTGGAACAGGAGATCACCTGCACTTTGAAGTTAGAATAAATGGCACTGCGGTTAATCCAATGAACTATATTAATTAATTACATATAAGATAATGATACCCGTGTAATAATATTTAATATCAATGTTATTGCACGGGTTTATTATTGGTTTAATTTTATTGTTGTATGGCAGTATAGTATATGTTAAATTAAATTAAAGGATGTGATATTATATGGAAGATAAAAAATCCTTACTAAAGGATTCTCCGGAATATGAGGATTATTCTGAAAATGTGCATTATGAAGCAGGATGCTGCGCTAAAAGCAGAGATGGTAATGGCTGCTGTGGTTCTAAAAATTCAAAATCATGCTGCTGCAAAAATAAATCACAACAAAAGAGATAATTTTATTAATTGATGATTACTACCTTAACAATTAATTTAAAATATCAAGTTTCTTGAAAAGATTACGTGAATTAAATTAGCAAGAATTTTATAATGTAATTTTGTTAAAATAACTTTAAATAATTATTTTATTGCAAAAAGAGTTACTAATTTAATAAAGATTACGTTATAATATATAATAGTGCAAAATAAAAACTAGGAGGGAATTATAACATGGGAAAGCCTAGTATTTTCAGCAAGGAGTACGAAAGAAGAAAAAAGAAAAGGAGAAAGAGAATAGCTTTCCTGGTTCTTCTCGTAATTATTTCAACTTTTAGTTTGTTATATTGGAGTCCTGTTTCCAAATTTTTTACAAACAGCCAGCTTTATAAAGAGCTTCAGGCCAAGTATAAAGATAGTGAAAAAAATCAAAACCCGCCATCAAATGAGCAAAATAATAATCTTTCTGGAAATAAAGATGCTAAAAATGAGGAAGAAAATAATACTAAAAAATCTGAAGAAAAGTACTTTGAAATAAAGCTCCCAGACGGTACAAACGCAAGAGCTGTATATGAGCAGGATGATAGCAGCATTAAATTTAAATATCTTACTGGTAATGATAAAACTTCCTTTGATATAAGTCCATCAGGGAAAAAAATGATCATTTTAGACGGTACTACCCAGGATTTAATTGAACTGTCCATTGATAATTCAATTAAAGATTTAACTTACAAAGTTTATACAACCCGTAATAAGTCTAAAATATATAAAGATAAAAAATTATCACAGAATCCTCAGTTTCAATGGCATAGCAGTCCTAAATATGTCAGTGAAGAAACCATAGCCTATGTAAGCCAGATGCCGTGGTTTAAAACGGAAAAATATGTATGGCTGGTGGACAGTACAGCAGGTAATCACAGATATGTAAAAAATATTAAAGGCAGCGAAATAAAATTTGGCAATCTTACTAACAAAGGATTAGAAGTGATAATTGACGGCGAAACTATAATTATCGACTCAGAAGGGAAAACAGTATAACAATTTAGTATAAAGGTATTAATACTATTTGAAAATAAAACAAATATTGTGATATAATAACGTAGTTAGTAAATTATATTACTTATTAACTTAACGGATTTAGGAGGAGTCTTGTAATGAATGTTAAAATGCAAAAGGTAGAGACGAATGTCGTTGAATTAGAAATAACAGTTGATGCACAAAAATTTGGTGAAGCATTAAAAAAGTCATACAATAAAAATGCAAGAAATTTTAATGTGCCAGGATTTAGAAAAGGTAAAGTTCCAATGAACATAGTTAAAAAATATTATGGTACAGGTGTTCTTTTTGAAGATGCCATAAATTTTGCTATAGAAGAATCATATCCGGAAGCTTTAACAGAAAAGGATATTCATCCTGTGGATTATCCTGAGATAGACATAGTTGAAGTTGATGAGGATAAGGACTTTGTTTATAAGGCTAAAGTTGTTGTGATGCCTGAAGTAGAGCTTGGAGAATACAAAAATGTTGAAGTGAACAAAGTATCCTATGATGTATCAGATGAAGACATAGAAAAGCAGCTTAAAGCTATGCAGGAAAAGAATGCTAGGGTAGAAGTTAAATCCGAAGGTGCAGTAGAAAAAGGAAATATAGCTGTAATAGATTTTAAAGGATTTGTTGACGGAGTTGCTTTTGAAGGTGGCGAAGGACATGATTATCCTTTAGAAATAGGTTCAGGTACTTTTATTGGTGACTTTGAAGATCAGTTAATTGGTGCAAAGGCTAATGAAATGAAAAATGTTTCAGTTACCTTCCCTGAAAATTATGGAAAAGAGGAATTAAACGGAAAACCAGCAACCTTTGAAGTTACTGTAAAGGAAATAAAGGTTAAGGAGCTTCCAGAGCTTGATGATGAGTTTGCTCAGGAGGTTTCAGAGTTTGATACCTTAGATGAATTAAAAAATGATATATCAAATAAGATGAAAGAATCTAATGATTTAAGAGCAAAACGTGAATTTGAAGAAAGCATAATAAACAAAGCCGTTGATAATGCAAAAGTTGAGATTCCTCAGGTTATGGTGGATAAAGAAGTTGATGCTATGCTTAAGGATTTAGAGGCAAGATTACAATATCAGGGTCTGGATCTGGAATCTTATTATCAGTTTACAAACAACACTGAAGAAAAGATGAAAGAATACATGAAAGAAAATGCTGAAAGAAAAGTAAAAACAGACTTAGTTCTAGACAAAATTGCTAAATCAGAAAGTATAGAAGCTTCCGATGAAGAGATTAAAGAAAAAGCTCTAGAATTAGCAAAGCAATACGGTAATGATGATCCTGAAAAAATGGCTGAGCTTTTATTAAAATCTCAAGAAAGAATTATAAAATTAGATGTAGTTACAGAAAAAACTATAAAAATGCTAGTTGAAAATGCTAATATAATAGAGTAAGATATTCAGTATAGTGATTGCCAGAAACTTTTCTGGCAATTATTTTACAATTAATTTATGGTTATTCCATTAACAAAATAGAATATATTATATATAATTTAAGTATAATTACATTTATTTTACCAAGTATGATATATAAATGTTATATTTAATTAGTATTTGAGGAGGTAATTTTATGAGCTTAGTACCTATGGTTATTGAGCAGACTAATAGAGGAGAAAGATCTTATGATATATTCTCAAGATTATTAAAAGATAGAATAATAATGATCAGCGGAGAAATAAATGATGTGACTTCTAATTTAGTAGTAGCTCAATTATTATTTTTAGAGAGCGAAGATCCGGATAAGGATATATATATTTATATTAATAGCCCAGGAGGATCTATAACTTCTGGAATGGCTATATATGATACTATGCAGTATATTAAGCCGGATGTATGCACTATATGTATAGGTATGGCTGCTTCTATGGGATCATTCCTTTTAGCAGCAGGAACCAAAGGAAAAAGATATGCACTGCCTAACAGTGAAATAATGATCCACCAGCCTCTTGGAGGATTTCAAGGTCAGGCAACAGATATAGATATCCATGCAAAAAGGATATTAAGAACTAAGGAAACACTTAATAGAATATTAAGTGAAAAAACAGGAGTACCACTGGAGAAGATAAACAGGGATGTAGAAAGAGATTACTTCATGACTGCTGAAGAAGCTAAAGAATATGGCTTAGTGGATTCTGTTATTGAAAAGAATACAGTGGCAAAACCTAATGAAAAATCTGAATAGATTTTATTCTAAACCCTGAGTGAGGTGTGTTTAATGGCGAAATATGACGATAAAAAGCAACTTAAATGTTCTTTCTGTGGCAAAAATCAAGATCAGGTTAGAAGATTAATTGCTGGCCCAGGGGTTTATATTTGTGATGAATGTATTGAATTATGTTCTGAGATTATAGCAGATGAATTTGAAGAAGCTTTACAATTTGATTCAACTACGCTGCCGAAGCCTGCAGAAATAAAGACATACTTAGATCAATACGTTATAGGACAGGAGAATGCAAAAAAATCCTTAGCAGTAGCTGTCTATAATCATTACAAACGTATTAACTCAAATGATGATGAATCAGATGTAGAATTACAGAAAAGCAATATCCTTTTGTTAGGACCTACCGGTTCAGGTAAAACTCTTTTAGCACAAACATTAGCAAAATTCTTAAACGTTCCCTTTGCTATTGCTGATGCTACTACTTTAACTGAAGCGGGATATGTAGGTGAAGATGTAGAAAATATTCTTTTAAAGCTTATACAAAATGCTGATTACGACGTGGAAAGAGCTGAAAAAGGGATTATTTATATAGATGAAATTGATAAGATAGCCAGAAAATCTGAAAATCCATCTATTACAAGGGATGTATCCGGAGAAGGCGTACAGCAAGCTCTTCTTAAAATTCTTGAAGGCACTACAGCTTCAGTACCTCCTCAAGGGGGTAGAAAGCATCCTCATCAAGAATTTATACAGATAAATACCACCAATATACTTTTCATCTGCGGCGGTGCTTTTGATGGAATTGATAAAATTATTGAAAGAAGAACCAGAAAAAGCTCCATAGGTTTTGGTGCAGAGATTCAATCCAAACATGAAAAAGATATAGGTAAGATATTAAATGAAATCATGCCGGGAGATCTGTTAAAGTTTGGGTTAATACCAGAGTTTGTTGGAAGACTTCCTATAGTGGTAACTTTAGAGTCCTTAGGCAGAGACGTATTGGTTAATATTTTAAGCGAGCCTAAAAATGCTCTAGTGAAACAATATAAAAAGTTATT
This sequence comes from Clostridium polynesiense, assembly GCF_000820705.1. Classification (GTDB taxonomy): domain Bacteria; phylum Bacillota; class Clostridia; order Clostridiales; family Clostridiaceae; genus Clostridium_AA; species Clostridium_AA polynesiense. Next base: position 3,702 of record NZ_CCXI01000083.1, on the reverse strand, counting down.
TGAACTTGAGAATGTAGAGCTTGAATTCACTGTAGAAGCATTAGAAGCTATAGCGGATGAAGCTCTGGCAAGAAATACCGGTGCTAGAGGGTTAAGGGCTATAATCGAAGATATAATGAGAGATATTATGTTTGAGGTTCCTTCTAACGAAGAAATTGTAAAAATCATTGTGAATAAGGATACAATAACATCTAAGAAGCCGGAAGTTATATCAACTGAAGGTGAAAAGCGACCTCAGCTGAAAGCAAAAAAGAGCAAAAAGAAAAAAGGCATAGAAAGTGCATAAATAAAACTGCTGACTTTTAATTAAAAGTCAGCAGTTTTTGTTTTATGACATTCAAATCATTTATTGTATGTAATTATAGGGAATATAATACATGAAACCTGTTAATAATATGGATTATGGAAATCATTAATGAAGGGAGGCTTGCATTTATTATAAATGCATACAGTTATGACTAATTTTCTATTGATATTAATACTAGGTTTTATCATAATTATAGGGATAAATTTAATAACTGTCTCTAAGACTCAGCAATCCAATAAAGTAGTTATTGACAGGGAAAATAAAAAGGAAATGGAGAATTTAAGAAAACTAAGGAGTATAAAACTCACGGAACCTCTTACTGAAAAAAGCAGACCTTCTTCACTTAGTGAAGTAATAGGGCAGGAAAAAGGTATATTAGCACTTAAAGCGGCTTTGTGCGGACCTAATCCTCAACACGTTATAATATATGGACCTCCAGGAATAGGTAAAACTGCAGCAGCTCGTTTAGTATTGGAGGAAGCTAAAAAATCTGCCAATTCTCCCTTTAATAAAAATGCCAAATTTGTTGAAATTGATGCCACCACCGTTAGATTTGACGATAGAGGTATAGCAGATCCTCTAATAGGTTCTGTGCATGATCCTATATATCAGGGGGCAGGAGCCTTAGGCATAGCCGGCATTCCCCAGCCTAAGCCTGGAGCAGTTACCAAGGCTCATGGAGGTATATTATTCATTGATGAAATAGGTGAGCTTCATCCCATTGAACTGAATAAGCTTCTGAAGGTTTTAGAGGATAGAAAGGTTTTTTTAGACAGTTCTTACTATAGCTCTGAGGATCCCAATATGCCTGCATATATAAAAGAAATTTTCGATAACGGACTACCTGCTGATTTTAGGCTTATAGGAGCAACTACCAGAAGCCCGGAAGAAATAGCTCCGGCTATAAGGTCAAGGTGTGTTGAAATATTCTTTAGAGCTTTGACGCAGGAAGAAATTAAAGCTATTGCTGAAAACTCTGTAAAAAAAGTTGGACTAATAATAGAGGGTAAAGCCTTAGATTTAGTAAGTAAGTACTGCGGTAATGGAAGGGAAGTAGTAAATCTTATACAGCTTTGTGCCGGTATGAGTATAAATGAAAAAAGACAAAATATAATAACTGAAGATGTTGAATGGGTCATTGAAAATGGTTACTATAGCCCAAGATTAGAAAAACTAATACCCTCAGAACCGCAAATAGGCATTGTTAACGGTCTTGCGGTTTATGGTGCTAATATGGGAACCATACTAGAAATAGAAGCCAGTGCCAGAAGAATTTCACATAGAAAAGGCGAACTCAGGATTACTGGAATAATAGAAGAGGAAGAAATAAGCAGCTCTAACAGAAAAGTAAAAAGAAAAAGCACAGTATACTGCTCTGTAGAAAATGTTATTACAGTTTTAGAAAACTGTTTTAATTTAAACTGTGATGAATATGATATACATTTGAATTTTCCAGGTGGAATACCAATAGATGGTCCATCGGCAGGAATAGCTATCGCATGCAGTATATATAGTGCCGTTAATAAGATACCAATAAATAATAAAATAGCGATGACAGGAGAAATTTCTCTTCAGGGAAGTGTTAAACCTATAGGTGGTGTAATAGCAAAGATTGCTGCAGCAAAAAAAGCCGGTGCCAACACTGTTATTATTCCTAAAGAAAACTATGAAGAGTCTTTTAAAATGGATGGAGATATAAATATAATACCGGTGGAGGATATCAGGGAGACTGTAAGGTTATCTATAATGACAAGCTATTCTGAAGCTATAGAAGGTGATAAGGAGATTCCCCCAAATATACTGTCAGCCAGCTCTTTAAACAGTGAGACAAATAATAATAACAATTTTAATTACAATGCATAAGAGTCTATTATTGTTTAGTGTTTTCATGTATTATAATAATAAGCATTTATATTGAAAATTGCCATTATTATGTGTATACTAAATTAGTCTAACATACACTTTATGAAATTATATGCTGGTGAAAAATAGTAAAAAAGAGGGGGAGAAATATGGAAAAAGAGATTAAAATTCTTCCTTTGATTCCTTTGAGGGGAATTACAATATTCCCTTATATGGTTTTACACTTTGATGTCGGAAGAGAAAAATCCATAGCTGCCTTAGAGGAAGCTATGCTGAATAATGCTGAGATATTTTTATCTGCACAAAAGGATGCGAAAACTGAGGAGCCAAAAGAAGAAGATATATACGATATAGGTACGGTATGTTCCATAAAACAGCTGTTAAAGCTTCCTGGAGATACCGTCAGAGTTCTTGTGGAAGGAAAGGCTAGAGGAAGAATCAATGAGTTTGTTGATACTGACAAATTTATTAACGTTAAAGTCGAGCTTGAAGAAGTTTCTGATGAAGAGCCTACAATAAAGTACGAAGCTTTAATAAGGAGACTTAAAGATACCTTTGAAGAGTTCGTATCATTATCAGGTAATCCTCAGATAGAAACTTTGATTGAAGTTGATGATATCGAAGACGGCGGAAGATTAGCTGATACAATAGCATCCTTCCTTATATTAACTCAAAGCTCACGTCAGGAGCTCCTGGAAGCACTTCAGGTAGAAGAAAGAATAGAAAAGCTGTTAGTTATACTTCTGAGAGAAATGGAAATCCTTAAGGTAGACAAAAAAATCGGCTCCAAAGTAAAAAGGAAGATTGATAAAGTCCAAAGGGAATATTATTTAAGGGAGCAGCTAAAGGCAATACAGGAAGAGTTGGGAGAAGAAGACGAGGATCAGAAGGAATTAAAAAACTACAGAACCAGAATTAATAAAGCAAAACTGCCAAAAGAAGTAAAAGAAAGAGCGTTATATGAATTAGAAAGATTAAAGTCCAGCGGTGCTTATTCTGCAGAAGGTGGGATAATTAAAACATACCTGGATTGGCTTATAGAGCTTCCATGGAATAAGGAAACTAAAGATAATTTAGACATAAAAAAAGCTCGTGAAGTGTTAGAAGCTGATCATTATGGATTAAAAGATGTTAAAGATAGGATAATTGAATACTTATCAGTAAGAAAGGTAAGCAATTCCCTTAAAAGTCCAATTTTATGTCTGGTAGGTCCTCCTGGGGTAGGTAAAACTTCTATTGCTAAGTCCGTAGCCAGAGCGCTGAACAGAAATTTTGTAAGGATGTCCTTAGGTGGAGTGAGAGATGAAGCAGAAATAAGAGGTCACAGGAAAACTTATGTGGGATCAATACCAGGGAGAATAATCTATGGTATGAAGCAGGCTAAATCCAGAAATCCACTATTTTTATTAGATGAGATTGATAAGATGAGCAGCGATTTTAAAGGAGATCCTGCGGATGCGCTCCTTGAAGTGCTGGATTCTGAGCAAAACAGTACTTTTAGAGATCATTATCTGGAATTAGAGATGGATCTT
>NZ_CCXI01000082.1 GCF_000820705.1 Clostridium polynesiense | reverse complement strand
ATCTTTCAAAAGTGATGTTTATAACCACTGCTAATACACTTGATACAATTCCAAGGCCGCTTCTTGATAGAATGGAAATAATTGAAGTCTCAGGATATACTTATGAGGAAAAGCTGAATATAGCAAAAAGGCATTTGATTCCCAAGATATTGAAGGAACACAATGTGATAGACAAAGTAGTATTTCAAGAAAGTGCTGTGATGACAATAATTGAAGGCTATACCAAGGAATCCGGCGTGAGAAATCTTGAGAGGCAGCTTTCCAGAGTTCTTAGAAAGGCTATTGCGGATATGCTTGAAAAGGATAAGGAAAAAGTTCAGATTACTTCTTCTAATATAGTCAAATATCTGGGGCCACCATATTATTCCTATGATAAAGTAAAAAAAGAGGATAGAGTGGGAGTAGTTACTGGAATGGCATGGACTGCTTACGGAGGAGATACACTTCCTGTAGAAGTTTCTATAATGGAGGGCAGCGGAAAACTTGAGCTTACCGGAAAGCTTGGTGATGTTATGAAAGAATCAGCCAGAGCCGGATACAGCTATATTCGTTCTAATGCTGAAAAGTATTCTATAAATCCTGATTTTTATAAAAAGAAAGATATTCATATACATGTGCCTGAAGGAGCTGTACCCAAGGATGGTCCATCTGCAGGAGTAACTATGGTTACCGCTATGGTATCTTCCTTATCAGGAAGAAAGGTAAGGCATAATGTGGCGATGACTGGAGAAATAACATTAACAGGGAGAGTTCTTCCAATAGGGGGACTTAAAGAAAAAACTTTAGCTGCATACAGAGCGGGAATAGATACTGTAATTATTCCAAAAGATAATGAAAAAGATATAGATAAAATACCTAAAATTATAAAATCAAAGCTGAACTTCATTGCTGCAGATAATATTGATGAAGTATTAAGAAATGCATTGGCAGGTGATAATTAGATGATAATTAAAACCTCAGAATTTATTACATCCGCTGTGAAGAGAGAGCAATATCCCACGGATGAAAAGTATGAAATCGCATTTGTAGGAAGATCAAATGTAGGTAAGTCTTCCATTATAAATGCAATAACAAATAGAAGACACCTTGCTAAAGTAAGTTCCACTCCTGGGAAAACCAGATTAATTAATTTTTTCCTTATTAATGGGGAATTCTATCTGGTGGATTTACCCGGTTATGGTTATGCAAAGGTATCAAAAAAGGAAAAAGCAAGCTGGGGAAATATAATCGAAAGTTATTTGAACAGCAGAAGCCAGCTAAAGAGGGTTGTATTGTTAGTTGACTGCCGCCATAAGCCAACTGCTGATGATATACTTATGTATCAATGGATAAAGCATTATGGCTACGAAGTCATCATTGTAGCAACCAAGAGCGATAAACTTTCAAAAAATGATATCAAAAAAAGCGAAAAAGTTATTAAAGATACATTAGAGCTTGACGGCGATACTAACATTATCTTCTTTTCATCTGTTAAAAAAGAAAATAAAGAAGTGCTTATTGATACACTTTTTCAAGGTTTTTAAAACTAAGCATATTACTGTTAAATCAGTAATATGCTTTTTTTTGTGTCAAATTATTCAAGAAAGAATAGTATATAATATAAAACTTAAAGATAAACAAACAAATAAGAAAGGAGGAAGTAAAGTGGATATAAACAAACTATTAAACGAATTAACAGGAACACTTCATGATCAAGATGGACCTGGAATACCAAAGGGGATATTAGACGGAATTGGAGGAAGAGGTAATAGTTTATTTTTGATAATAATACTATTGGTACTCTTCTCAGGCTGCGGTTTTGGTGGAGGTAACAATTGCTTTGGCGGTAACTTTAATTGCTGCTGTGACCCATGCAGAAGAAGACACCGCAGACACCGTAAGCATCATAAGCGCAGAAAGCATCGAAGAGAATGCTGCTGCTGTGAATGCTGCTGCAACCAGTGCTGTGATGACTGCTGTGATGATGACTGCTGCGAATGTGAACCCTGCTGCAATCCATGCTGTTGCCAAGGTGGAGGATTCGGTAACGGATTTGGATTTGGTTCTGGATGCGGAATATGGGTAATTTTAATAATTATCTTTTTATTATGCGGTAGAACCACACAAGTGTGCCACCCTCAACCCCATGCTGTAGTAAATCTTGAAGATGAAGACTAGAAAAAACCACTAGAAGCTTAAGATGATATCTAACCATGTATACAATTAAAAACAAACCATTGCCCAGGAAGGGGGGTTTAAGATGTTTAGAAGAAATTGCTGCTGTAATAACAACTTTGATGTATGTACAGTACTTCCGCTGCTTTTAATACTTGGAAAGTCAGGAATATTAAAAGATGAAAATGCTTTCATTTTATTGCTGCTTTTCTGGCTGTGCGGTGGAGTGAATGCATTTCCAATTTCCGGTTTAGGATGCGGATGTCAACGAACTAGAAGAATGTGCTGCTAAATTTAAAGAACTGGAAATACTGTGATTTGGATGAATCAAACTGGATAAACATGGGAAAGGGAGTGAATAAAATGAGATGCGGATGCTCAAATTTTGATGTATGTACAATTATTCCTTTGCTGATTATACTGAGTAAATCAGGGCTGCTAAAGGATAATAATACCTTTATACTAATACTTTTATTCTGGTTATGTGGTGGAGTTAATGCTTTCCCAAGAGGCGGCAGAAGATGCGGCTGTAGATGTTGTTGCGGATATTAACCTAAACTAGAATAAAATTTTGGAGGGCGAAAGCCCTCCAATAAAAATATAATAAATACATAACCATTAATAGTTAGGAGGGGAATAAATGGCAAAGCATAAGAACAGGAGAGAAGACGAAAGAAATCCTCAGAATTTTGATTCAAATCAGCTTATGAGTTTGCTGGGAAATGTAGACTTAAATCAGCTGTCAACATTACTTAGCGCAGTTAATACCGAAGGATTTAATATAAACAACATGAATGTTGAAGGGATGAAGAAACAAAACAATCAGGGCGGGCAAACAAGGGAATCTGACAGAGACAATACCGTACAGCTTCTAAACTCTTTAAAATCTTTTGTATCTCCTAAAAAGACTAAAGTAATTGATAAAATAATTGACATGTATCTCTCTGGAGAATTTGATGAATAATTTAAAGGTGCAAAAGCTGCACCTTTTATTCTGTAGGTTCTTTATCTTTTTTCTGAGTAACCATTGTGCATTTTCCATCTAGCCATCCGCCTTCTTTAATAATTACATTTTTTACTGTAATATCTCCTTTTACCTTTCCAAAGGATTCAATAGTCAGTATGTTTTCGCATATTATATTACCATCTACAAATCCGTTTACACAGGCGTTTATGCATGAAATATTCCCTTTTATTTTAGAATCAGTACCTATTATTATATCCTGCTGCCAATCTAAATTTCCATCTATTAAGCCATCCACTTTAAGTAAACCTTCGCCTTTTAAATTACCTTTAATAACACATTTTTCTCCTATAAGGGTTTCTATTCTATCGTTTTTTAATTCCTTTTCAAACATATTTACCTCCTAAAAATTTTCAATAATATGTATAAACAACTATAGCTATGGTCATAATACTAATGTATTAGGAGTATTATGCTCCTATTCTGTTATAAAGTAATTTATAACAGTAAATAACCCCCATCCCCCTTTGGGCCGCTTAAGCGGCCCTTTATTTCTATGTAGCTTAAGATTAAAGGTGTAACTGCTTTTATTAAATAATTATATTTTTAATATTATATTTATATGATTAAAATTAATTATTCTTTATTAAAATCCAGATAGTTTAATTAAAATCTTTGAAAATTAAATAAAGCCTGAAAGGAAGTTATCCTTTCAGGCTTTATTTAAGATAAACTAGTTATTAGTTACATCTTTCTGTTTTTTTTGGCATTCACTGCAAATTCCATAAAATAAACCTTATTTGATATTATTTCGTAATTTGAATTTTGTTTAGCAGTTTCATTAAGTCCGGTAAAGCATACACCAGAAAGATCATCAACTCTGCCGCAAGACATACATTGTATATGTGGATGACAGGAAGAATTCCCATCATATCTAAAATTACCTTCACCAACATTAATTTCGGATACAAGACCTACTTCAACTAGAGTTTTTAAAGCTTTATACACTGTAGCAAGACTCATAGTTGGATATTCTGGCTGAAGAGCTTTATATATTGTTTCAGCAGAAGGGTGTTCCATTGTTGATTGAAGATATTTATAGACAGCGATTCTTTGAGGAGTAAGTTTTAGCTTTTTTTCTCTAAAGATTGCGGTAATCGTATCCATAAGCACCATCCCTATTATTTAGTTAAGTATATTATATAATAGATATTATTGACTGTCAAAAATAATTTGCACAAATATAATAAAAAATTAACATATTTATTACAAAACTTCAATATGCTTAACTTTATCTTGATTTTTTAATAAAGAATTGATACAATTAAGTTGCTGTGTTAATTAATTAACAATCAAGCTTCAGTTTATTCTCTTTTTGAACAGGTAACTGTTCATTTTTTTTTACATTACAAAAAATAAACAGGCGACTCCTGTTTATTTTTTGAGAATATGCTTAGAAAAATAATTTATAAGTATTGTAAGAGCAAAATCGTAGATAAAAAAACTATCTGCAAAGTAAGTACAACGTATATAATGGGTATTTGGATATTAAAATACTGTAATATCAGTGATTTAGCCAATATATAAACAAAAAATAAATCAAGATTGAAAAAAAGAAGCTTTAGTCCTATTTCAACAATAGTATTTCTATATCTTTCTATAAAAAGCTTAACTATTCCGTAAGGTCCAAAAAACAATAAGTATAATATGAAAATACTTTTAAGACCGAATAAAAATGCTATTAAAGAGGTAGATAAATATACTAAAATAGCATGTCTAATATCCATGGTTAATATGGAAATTGGTATCATTACAGAAGAAAGTGTAAGCAGTGTTAATTTATTTGTGGGAAAAATAAAGGTTAAATATAGTATTATCACTGACAGAGCCGTTAATAAACCACCCTTTGCTAAATACACACTTTTTTTCACTTAATCACCTTCCTAGTTATTATATGCAGGAAATCAAGTCTCCTCCACAGCATTCGCATAAACAATCCATACATATTAAATTCATACAGCAATCCATGCTGTCATTACCGCTTCTTGTGCTTCCGTAGTATTGCTGTCTATAATTCATATTTCTATTTTTTAGAAAATTCAAAGCCTGAGCGTATTCCAGATTGTTGGGATTCATGGAATAAGCTGTGCTTAAATAATTATAAGCTGAGTCATTCCAGCCTTTATTCATGTGCACCATTCCCATAAGGAAGTTCCACTCTGCATCTCTGGATGAAATGTTGTTTAATTTTTGTTCTGCAGCAGAGTATCTACCGCTTTGTATATCCCGCCGGATTTCTTCATAACTTAAATTGGATGAACCTTCATAGGAGTTTCTGCTTGTATATGTCTCCTTTTGTTTCATTAAAGCATCATAGGCTTCATTTAATTCTCTCATTTTTTCTTCCGCTAAATCTCTCAGCGGATTATCACCGTATTGATCCGGATGATACTTTTTTGCTAAATCTCTATAAGCAGATCTGATTTCTTCTTTGCTTGCAGTTTCTTTTATCCCTAATACTTCGTAAGGATTTCTCATATAGTTACACCTCATTTTCTTTTCTTATAAAGCAGTATATTTATTAATTACTAACTCATATCTGTGCATAAGCCCCAGGGAAAGTATATTATGCAGCAGGGCATTATTAAAGTTTGCCTGTAAGCTGTTATAATAATCAAGCACATTATTGGCGCAGCATAATATATTAAATTCTACTCCATCTTTTATTTTAATATAAAACTCGTTAAAAGATAAACCATTTTTATTAAAAACTGCATTTAAGGGATTAAATTTATTTTTTCTCATGTCTTCTTTTAAATCATCTAAGGCATCCATAAGATAAATCCACTTCCCTAAGTTATAACCAAGATTAAACAGATTATCTTTTCTGGTTTCATCCATAGAAGGGTCATAGTTTTCTAAAACCTTTCCTGTGAGATATGCAAAGGGATGGCATACTTCATCCAGTGAATCTATAGATTCCTTGCTCTCATAGCTATTAAGAAGATCAAGGTTATCTTTAATTACTGTATTCAAAGTTTTGTACTCTTTAGAAAACAAATCCTTATATCCTTTTAAAAACATGCCGGATAATGCACCCTTCAAACTTTTATCATCCTGAATATCATCACAGATTTTATAGTAGGTGAGTGCTACGTTTAAATAAGCCGAAAAGATTAGAGCTTTATTTGATTTAAGAATCATCCGATTTTTAGAAGGATGAATTAAGCATCGGCTCATATAATATGTTCCTTCCTCCTCTCCCAGTGAATCCAGGAGTATAGCCATAAAAGTCATATCATAGTTAAGGCAGAGTCTTGGTATATTGCCAAAGCTTTCTTTTATAGTCCTGCAGAGTCCGCAGTAATAAGCTTTAAAAATTTCATAATCTTTAACTTTCAATTCTGGTTTATAGGGTTTAACATAACCAAACATAATAGTTTCTCCTTTGTGAATATCATAAAGAAATTATAACATATGTTAATAAAAATTGGGGACTACATTAAATGGTAGTAAATTTAGTAATACTATACTATAATATATTTTAATATATGATTTTATTTATAATAAATTTTAATAATCAGGAGGTATTATATGAGTAAATATAAGGTTGGAGATGAACTTTTAATAATTAATAATCCTAATGAAGAAGCTAAAAAGCTCAGGGCTATGACAGGATTAACTTCTGATGGAGAATATGCTCAGATATCCTGGGGGATAAAGATAGTTGATGTAGAATACGATAAACCTAATGTGATTTTAACATATAAAAATCTGCAGGGAGATACTAATAAGGTTTTTGCAGTATGTAGGGACATAGATAATTTTGACAGGGAAAAGGTGCTTGAGAAAGCTTTGTTAAAGGCATTTCAAAATGAAGTCATTAACATTTCTGTAGAGAAGAATTCCCCTTAATACATTAAAATTATATTTTAGACAGGGAAGTATGGTATTGGAGGGTAATAAGTGCAAAGTTATGAAGCAATTTTGAGAATTATGTTAGCTGTTCTTATTGGTGGAGCAATAGGCTATGAAAGAGAATTTAACAACAGACCTGCCGGACTGAGAACTCATATATTAGTGTGCTTAGGTGCAGCGGTTATATCACTGATTCAGGTACAATCTATTGAAGAAACCACTAATATGATATTAAAATATCCTCAGCTTGAAAGTGCGCTTAAGGCTGATATAGGAAGATTTGGAGCACAGGTAGTAAGCGGTATTGGTTTTCTTGGAGCGGGTACTATAATACACGAGAAGGGATCAATAAAAGGTTTGACTACAGCTGCAAGCTTATGGGTAGTAGGATGCATTGGACTAGCTATTGGTATGGGGTACTATATGCTTAGTTTAACAGCTGGAATTGCAGCTGTAATAATCCTTGTAACTTTAAAGAAATTTGAGGATCGATTTGTTGACAAGCATAGGGTGATTAAATACGAAATTTTATATATCAATAGAAACAGTACTATGCAGTTTTTAGAGGAATACTTTACTGGGAAAAGAATCAAGGTGACTCACATAGAATATCCTCTTGAGGAAGAGGAACTTATAGAAGAGGAGCAACAGGTGAAAAAATGCGTTTATACCGTTTTAATACCGCGGTACATAAGCTCCACTGATGTATTATACGGTTTAACTAAAAATGATAGTATTGTAAAGGCAACTATATTATAGTGTTTTTTAAATAGCTGATTTTTAATTTGAAGCTTTATTTTTAATAGAATTTAAAATATAATTAACTTAGGGTAGGTAAGAAAAGGGAACACTAATTAGGGTGGAGGGATTAGAATGAGTCAATGTCCTTTTTGGTCAACTAAAAAAGAAAAGGTTAGCTGCTCTCATGAGTGTGCTTTTTATTCAAAAGAGGAAATAGAAAGCTGTCCTTTTAAAGTTTATTTAGGAAGCAGCAGAATAAATATAAAAGATATAATGGATTTTAATTTCCATGAGGAAGAAAATCTTGCGTTAACTGAAAATTGGTAGTAAAACAAAAAAAGTGCTGGGAATTCCCAGCACTTTTTTATTCTTTATATATTTCTGAGTATTTATGAAGCAGGTTTTGCTTTAACTTCCATAGATTTAAAGAAAGATCTACATAATAGTTATGAGGGTTTTCAAATCTTAAAACCTCAGGCCACAACTTTTCTGTTTCTTCCTTTGCAAATTCTCTTATGGACATTACATCAGGACTTTTATAAACAGGCTTGCCTTTATCAAATATTTTAACCATTAACTCTTTTGCATAGAAATTTTTTATTTTCTTTTTCTTCCATGTATAAACAGGATCGAAGATCTCAAGAGGAGAATTAGGATCTATGGTTTCATCGTGAAGAGTAATTAAATCTGCTACAGCCTTTTTACTCTTTTTGTCAAAAATCCTATAAATCTTCTTGAATCCGGGATTTGTAATCTTTTCCTGATTTTCGCTAATTTTAATCTTTGGCACAACACCTGATTCATCTTCAACAGCCACCAGTTTATATACTCCTCCGAAGACTGGTTCAGAACGAGCAGTTATTAATCTTTCACCTACTCCAAAACTGTCAATAGCAGCTCCTTGAGATAAAACATCAGTGATTATATGCTCGTCTAGGGAGTTTGATATTATAATTTTTACGTCTGGATATCCGGCTTCATCCAACATCCTTCTACACTCTTTTGAAAGATATGTAATATCTCCGGAATCTATTCTTACTCCACCAGGTCTTATTCCTTTAGGTTTAAGTACTTCATCAAATACTTTAATAGCATTAGGAATACCTGACTTTAAAACGTTATATGTATCAATCAAAAATACGCAGTTATAGGGATATATTTCCGCCCAAGCTTGAAAAGCTTCGTATTCTGTGGGGTAAAGCTGTACCCAGCTGTGAGCCATAGTACCGGCAGCGGGGATATTAAACAACTCTTCAGCAATAGTACAGGCAGTAGAAGTACATCCGCCGATTACAGCTGCTCTGGCTCCATATATTGCCCCATCATATCCTTGAGCTCTTCTGGAACCGAACTCCATAACCGGTCTTCCTTCGGCAGCACGGCATATTCTATTGGCTTTAGTGGCAATTAAGGTTTGATGATTGATGGTTAAAAGTATCATGGTTTCTATAAACTGTGCCTGAATTACAGGACCTCTAACGCTTACTAAAGGTTCATTTGGGAATACGGGATTTCCTTCAGGGATAGCCCAAACATCACATTTGAATTCGAAATTATAAAGATAATCTAAGAATTCTTCTGAAAAAATCTTCTTTGATCTAAGATATTCTATGTTGCTTTCAGTAAAATGAAGAGAGCTTAAATATTCAATAAGCTGCTGTACTCCAGACATAATACAGTAGCCGCCTCCATCAGGAACACGCCTGAAGAACATGTCAAAATATGCTGTTTTTTCTCCTACTCCAACATTGAAATAACCGTTTCCCATAGTTAATTCATAAAAGTCAACCAGCATTGTTAAGTTTCTTTCATTTGTAACATCGAAATTGGTTTTATTCATAATTATTCCTTTCTGCAAGTAAAATAATATATTTATATTGTAACCTTACCATAAAATTATTACAATATAGTTATTTCCATATAAAAATAAGGCAATAATTACTGATAAACAGCCTTAAAAAGGAGAAGATTAATGAGTTTAACCCTAGATGAATGCCAAATTGAGGCAGTACGTACAAATAAAGATAAGGTTTTGGTGGTTGCAGCTCCAGGTTCAGGAAAAACTACGGTAATAGTTAACAGAGTGTATTATCTCATGAAAGAGCTTAAGGTAAGCAAAGACAATATAATTGTAATAACTTTTACAAGAGCAGCAGCCCAGAATATGAAGGAAAGGTTTCAAAGGCTTTGGAAAGGAGAAGGTGTTCCCTTTTTTGGCACCTTTCATGGCTTATTTTATAAAATTTTAAAGCGGCACAAAGGAGATATAAATATCATAAGCCCATCGGCTGCCTATTCATTAATAGATCGAAGCCTTCAGGAATATATGGATGAGGTGGGAGAGGATAAGGTTAGGGATATATTAAACAGCATTTCCCTTTTTAAATGCAGCGGATCAAGCATAGAAGCTTTTAATAGCTCTATGGATAAAGAGGTTTTTATAAGCTGTTTAAAAAATTATGAAGCATATAAAGCTAAGAATAAACTTTGGGATTTTGATGACATTCAGATAGAAACTAAAAAGCTATTCCAGGAAGACAAATCACTGCTTAGTAAATACAGAAATCTGTTCAAACACATATTGGTAGATGAATTTCAGGATTGTGATTATCTTCAAATTCAGCTGATTAAAATGCTTTGTGAAAAAAGCAGTTTGTTTTCCGTAGGAGATGAAGATCAGTGTATATATGCTTTCAGAGGTTCAAATCCTCAATGTATGGTGAACTTTCAAAAACATTTTGAAAAAGGTATAAAATATTTTCTGGATTATAATTATAGAAGCGCTGAAAATATAGTAGAATGCTCAAAAAGTTTAATAAAGCATAATAAAGAAAGGTACGAAAAGAATATTAAGGCTTTCAGAAAAGACTCAGGAAGGGTTAATGTCAATTATGTTTATAATGAAGTGCAGCAGGCTGAGTCTGTGGTTTCAGAAATTATATCAGCAGTTAATAAAGGTATGAATTATGGCGATAATGCTGTTCTTTTCAGAACCAATAAGGAATCAAGGAACATTATAGATGCTTTTATAAGAAAAAAGATACCCTTTATACTGTTAGATAAGGAATATAATTTCTTTGAGCATTTCATATGCAGGGATATACTTTCTTACTTAAGGCTCAGCATCGATTGCAAAGATAGAGAAAGCTTCTGCTGCATAATTAATAAACCCTTCAGATATGTAAGTAAAAGCAGCATATTAGAGGTTAAAAGTCACATGTACTCAACGGACTGTTTTGAAATTCTTAAAAGCATAAAAGATATTCCTGTATTTCAGATAAAAAATATAGAAAGGCTTCAAAAAGATATTGCTTATTTAAATAAAATATCCTTAAACAGTGCAATTAATACAGTTTTAATGGAGCTTGGGTATATTGATTATTTAAAAGAATACAGCACTAAGTACAAAGTACCTTTCGAAGAGCTGGAGGAGCTTTTAGAAGAGTTTATTGAAGCAGCCTCGGAATATAAAAGTATTTTAACTTTTTTATCCCATGTGGAGGAGTATACCGCAGAGATAAAAAATAGCACTAAAAAAAATAAAGAGGATTCAGTAATATTAAGCACCATACACGGAGTAAAGGGAATGGAATTCAATAATGTTCATATCATTAACTGCAATGAAGAAAATATTCCGCATAAAAACAGTTTAAAAGATGGAATAGAAGAAGAGCGGAGACTTTTTTACGTAGGGGTTACAAGAGCGGTAAATGCATTAAATTTATATGCTCCTAAGAAGATTTTAGGAAAGGAAAAGGAGGTATCCAGGTTCCTAAAGGAAAGCTCCTTCAGATCATCTTCCTCAATGATATATCCTTATAAAGTAAACGAAACTATCTATCATAAATATTTTAAACAGGGAAGTATTTCTAAAATTAACGACAATGTCATAGAGATAAAATTTAATGATGGGATTTCCAGGCAATTTGATATTGATGTACTTATGAAGAATAAATTAATAGAGAAAATATAAGCTTACATAAGCTGCATTGAAACATATATTCTAATAATATATAATCTTATTATGCTCATATTCATATGAATATGAGCATTTAAACTGATATGTTGAAAGTTATAAAGGTTAGAGGGGTTAATATGATTAAGGATAATAAATATTTATTTGCTTTAGATATCGGAACTAGAGCTGTTAAGGGAGCTTTAGGAAAGATGGAAGATGGTAAATTCAAAGCGTTATGTGAGAATACCATGGAACATGAGGAAAGGGCCATGATCGACGGTCAGATACATGATATAAATAAAGTAGCTAAGGTTGTATCTGAAATAAAAAGCTATATAGAAAAAAGTATGAATATAAGCATACAAGAAACTGCCATAGCAGCTGCGGGAAGATTTTTGAAAACCGTAGTATCAAAAGCCGAGATTATCATAGATGAAGAAAAGGAAATAGGAAATGACATGATTAGAAGCTTGGAGCTTCAGGCGGTGGCAGCAGGGGAAGACAGCATAAACTTAAACAGTGCTGGAAAATTATATTGCGTGGGATACAGCGTAAAGAACTACTATTTAAATGGATATTTAATATCAAATCTCTTAGGACATAAAGGGGAAAATATTGAATGCGAAGTTATAGCTACATTTTTACCTAAATCAGTAGTAGAAAGTTTATATTCTGTAATGGAAAGAGTAGGATTAAAGGTAATAAATATGACTTTAGAGCCTATTGCGGCTATGGAGGCTGTAATTCCTAAAAAGCTCAGATTGCTGAACATAGCATTGGTGGATATTGGAGCTGGTACATCGGATATAGCCATATGCAGCAAAGATTCCATAAGTGCTTTCGGTATGGTACCAAAAGCAGGGGATGAAATAACGGAAGCTATTGCTGAAATCCTTATGGTGGATTTTATTTCTGCGGAGGATATAAAAAGGAAGCTTAGTTTAGAGGAAAATATTGAATACACAGATGTATTGGGAATATCTAATATAATCAGTTCCAGGGATTTGATTAAAAGAATTTCCTCTTTAATAACTAAGATTGCCGAGGAAGTGGGAAGAAAAATTCTGGAACTTAATAATGAAAAATCTCCAGGAGCTGTTTTTCTGGTAGGAGGGGGAGCATATACCCCTAATATAGCTGAAGAGTTATCTAAAGTGTTAAACATTCCTATTCAAAGAATCGCAATAAAGACAAGAGAAAGCGTAGAAGAGTGCATATGCCAAGATTATACCAGCGGTAGTATTGGAGTCACTGTATTAGGCATTGCTTTAACAGCATTAAAAAATCTTGGAAAGGACTTTATTAATGTAAATTTAAATGGAAACATAATCAGCATGTTTAATACCAGGAATCTTTCAGTGAAGGATGCTTTAATAAATGGGAATATAAATCCTCAAATGCTTATACATAAAAATGGAAGAAATGTTAGGTTTGCTTTAAATGGTATGAAGCGACTGTCCTTTGGTGACCTTGGTAAAAGTGCAGAAATTAAAGTTAACGATATTGAAGCTGCGCTGGATACGCCTATAAAGGACCAGGATGTAATAACCTTTGTTCCTGCTGAAGACGGCATGGACGCACACCCGAAACTTTCAGATTACCTTATAGAATATGATTCCAAAAGAATTATATATAATGGAGAAGCTATTTATCTGGAACCTTTCGTAGAGGTTAATGGGGTAAAAGCAGAAGCAGAATATAACATTAAAGATGGAGATAATATAGAAATAAGACATATAAAGACCATAAAAGATTTTATAGATACATATATTAGTAATGAGCAAAATGTTAAAAATATAAAGGTCAATTGTAACTATTGCTCACTTGAGTATAATATAATGGAAGGAGATATTATACAGCTTGATGAAGCATCAAAAGAAAAAGGTGTACCACAGGATTACAGCAAGCAGGATACCAGAATAAAGGTTTTTGTAAATGACAGAGAATATATTCTGAAAGGTAAGGACAAATACGTTTTTATTGATGTATTTAATTACATAGATTTTGATTTAACCTATGCAAGAGGTGTAATAACCCTAGAATTAAATAATAATAAAGCAGATTACCACTCTGAACTTAAAGATGGAGATATAATAAAAGTTTATTGGAAATAGCGGAGGCGATATTTTATATGATAGATTTTTTGAAAGAAGCAAAAGCTATGGAGCAGGAGCTTATAGAGTTAAGAAGAGACTTTCACATGCATCCTGAGCTAGGCTTTGAGGAGTATAGAACATCCTCTAAAATAAAAGAAATATTAAAATCCCTGGAGATAGAATATAAAGAAGTTGCAAATACCGGTATATGCGCTTATATAAAAGGAGAAGCACCAGGAGCAGAAAAAGGAAAGGTGATTGCTTTAAGAGCGGACATGGATGCTCTTCCTCTTGAGGACAAAAAAAGCTGTGAATATTCCTCGAAAAATCAAGGAAAGATGCATGCCTGCGGACATGACGCACATACAACGATATTACTGGGTGCAGCAAAAATTTTGAATAACCATAAATCTGAAATCAAAGGAACTATTAAGCTTCTTTTTGAACCTGCGGAGGAAACTGTAGGAGGAGCAAAATACATGATTAATGAAGGAGTTCTTCAAAATCCCAAGGTTGATGCTGTAATAGGGTTACATGTATCTGAAGATGTTGAAAGCGGGAAGATTTCTATTAAAAAGGGAGTGGTTAATGCAGCTTCTAATCCTTTTACTTTAAGAATAAAGGGAAAAGGAGGCCATGGAGCTCATCCTGAATCAACTATAGATCCAATAGTTGCTGCAAGCCACTTTGTAGTAGCTCTTCAGACCATAGTAAGCAGAGAAATTCCACCGGTATATCCTGCAGTGGTCACTGTAGGAAGTTTTTCCGGAGGCACAGCCCAAAACATAATTCCTGAAGATGTTGTGCTTAAGGGGATTATGAGAACCTTAAATAATGCGCATAGAAACTATGTTAAAAAGAGATTTGTAGACATCTTGGAAGGAATATGCAGAAGCTTTAGAGTTTCCTACGAAATAGAAATAGAAGAAAGCTATCCATGCCTTTATAATGATGATGATATGGTTCAGCATGTTATAAATACAGCAGAAGAAATTATTGAAGGTTCAAATGTATTAGAACAGCAATTTCCAAGCATGGGAGTAGAAAGCTTCGCTTACTTTTCCAATGAAATACCTGCTGCATTTTACTTCCTTGGAACTCAAAATAATGAAAGGGGAATAAACCACCCTGCTCACGGCAGCTATTTTGACATTGACGAAAATAGCCTTCACATTGGTGCTGCGCTTCAAGCTGCAGCAGCTTTTAAGTATCTTAGTAAAGACTAATGATAAAAAAATATAGATAGGAGCGGTTTTATGAATATTGAAATAGGCTCAAACGAAGCAGGACAAAGGCTGGATAAGTTTTTAAGAAAACTACTTAAAGATGTTCCTCTTAGTGCCATTTACAAAGCTTTAAGAAAAGGAGATGTAAAAGTAAATGGCAGCAAAAAAAATGAAAAGTATCAGCTGCAAAGCGGTGACTTAGTTGTAATTAAAGATATTACTTCAAAAAGAAAAAAAGAATATAATTTTCAAAAGGTAAATTCAGATCATCTGAAAATTACTTATGAAGATGAAAATATGCTTCTTATTGAAAAGTGGCCTAATATTCTAGTACACTCTGATAAGAAGGAGGGGGAACCAACTTTAACGGATTTTGCATTAAGCTATCTTCATGAAAAGGGTGATTATCTTCCTGAAAAGGAGGTAACCTTTACTCCTGCGCCCTGCAACAGATTAGATAGAAATACTTCAGGAATAGTGATATTTGGAAAAAACTTCGATTCTTTGAAGATTCTAAATGAAATGATTAGAGAAAGAAGTATTAAAAAATATTACGTGGCTCTGGTAAAAGGAAAAATAAAATCCGGTATATATGAAGCATTTATTAAAAAGGATGAGTCTAACAAT
Source organism: Clostridium polynesiense (assembly GCF_000820705.1). Classification (GTDB taxonomy): domain Bacteria; phylum Bacillota; class Clostridia; order Clostridiales; family Clostridiaceae; genus Clostridium_AA; species Clostridium_AA polynesiense. The sequence continues at coordinate 7,431 of NZ_CCXI01000082.1, read as the reverse complement.
ATATCAAAGATATATGACGAAGAAGTACCCATGAGCAAAAGGATAGCTATGGAGGTAAAACTTATTCAAACCGATGGGCTGTATTCTTTTATAGAAATAGAATTAATAACCGGAAGAAGCCATCAATTAAGAGCCCATTTATCACATTTAGGAAATCCTATTTTAGGGGATATAAAATATGGAGATAAAAAGTTGAATGAGTTTTTTATTAATAAATATGGTCTGAACTATCAATTTTTATATGCTTATAAAGTTATATTTAAAGACTGTGGAGAAAAATTATCATATTTAGAAAATAAAACAATAGCAGAAAGCCTTCCACCAATCTTTAAGAAAATTAAGAATGATGTGTTTAGAGTTGTAATAAGATAGGAGAGGAATATGAAAGAACAATCAACCACCAGGGGAATGGCAATTCTTTCTGCAGCGGGTATAGCTGTAAAATTATTATCCCTGCTTTATGTTCCTGTTTTAATATCTATAATAGGAACTAATGGCTTTGGAGTTTATAATAATACTTATGCTATCTTTACCTGGGTTTATGCTATGACTAATATTGGCATGCAGCCTGCAATAGCTAAATTGGTAGCAGAATTGGATGAGGCGGGAAATCCTAAGGATGCACTGAGGGCATTTAAATTATCAAGAGCTTTATTGTTTATTGTGGGGATTACAGCTACGCTGCTTTTGATAGTTTTTGCAAAGCCATTAAGTGATATCACTAAAAATCCAAGAGCAATGTATTCCTTAATGACTCTGGCTCCTACTGTAGCTGTAACTTCTGTTTTGGTTGCTTATAGGGGATATTTTCAGGGAAGGAATATAATAACCCCAATAGGTGTATCACAGGTAATAGAACAGTTTGCCAATGTTTTTGTAAGTCTCCTCTTTGCTTATATGCTAATGAATATAAGCCTTGAAGCCGGGGTTGCTGGGGGAACCGTGGGAACTTCAGTAGGAGCACTTATATCTATTCTTTATTTAATATATATTTATAATTCAAGAAAGTATTTTAAAATTCCTAAGGAGGCGCAGACGGCACATAGAAGGCATTCTACAAAATATCTAGTTAAAAAGGTTATAAAATATGGAATGCCTATCACTTTAAGTGCAGGACTGCAGAATTTTGGAACGGTTATTGATGCAACAAATGTCAGAACAAGACTTCTAGCAGGTGGGTTTTCTATAGACAGCGTAGATCAGCTCACAGGATACTTAGGCCAATATCAAAATCTTGCATATGTACCGCTTGTTTTCATAACTGCTATAGCCACTATAGTGCTTCCTGCTATTTCAAGAGCTGTGGTTAATAGAGATAAAGAAAAAGTAAAAGAAAAAATAAATTTTGCTTTTAAGGTGGGATACATAATAACAATACCTTCCGCTGTAGGATTAGTTATATTGAGTAGCAGTATATATAAGCTTTTATATTGGAAAGACCCCTTCGGGTATAAGCTTATGATGTATGGTGCTTTTATAATGGTTTTTATGGCAGTAGTACAGCTTCAAACCACAATTCTACAGAGCCTTAACAAATTTTATACGGTTTTATATACCCTGCTTGCAGGACTGATAGTTAAGATTATTTTAAATTATATACTCATTGCTCACCCTGAAATAAACATATATGGAGCTATTATTGGAGGTTATGTTGGATATTTGATAACCTTTGTTTTAAATATAAGGGTGCTTAGAAAAGCTATCAAAAAAAGAACCGGATACTTTTCGCTTATGCTGGCACCGGCAGCAGCCTCTGCAATAATGGGAGTTTTCGTGCATTTTATTAATAAGTACATGCTTTTGCTCCTTGGTGGAAGCAATCCTTCAAGAATCCATTATGCTCTAGTTACTCTTATAGCGGTATTAGCAGGCGTTATAATATATGCCTACGGTTTAATTTTAACAGGAGTGTTAACTAAAGGTGAAATTGAGAGCATATCACCTAGAATATACAATAAGATACCAAGATTTATTAAAAACAGAATGAGATAAAAGAAGGTATATCCCTTTAGCAGATTTGAGCTTAAGAGATATACCTTTTTCATTGAGAAATTTTCTTGGTATAGTATATTGCAAAAATAAAAAGACTAAAACTTATAAGTATTACGGAGTAAGTTTTAAGTAGAAATAAATAATCCGGAAGGATCTTATAAACTATGTTTAAAATATAATAAAGCAAAAAGGTAAAGAGAGAATAAATAAGTACATTTCCGGAGGATATGGTTAATTGGAAGCTCTTTTTAATCTCTAGAATATTTGCAGCTACAGATAAAAAAGATGTAATTATCAGGGTTATACCATATCCGTATATATTTATTGTAGGAATTGAGGTTAAGTAAAATAAAATAATGATTTCTATAACTGAAATAACCATAGAGTTTCTTAATAAAATGTGATGTTTGCCCATTCCATTTAAAATTCCGTAAGTAGTTACGGAGGCGTAATATAAGGGGGAGGAATAGGCTGCAAATCTTATATACTGTCCTAAATCCCTTCTTTTAAAAATCATAAGTCCTAAGGAGTCAGGTATGGTGATGCATATCATAATTGTACATATGCCTAACAGAAAGGACAGCTTTAATACATCCTTAATTCTTTTTTCTGATGAATGGTAGTCTTTTTTGCTTATACTCTTTGAGAGGTCTGGAATTAAAATAGTGTTTATGGATCCTATTATAACCATTGGAAAAAAAACTATAGTCATAGCCATACCGGAAAATTTACCTATGAGAGAAAGTGCGGTACTGTATTCTATTCCTGCAGCAGCTAATCTTCTGGGAACTATTAACGCAGAAGCTGTAGAAAGAATGTTTGTTATAACACCATTTATGCATAAGGGAACAGAAACCGCTAATACATTGTACAACAACTGTGCTCTGCCTTCTACAGGTAAATGATGATTTTGAATATTTTTTTTCCTGTTTTCTCTATAATAAATATATAATAAAAAAAGGCTTATGAATTCTCCTACGCATAATGCGCTGTAAGATACTGCAAGTCTTGTGTTCATTGAATCAGACTTAAATATAGTTAAAAGCAGGAGTATTATAGAAATTCTTATTCCTTTTTCAAATATGTCTATAACAGCAGGTATCATTACCCTTGATATTCCATAAAAGTATCCTTTGAATATATTTGACAGGGTTATAAATATCATAGCTGGACATATTATTTTTAGTGCTGCTGAAGCCCTAAGGTCCTTAACAATGCTCACCGCTAAAAAATCATTTAAAAAAAACACTGAAAAAGCTACTGCTACACTCCATATTAAATTAAAGCCTAACGTGGTCTTAATGGTTTTATATAAATTTTTATAATCTTTATTTTCATAGTAAATAGCAGATATTTTAGAGATAGCAGCTACCATTCCAGCAGACATAACGCAGATAAATAGGTTGTATATAGGCATTACCAAGTTATATAAACCCATTCCTTCTGCTCCCAAGCTTCTCGACAGGGTTATGGAAAAGATAAAGCTGAAAATCCCTGTGGTTATATTGGATGAGGTTAAAATAAAAGTATCCTTGTAAAAGCGGTCCTTAGCCGTGGAAATTACCTCCTTATATTATGGTATCTATAAATAAGTATTCTAAATATGCAAAGGATATTCTTTATAATTTAAAGATTGATAAGCATTTGAAATATGTAAAAATACCTTAACAAATATTTACTGGACAATGAAAGAGAATTATGATATAACTATTTAAAATGATAATGAATATCAGTTAAGTTACCTTTTTATAGTGATTTCAAATAATTTAAATTTTAAATGGAAGTGAGAACAAATGAAAAGAGGATTAGAATTTACTTATGGTAAAATGATGAGAGGGGCTATGATAGTTGTAAATCCCGTTAAAAAGCTGGCAGTAAAAACCCACTGCATCGTTCATAAGTTTATAAATATACAGGCAATACAAATACTTCATAATGACGGATATAAAGAAGCAGCAGATTTTTACAGAAAGAATGTAAAAGCTTTAAATGAAGGAGTTACGTGGGCTGATCAGGACTTTAAGAGTTCAAACCACTTTTACCATTTGAGAAAGGAAAGAGGACTTTATGGGTTTTCAAATGCACTGATAGAAGCTGAAAAATATCTCAATATGGCTCAAAAATTTTTGGCTGAGGGAAAGGAAGTCAATAAAGCTTTGTTTTATCTTGGTACTTCCTGCCATTTAGTACAGGATGCTACAGTCCCTCATCATGTTAATAATAAGCTTTTAAAAAAACACAGAAAGTTTGAGCTTTGGATTATCCGAAGGCTCTTCAGTGATTATTCCTTTGCGGTAGAAAAGGGAATCATAAGATATGATGAGGTAAAGGATTATATTAAAAATAATGCTCAGATTGCATACGATGCTCATGAGAAATTCAGATATATAGAAGAGTTAGAAAATAGGTATTACAACATATCTGAAGTTATTTTAAAGCAGGCACAAAGGTCTACAGCTGGATATCTGCTGGATTTTTATGAAAAAAACTTAAAAGCCTTAAATAATAATTCCTCTAATTAGAGGAATTATTTTTTTTGTGTAGAAAATACTAAGTTAAGTAAAAATAAGGAGGGTAAACATGGATAAGGAGGCAGCTATTGATTTTGAAGGGTTTGTCTTCAAAGGGAGTTTGCTGGATATAGGTAGTGCTAACGAAGGAATAATATATAACATTTATAAAAATAATACAGTAAGTGATAAAATAGATTATGTGGATAATTACGAAGAAAAAGAATTAATGGAAAAGGACGTTTATGATAATGCAGCTTTATTTTTCTTTCTTAGTTCTTTAATAGGGAGAAAAGATAAAATTCAGTTGATTAATCAGATTTATGATTATTTAAAAAGCGATGGATGTATATTTATATGGGATATTGATAAAAAACCCAGGACAATATATAAAAAACATGTTAAAGTCCATCTTCCTAAAGGAAAAGACAGAAGTTTAATATTCACAGATTATAATATATTAAAGGATTCATCTCTGGAAAACACTTTAAACATACTTCAGCAGAATTTTAATATTGAAGAATATAAGGCTTGGGATGGAATTTATTATATTAAGGCAAAGAAGAAGGGAAGAGAAGAAGGGAATGCTTAAAGTACTATTAGTAGGAATAAATTCAAAGTATATACACAGCAATTTAGCAATAAGATATTTAAAGGCATTTACGAGGGAATTAGATTATGAAGCAGTATTGAAGGAATACACCATAAACGATAGAATTGAAAATATCCTTCAGGATATTATACTATCAAAGCCTGATATAGTAGCTTTTTCCTGCTACATATGGAATATTGATTATGTATCAAAAATTACAGAGCTTATAAAAAGAGTGGATAAAAGTATTGAAATTGTTTATGGAGGACCAGAGGTTTCTTATGACAGTTTCGAAACCATGAGGATTAACAAAGCAGACTATGTAATTGAAGGTGAAGGTGAAGAAACTTACAGGGAATTTATACTTTATAAGCTTGGAAAAATGTCTATAAGTGAAATAAGAGGTATATATTATAGAGAAAATGAGGATATTTTGTACAAGGGCGGAAGAAGCCTTATGGATATTGAAAGCGTAGTCTTTCCTTATGAAGAAAATGAAAATATGCTTAATAAAATAGTTTACTACGAAGCCTCCAGAGGATGTCCCTTTAACTGCAAGTACTGTCTGTCATCCACAGTGCATGGAGTAAGGTTTTTAAATGTTGAAAGGGTGAAAAAAGAGCTTGCTTTTCTCATTAAATCAGGGGTGAAGTTAATAAAATTCGTGGATAGAACCTTTAACTGCAACCATGAATTTGCTATGAGTATTTGGAAGTATCTTATAGAACAAGATACTGAAACCTGTTTTCATTTTGAAATATCTGCAGATTTATTAAAGGAGAAAGAGATTGCTCTGCTGGCTAAAGCCCCTAAAGGCAGATTTCAATTTGAAGTGGGAGTACAAACCACTAACGACAAAGTATTAAAAAACATCAACAGATATGTAAATTTTCAGGATATTAAAGATAAGGTGATAGAGTTAGAAAAAATAAAGAATATCAAACAGCATTTAGATTTAATTGCCGGTCTTCCTGGTGAGGATTTTGACTCCTTCAAAAACTCTTTTAACGAGCTTTACAGCATTGGTCCGGAGGAAATACAACTTGGTTTTTTAAAACTTCTTAAAGGGTCTTCAATGCGGGAAGAGGCTGAGAAGTGGGGGATGGAGTACTCTCCCTATCCACCCTATGAAATACTTAAAAGCAATACTATGAGCTATAATGAACTGTTAGAATTAAAAAAGGCAGAAGCCATGGTAGATAAATATTATAACAGCGGAAAATTTAATAATATAATTAACTTTCTTATTAATAAATTCGCTGCTCCTTTTGATTTTTATATGACCTTGGGAAATTATTTTTATGAAAAGGGATATTTTGCAAGAAGTATATCAAATACCGAATATTATAAAGTTTTTAAGGATTTTCACGAAAAATTCTTTGAAGGATATGCTGCTGCTACTGCTATGGAGGATATTATTAAATATGATTATTTAAGATTTAATAAAAAGCGAGGAGTACCAGATATTTTAAGAAAATCTATCACTAAAGAAGAAGAATACAAGCTTAAGAGGAAAATGCAGGAAATAATTAATTTTAATGATGTATATGTGGATAAATTTAATATAGATATCCCTAAATTCATAAAGAGTGGAGAGATTAATTTTACTCCTTCTTATATTATATTTGATCTGAGAAATGAAGATAATATAATTGACACAATATACAGCATTTAGATGAAATATATTCCATTAGTGGTATTATGGTATTAGAGTCACAATAAAGTTTTATAAAATTAAGTTAAAAAGTTGAAAAGTTATTAAATTATAAGTATAATGGAGTTTATAAACCGTAATTAATACTATATAAAGTATTAATTCATATTTTATTCATAGTTTTGAATTATCGCAGTAAGGTGGTGAAGCATTTGGCATTAGAAGCTATTAATGAAATTCGAAAAGCAGAAAAAGAAGCTGAACTTTTAATTAAAAAGTCCCAGGAAGAAAGCCGAGAAATATTAAAACAGGCAAAAATAAAAGCTGATAACAGTTATAATGAAATAATTCAATCAGCAAAAAATCAAGGGGATAATTATTTTAATCAGGCTGAAATAGAAGGGAATAAAGAATCTGAACCTATCTTACAGGCTGGTAAAAAAGAAACTGAAGAACTTCTTCAGGTTTCTCAGGACAGAATAGATAAAGCAGTTAAATTAGTGATTGAGAGGATAGTGAATAATCATGGCCATAATTAAAATGAACAAATTTACTTTGCTGGCCTTTGAATCACAAAAGGAAAAGCTTCTTAAAGAACTTCAATTATTTGAAGGAGTGCAGTTTATCAATCTACAGGATGAGGACTTTATTGAAAATCATCAGGAACTTCAGGACTTAAATAA
>NZ_CCXI01000081.1 GCF_000820705.1 Clostridium polynesiense | reverse complement strand
ATAGGAACTATAGCTAAGCAGTATGAAGATAAGCTTATAAATGATTTTAATCTTACAATTTCAGATGGATATTTAGAAATAATAAGTAGAGATAATCAAGATACCTACTTTTTTGTTTTAGTGACAAAAGAGATGGAAGAGCCTGCTGAAGATGTTTTGAAGAATTATGGATTTACCAATTTTGCTTTAATCTATGATGATAAGCCTTCTGAATTAATAAAGAAGTTTAGAAAAAATATTGATGAAATCCATGAGGAAGAAATTAAGATAGGAAAAGAAATTGAAGGTTATAAGGATAAATTATCTGAGTTAGAGGTTGCATATGAATATTATAATAACAAGCTCACCAGAATAAAGGCTTCAAGCAATTTCTTAAAAACAAATAATGTGGTTACAATTGTTGGATGGGTACCGGTAGAAAATAACAGTCAGCTGGAAGAACATATAAAAAATGCTTTGGGAGAAGAGTATCATCTGACTTTTGAAGAAGCTACAGAAGATGAAGTGGAGGATATACCTATTAAACTGAGAAATAACCGTTTTGCTTCATCCTTTGAAGGCATAGTGGAAATGTATAGCCTGCCCCTTTATAAGGAGGTGGATCCAACTCCTATATTAGCGGTGTTCTACTTCCTGTTCTTTGGAATGATGCTGTCCGATGCCGGTTATGGGCTTATTATGGTAGCTGCATCTCTCGTAGCTATGAAACTTATAAAGGATCCTGATAAAAAGAAGAACTTTAAGCTGTTCTTTTATGCTGGAATATCTACTGTAATTTGGGGAGCTATATATGGAGGATGGTTCGGAGATTTATTTAAAACATATTTTGAAATAAACATTCCTTATTTGATAGATCCTCCTCAAAACATAACTCAAATATTAGTTATGTCAGTAGTATTTGGACTATTGCATATATACATGGGATTAGGCATAAAAGGCTATTCATTAATAAAAAATGGTCAGTTTATGGATGCTGTATATGATGTAGGTACCTGGTATGCTACCTTAACAGGAGCTATACTTATGTTTATAGGCTTTGCTGGAATTGGAAAAGTACTTCTAATTCTTGGAGTGGTTGGACTTCTGTTGACACAAGGAAGAAGCTACCCTACACTGCCTGCAAAAATAGGCTGGGGGATTTACGGAGTTTATGGAATAACAGGATATCTGGGAGATATCGTATCGTACTCCAGGCTGCTGGCTTTAGGTCTTGCTACTGGCTTTATAGCCAACGCACTAAACCTGATAGTGAATTTGGTGCCTAAACCTTTTGGTTACATAGTGGCTCCGCTGCTGTTTATACCGCTCCATACCTTTAACCTCTTGGTTAATGCTTTGGGTTCTTATGTTCACGCTGCAAGGCTGCAGTATCTTGAATTCTTTAACAAATTCTATGAAGGCGGAGGTAAAAAATTTGTGCCTTATAAGCTTTCTGATGAATATATAAAAATAACAAAATAGTTGGGAGGAAATTAAAATGACATTTATAGAATGGTTAATCAATAACAACGGAGGTTTAATTTTTGCACTTTTAGGAGCAGCTTTAGCTACTGGATTGGCAGGAATAGGGTCTGCGCAGGGAATAGGAATAGTTGGTGAAGCAGCGTCAGGACTTATGACAGAAGAACCGGAAAAATTCGGTAAGACATTTATTCTTGTAGCTCTTCCAGGTACACAGGGATTATACGGTTTCGTTATAACTCTTATGATTTTGTTAAATATAGGAATATTGGGCGGAAGCACACCTGATTTATATAAAGGATTTGCTTATTTCATGGCTGCAATGCCAATAGCGTTAACCGGTTGGAGATCTGCTATTGCACAGGGAAAAGCTGCTGCAGCAGGGGTTCAAATCTTAGCTAAAAAGCCTAATGATGTTATGAAAGGTGTTATATACGCTGTTATGGTTGAGACATATGCTCTGTTAGGCTTCGTTGCTTCCTTATTCATGGTATTAAACATAAAATAGTTTGGGGTGTTGCCTAAATGTCAAATTTAAATAATATTACAAATAAGATACTTTCAGATGCTAAGCAGAAGAGTGAAGAAATCATTAAAGAGAGTCGTGAAGAGGAAGAAAAAATAATAGAAAAAATGATACAGGAAGCCAGAATAATAGAAACTGAAATTCTGGAAAGAGCTAAGAGAGAAAGTGCTACTAAGAAGGAAAGAATTATTTCTAATTCACAGCTTAAGGTTAGAAATGAAAAATTAGAGGCAAAACAAAAAATCATAGATAAAGTATTTGAAAAAGCAGTAGAAGAATTAAATAACATGTCAATAGAAGCTTTTAATGATTATTTAGTGGAAAGAATTAAGACAATGGACATCTCAGGAGATGAAACGTTGATTTTAAGCAGCAGCTACTTAAACTCCTTATCTGAGAGTAAGAAAAAGAAATCAGGAAGCAACTTTGTAGAAATGGTAAAAGAAAAGCTTCATTTAGACGAGTTACAGCCTGAAATCATAAATAGAATTAACTCAGAGTTAACTTCTATAGGTAAAAAAGGAGATATCAAATTAAGCCCTGAGGGAAGAGATTTTAAAGGCGGATTTGTTCTGGAAAAGAACGGAGTTCTCATAAATAATACCTTTGAAGCTCTGGTAAGAAGTTTAAGGGACGAACTTGAGTATGATATTGCTAAAGTGCTTTTTGAATAAGGAGGGATAGCCATGGATAAGATGCTGTTCAATCAGGTAATCCCACGACTCAGAGTTCTTGAAACTAGACTTTTGGATAAATCAAAGCTGGATAGGATGATCGATGCAGATTCAGCAAAGGAAGCTTTAAAGGTACTTCAGGAAAGTGAATATGCAGTGCATTTAAGCGATATAAAAAGAGCGGAAGACTATGAGATTATCCTAAGAGATGAGCTGATTCGAGTATATGATATGTTTTATCATATGATTCCTGTAAAGTCAGTGGTAGATTTCATGAGTTTGAAATATGATTATCACAATTTAAAGGTAATGATTAAAGAAAAGATACTGGATACAGACTTATCATATCTATATATACCGGTAGGCACAATAGATACAAATAAGCTTAAATTTTATTTAGATTCTGAGTATTACAGGGACTTAGCTCCTACAATGCGCAGGGCTTTAGAAACTGCTTTAGAGGATTACAGCATTTCTAAGGATCCTCAGAATATAGATATTATTTTGGACAGATATCTTTTTGAACATATGTATGATTTAGTAAAAACCATTGATGATAGGTCCTTGGAAAAATATCTAAAAATGCTAATAGATCTTACAAATATAAAGACTCTTTTAAGAATAAAAGGTCAAAATAAGAGCAGAGAATTTTTAAACAAGACTATTATACCCAGCGGTAATTTAGATAACGAAAGATTAAATAACCTATATGGAGATTCAGTTGAAAATATATCAGGGAGGTTATCCTTTACTGATTATGAAAGTATTATAAGAACTGGTCTTGAGGAATACTCTATTACCGGGTCATTGGGTAAGCTGGAAAAGAATATAGATAATTTTCTTATGGATTTTATGAAAAAAGCCAAATACGTTACATTTGGAATAGAACCTATTATTGCATATCTTTACGCTAAAGAAAATGAAATAAAATTAATAAGAATAATAATGGTTGGAAAATTAAATAACGTGCCTCCTGAGGTTATTAGAGAAAGGCTGCGTGATAATTATGCATAAGATTGGAGTAGTAGGAGATAAAGATTCTGTTTTAGCTTTTAAAGCTCTAGGTATAGAAGTTTTTCCTGTAGTGGAAACAGAGGAAGCTAGAAAGACCATAGATAGGCTTGCTCTTACAGGGTATGCTGTAATTTTTGTTACAGAACAAGTAGCAAAGGACTTGGATGAAACCATTGAAAGATATAACAGACAGCTGCTGCCTGCAGTAATTTTAATTCCTAGCAATCAGGGCACTCTAAATATTGGAATGCAGAGAATCAGTGACAACGTGGAAAAGGCTGTAGGAGTAAATATATTGGCAGAGTAAACTTGATTGTATAATTTTTTTAAACTTCACTGATAGTTTTTATAGGAAGGTAGGTTAGATAAATTGAAAACCGGTAAAATAATAAAAGTTTCAGGTCCTCTTGTTGTTGCAGAGGGGATGGATGAAGCTAATATATATGACGTTTGTAAAGTTGGACCACAGGGTCTTATCGGTGAAATAATTGAAATGAGAGGCGACAAAGCCTCTATTCAGGTATATGAAGAAACTTCCGGAATAGGACCGGGAGATCCAGTATATACCACCGGTGAACCTTTAAGCGTTGAGCTGGCACCAGGACTTATTGAATCCATGTTTGACGGAATTCAAAGACCTTTAAACGCTTATATGGAAGCGGCTCAAAGCAATTTTTTGAAAAAAGGGATTGAAGTTAAATCTTTAAACAGAGATAAAAAGTGGGATTTCCAGGCTGTACTTAAGGAAGGAGATAAGGTATCTCCTGGAACTGTGATAGGTACTGTTCAGGAAACCTCAGTAGTAAAACATATGATTATGATTCCTCAGGGAATTAACGGAGTTGTCAAGGAAATAAAGAGCGGAAGCTTTACTATAGAAGAAATAGTATGTACAGTTTCTACAGACAGCGGAATAAAAGAAATATCGATGCTGCAGAAATGGCCAGTTAGAACCGGAAGACCATATAAGACTAAGTTAACCCCTGAAGCTCCTATGGTTACAGGTCAAAGGGTAATAGATACATTCTTCCCTGTAGTAAAAGGAGGTGCCGCAGCGGTTCCCGGACCTTTTGGTGCTGGAAAAACAGTTGTACAGCATCAGATTGCAAAGTGGGGAGATACTGAAATAGTTGTATATGTAGGATGTGGAGAACGTGGTAATGAAATGACAGACGTTCTTAACGAATTCCCTGAATTAAAAGATCCTAAAACAGGGGAATCTTTAATGAAGAGGACAGTGCTAATAGCTAATACCTCCAATATGCCCGTGGCAGCTAGAGAAGCATCTATATATACAGGTATTACCATTGCTGAATACTTTAGAGATATGGGATATTCAGTAGCAATTATGGCTGATTCCACTTCAAGATGGGCAGAGGCTCTTAGAGAAATGTCAGGAAGACTTGAAGAAATGCCTGGAGACGAAGGATATCCAGCATATTTAGGTTCAAGGCTTGCAGAGTTCTATGAAAGAGCAGGTAAAGTGGTTTGTCTAGGAGAAGAAGGAAGAGTTGGTGCTGTAACAGCTATAGGAGCTGTATCACCTCCAGGAGGAGATATTTCTGAGCCGGTATCTCAGGCGACTTTAAGAATTGTTAAAGTTTTCTGGGGATTGGATTCTCAGCTGGCTTACAAAAGACACTTCCCATCCATTAACTGGTTAAACTCTTATTCTCTGTATCTTGACAGAATTGGGGAATGGATGGATAAAGAAGTAGCTTCGGATTGGACAGAATTAACCACAGAAGCTATGGCATTATTACAGGAAGAGGCTAACTTAGAGGAAATTGCTAGGCTTGTGGGTATAGATGCATTATCCGAATCAGACAGACTAAAATTAGAAGTTGCAAAATCCTTAAGAGAAGACTATCTTCAGCAGAAT
>NZ_CCXI01000080.1 GCF_000820705.1 Clostridium polynesiense | reverse complement strand
GTTTTCCGGATCCGGTCTTCCTCATGCTGAGCTTGCTAGCNCAAATAGCAAGGCAGGCCAGGGTGCTTAATTCCGATTCGAAATTTGCTGTTGTTTTTGCTGCTATTGGTATAACTTTTGAAGAAGCTCAGTTTTTCGTAGATGACTTTACAAGAACCGGAGCCATAGACAGATCGGTACTTTTTATGAATCTGGCTAATGATCCTGCTATAGAAAGAATCGCTACTCCCAGAATGGCGTTAACTGCAGCAGAGTATCTGGCTTATGAAAAAGGAATGCACGTATTGGTTATTATGACAGATATAACTAACTACTGTGAGGCTCTTCGTGAGGTTTCAGCAGCTAGAAAAGAAGTTCCCGGAAGAAGAGGATATCCTGGATATCTTTATACTGACCTTTCAACTCTTTATGAAAGAGCAGGAAGATTAAAGGGGAAAGAAGGCTCTATTACGCAGATACCTATACTGACCATGCCTGAGGATGATAAGACTCATCCTATTCCTGACCTTACCGGTTATATTACAGAGGGACAGATAATATTATCCAGAGAGCTTTACAAGAAAGGTGTAATGCCTCCAATAGATGTTTTACCTTCACTATCCAGATTAAAGGATAAAGGTATAGGAAAAGGAAAAACCAGAGAAGATCATGCGGATACTATGAACCAGCTCTTTTCCTCCTATGCACAGGGAAAACAGGCTAAAGAACTGGCTGCTATATTGGGAGAATCTGCTCTTTCAGATGCAGACAAGAAAAATGCAGAATTTGCTGAAGCTTTTGAGAGAGAATATGTTGCTCAAGGATTTACTGCAAACAGAACTATAGAGGAAACATTAAATCTTGGATGGAAGCTATTGAATATATTACCCAGAACTGAGCTTAAGAGAATACGTGATGAGTATTTAGAAAAGTATTTGGAAACAGAAAGCGGAAAGGAAGAATAATATGGCAAAGCTAAATGTGAATCCAACTAGAATGGAACTCACAAGGCTTAAAAAAAGATTAGCCACAGCTACCAGGGGTCATAAGCTTTTAAAAGATAAACAGGATGAGCTTATGAGGCAGTTTATTAGTATGATAAAACATAATAATAAATTGAGAAAATCCGTTGAAGATGAGCTTCAGGCTTCTTTAAAAGATTTTGTTATGGCTAGGGCTGTAATGAGCTCTGAGTTCCTAGAAGAAGCAATAGCTATGCCGAAAGAGCATATTACCGTGGAAGTATCCAAGAAAAATATAATGAGTGTTAATGTTCCGGTAATGAATTTCATAAGAAAACTTGAAGGTGATGAGGGAAGTATCTATCCTTATGGATTTGCTAATACCTCCTCTGATTTAGATGATGCTATCAGAAAGCTTTACGATATTCTACCAAGGCTTTTGGAATTGGCAGAAGTTGAGAAAGCCTGTCAGTTAATGTCTGATGAAATTGAAAAGACCAGAAGAAGGGTTAATGCATTAGAATACATGACTATTCCTCAGCTTGAGGAAACCATAAAATATATCCGAATGAAGATGGATGAAAATGAAAGAGGGGCTTTAACAAGACTTATGAAAGTTAAAACCCTCATTGAAGAAAAATCATAAAAGCTGCCTAAGGCAGCTTTTATGATTTTTTAAAGAGAATTTTTATCGGAATTTTTCAAATTAATTTTCGTATATTATTTATGTAAAGAGTGATTTATCAATTGAAAATTTAATAAAACTAGAGTATTATTAAATTTGTATCATAAAAGTTAAAGAAAGCGAGCAATCCATATGAGTAAGAAAAAAATTATATTAATAAGCTTAATGTCCATTGTATTATTTATTATATCTTTTGTAGGATACTATATTTATTCTTTTTATAGGGGTTCGCATGTAGGAAAAGAGCCTGAATATAATTTTGGAACAGGGAATACAAAGGAGGAAGAACTTCATCTTGATGAAGTAAAAGGTATAACAAATATACTTCTTATAGGAAGTGATGCAAGACCGGGGGAGAATGTTTCAAGAGCAGACAGCATAATGATTCTTACTATTGACAATGTTCATAAGAAGATCAAAACTACATCTATTCAGAGAGATTCATATGTAAAGATTCCAGGACACTCTGAGCAAAAAATTAATGCTGCCTTTGCTTATGGGGGACCTCAGCTTCTGGAAAAAACAATAGAAAATAATTTTAAGCTTAAAATAGATAATTATGTGATAGTTAACTTTGAAGGCTTTAAAAGTATTATTGATACTCTTGGCGGAATCGATGTTGAAGTAAAGGCTAATGAAATAAATGAGCTTAACAAGTTTATATTGGATGCCGGAGGCAGTGAAGCGGACTTTATTAAAAATCCTGGATATCAGCATCTAAATGGGTCTCAGAGTTTAAGTTTCTCCAGAATAAGAAAAGTAGGTAATGGAACCACTGCTGAAAGGGATAACCGTCAGAGAATGGTAGTTTCAAGACTTGTAGATAAGCTGAAAGAAACCAGCCCTTTGAAGTTTCCTAAAATATTATCATCCACTTTACCCTATGTAAAGACTAACCTCGGTATGACAACTATATTAAATCTTGCTTATACCGCTTACTCTATTAATAATTCTAATATTGAGAGTCTGTCCATACCTGTAGAGCAGCTTACATGGGGAGGAGAATACACTAATAAAGGATGGGTTTTTATTATGGATAAGGAGCAAAATTCTAAAATACTTAAAGAATTTATATTTGATGATAAAACCCCTAATCCTAAAGAGTTTGATTATAGTGCTTTCAGAAGATCCTTAGCACCTTATAAAATTAATTCAAAATAATACAAAAAAAGCTACTGCACTGCAGCAGCTTTTTTGTATTATTTTTCTTAAATATGTAAATACTACTTCTATGAATATAGAAGGGATGATAAAAGTGAAAATAAATAAAATTATCGCTACTACTTTTATTCTTATATTAATATTCAATGTAAAAGCATCTGCTGCAGATAACAATTCTTATAAATTTAAGATTAAGGATTATACATACTCTATGGAGCTTCCAAGAGATTGGACTGCAGAAAAATATAATGAGCAAAGCAATCACATAAGATTCTATAAAGGGGAAGTTTTAACCGGGGGTTTCTTTCTGGAAAATTCTAATTTGATATTTTCTCAGGATACCTTTGTAGAAGAAATAAATACGGTTTTAGGTAAATGCAGAATATATAGAATAGAGTCGGAAAAAGATAGAGGAGTAGATATGCTTTACGGATATTTAGATAATGGAAATGCTTCTTATATCTACATTTATACGAATAAAAAGAATATGCATAAGGATTTGTTTATATTGAAAATGCTTCTTTTAAATATAAGCAAAGTATAATGGCAATTAAAAAAGCTGATGCAAAAACCTTAGATGTAGGGTTGCATCAGCTTTTTTTCTGAAAATATAACGGAATCTGGTTTTCAAATTTAAAAGGAATATATATTTATTAAGAAATAATTAAGATATATATTTAATAATTCTTAAGGTTTATGACATAGGATTATATTGCATAGAAAAATTATATAGAGGAGAGAGTTATTTATGCATAAAAGTAAATTTAAAACTTTAATATTATCAATGATTCCCGGTGCAGGACACCTGTATTTAGGAAATTCAACTAGGGGACTATTATTTTTATTTTCATTTATCGGATATCTGCTTATTGCAAATCTTACAAGCTCATATTATCCTGCTTATTATTACGGCAATACAGGAACGAATTATAGTGAAATAGTATTTTTTGCCACAGCGGTACTGTGGATTTATTCCATTTATGATGTTTTTAGGATAAAAGGCATAATAGATGCAGGTAAAGAGTATAACAGTGAAGACTTGCATTCAGGAGAAAATAAAAAGACCTTAGCATTAATTCTGTGCTTGGTACCGGGTCTTGGACACATATATATGGAGGATAAGGAAAAAGGCTGCAGAATTCTATCCTTGTTTTTCTTGATTTATTTAATTAATTCTATCATTCCTTTGCCCCTATTTTCACTTATATTGGTGCTTGTAATACTATATAGTATAATTAATATATCAGAATATGGAAGAAACTATGAAAGAAAAGACAACTCAGAGAAAGCTGTTTCAGTTTTTAAAAACTCTTATATGCTTTATATCGGAATTATTTTCATACTATGTGGAATCTTCATAATAGGTAATAGGATTGCAATAGAATTTATTGATACAAGATTATTAAGACAGTTTTATTCTTATTTAAGAGAAGGAATAATGTCAATGCTTTTAATATTTATTGGTGTAAAATTGATTTTATCCAATAAAATAAGAAAGAAGGTGTAAACAAAATGCGTCAGTGGAAGGTGGGGAGTATATCTCTTGGTGTTTTATTAATACTAATTGGCATACTATGGATTTATTCCTCTGCTACAGGAATTTCTCTATTAAGCTCATTATTTAAGTGGTGGCCGTTAATTTTAATTATGCTGGGAATAGAGATTCTAATATACTCTTTAATGCCTAAAAATGAAAATACTAAGGTAAAGTTTGATGGAGTGAGCATAACCTTTATAGTTTTAATTCTGCTGTTTATGGCAGGAGCTCAGATAGTAAACAAGGGAATATATTATGGTTTGAATTTTTTTGAAAATGAAATAGGAAGCTCATTTAAATACAACACTTCTTTTAATAAAGAATACGTGTTTGATGCAAAGGGCAGAGAAAAATTAAAGATTAATGACGCTGTTGGAAGGGTTTTTGTTGAATCTGTAAAGGATAATAAAATAACTATAAATGCTGTTGTTAAGTTTAAAACTGATAATTTAGATATAGCTAAAGAGAAATCTGAAAAGGTGATAATAATAGAAGACAGTAAGGTTTTAAATATCAAACATTTTATGGATTTTCCAAAGCATGAGGTTCAAAATGTCTCGGTAGATTATGTTATAAAGGTACCTGAAAATATAGCATTAGAAATTCATAATAATTACGGGGAAACTAATGTGGTTAATCTTTCTTCGAATATCAATATCCTAAGCTATGCCGGTAAGGTATCTGTAGAAAATATAAAAGGAAATGTAAATATCGATAATAAATTTGGTGCTACAGATTGTATTCAGGTTATAGGAAATGTAAAGATAGAAAACAGCAATGGAAAAATCTATGCGGAAAACATTGAAGGTAAATCAGAACTCTACGGTAAGTTTGGATCTATTAATACCGAAGATTTAAAAGGAGAAGTTATTATTAATAATGATAATGGAACTGTTGAATTTATTTCTAATGAAATATTTAATAACAGTCTAAGAATAACAAGCAATTTAGGAAAGGTTTCAGTGATACTTCCCGAAAATCAACAGGGTGATTTTAACTGTAAAACTAAGTTAGGGATTATTAGAACAGATTTTCCTTTAAGTATAAATAAATCTGAAAGCGGAAGCAGTATAAAGGAAAAGTTAGGAGAAGGTCCGGCTAATTTTACCATACTAAATAATAATGGAAGTATTGAAATCAGCAATTAGAAAAGAGAGTTATGGATACCCATAGCTCTCTTTTCTAACTTATTATATTTACATATTGGTTGCTCTGATGTATACTGATGTATATACACCAGTATACAAGGGGGATAATATGAAAAACAAAAACATTAAATTACTGACTTATTCATCATTACTAATTGCAATATCAATAATAATACCTATTCAGTTCAGATTCTTAAGGATCGAGATAGGTCCTTTTTCAGCAACAATTTTATCACATTTACCGCTGTTTTTATCAATGATGATTTCACCTTTTTCTGCTGTAATAGTTGGAATAGGATCCACGGTTGGATTTTTTATAGCAGGAAGTGCGCCATGGATTGTAGCAAGAGCAGCAACCCATATAGTAGTAGGATTTGTAGGGGCAAAACTATTTAAAAAAGGAGTAAATTTTATAAGTATTATTGCTATAACAGCACCTATACATGGAGGACTGGAGCTATTATCCGTGCTTCCCTGGTATGGTTTTGACTTATATAAACTTCTAGTGGTAGTAGCTTTAGGAACTGTTGTGCATCATGGAGTAGACGGCACCATTACCTATATATTATCCAATGCTTTAGATAAAGCTACAGGAAAAAAATTCTATGAGAATGTTTCTATCAATAAATAAAGCTTCCCTTAGGGAAGCTTTATTTATTGATTTATATATTTATAATGAGGACTGAATCTGCAGTATTCCTCTACTCTTTCCTGCCAGGAGGGCATGGAAAGGTTAAAGCAGTTATTTATGAGAGAGGTATTTAAAGGTGTATATTTTGGTCTTGGAGGAGAGTTATCTAAATAATTTTCAGGTAAGTCCATAACCTTTTTATCAATTCCTGCAATTTCAAATGCATATTGAAGCACATCTTTTTTTGTAGCGTAATTGGAATTAACACAGTTATATACACCATAAAAATCAGTTTTTATGATTACTTCAATACAACTGCATAAATCCTTTATATAGGTAGGATTTAATATTTCTGAGCTGCTCATAATTATTTTGGATTTATTGTTAAGAGCTTTATTTATATAACACATACTTCCTCCAAATACCCATGAAGTACGGATGATGAAGTATTTTTTACATATAGTCCTTATGAGTTTTTCCGCAGCTAATTTGGTTTTACCAAAAGTATTTATAGGATCGCAAAAATCAGTTTCATAGTAAGGTTTATTTTTTTTGCCGTTAAATACATAACTGGAGGATAGAAAAACCAAAGGGATATTGAGGTGAGAACACACATAAGCTATATTTAATGAACCTATAGTGTTTACAGTATAGGCTAAATTTTCATCCCCTTCACATTGATCCATATCATTAATGGAGGCGTTATGAATAACTAAATCAGGGTGCATCATTTTTATGGTATTAAATACATTATCTTTTTCAACTATATTAAGATTTTTTCTTCCCAGAGCTATTACATTATTAAGTCTGGAGAAATAATCTGCCATATAAGATCCTAGATTACCATGAGCTCCAGTAATAATAATATTCATTTTATCACCTTCAAATTATTTATTTTTAAGCCGTATAGTAAAGTATATGTACATAGTAGAGGTTTAATTGACATATTTTTAGGGAAATTTTATAATTATATCCTATGCTATATTTAAAGGTTGCGGGGTGAAGCATATGGATTCGAAGCAAAAAAACATTTTAGAGGAAAAAAACAATTTAATTGTGTTAAGGCAATGGTTAAGCAATAAAATAGTATCCATTAATAAGTATAGAGAGAATCTGGGAAAAAGGCTTAAAGAACTTAAGAAAGCTTCAAGAGGAAGCTATAATGAGGAACTTGAAACTATAACCAACATATATAACATAACAGAAAAAAATTATATTAATTATAATGAGGTATTTCCACAACCCTATTTTGCAAGGATTGATTTTAGAGAATACAGACACAGCGTAGAAAGTCTTTATATAGGTAAGTTTTCATTAGGTGATGAGGATACAGGAGAGGAAAAGGTTATTGACTGGAGAGCTCCCATAGCGGATTTATACTATAGCGGAACTCGAGGTGAAGCTTATTATAAAGCACCCTACGGAATCATAAGCGGAGAACTTACCTTAAAGAGAAAGTTTCTTTTTAAAGAAGGCGAGATTCAGGATATTTTTGACGAGGGAATAAATGAAATAATAATAAAATCAAATACTGGGGAGGAGGCTTTAGTAGATGAATTTCTAAGGATAAATCTCCAGGAAAGTACCGGTAAAAAACTGAAGGATGTAGTAGCAACTATACAAAAAGAGCAGAATGAAATTATAAGGGCAGAAAAAAACATTCCGATTATAGTACAGGGTTCAGCAGGTTCTGGAAAAACTACTGTAGCTCTCCACAGATTAGCTTATTTATTATATAGATATAAAGAAAACATATCAGGTAAAGATATATTAGTAATAGCACCTAATATGATTTTTTTAGATTATATATCTGAAGTGCTCCCAAGCTTAGGAGTGGAGAGTGTTAAGCAGTCTACCCTGGAAAACTTGGCTAAAGATGTGCTGAAAATCAAATACAGGATACTTTCCAAAGATAAAAAGCTTGCTGGATTACTTGAGGACAGCAGTATGGATGATTATAAGTATATTATCAATACCAGCAGGATAAAGGGGTCTTTAGCTTATAAAGAAATAATGAATAGAGTGGTAAGAATAACTGAAAGAAATCTAGGATTCATTAAAGATATGACCTTTGAAAGCAGTATCATCTTTGAAGGAAAAGAAATCAACAGATTATTTTTAAAGGATTTAAGTCACTTGCCTATAAAGAAGAGAAAAGATGAGATAAAGAGGTATCTAAAGACTAAGCTAGAGGGCAGGATAAAGGAATTACAGGATAAAAGCGATTTTCAATATGAATATCTTATAGCCCGCACAAAGAAAACCATGGAAGACGGAATTGAAAGAAGAAAAAGACTTATAGAGTTATATGATGAGAGGGATTCTGTTAAAAAGGCTATTAAAGATAAGACTTTAAAGAATTTTGATGATTATTTTATAAATTGGGGAAATATAAACATCATAGATTTATATAGCAGCTTTTTTAATGACGAAGATTTATTTATGGAGGCAACCTCAGGAAAAATTCCAAAAGTACTAGCGGAATATATGAAAAAAAGCTTCAATGACAACATTAACTCCGGATATATTGACAGCGAAGATTTGTGTGCAATGCTGTATCTTAAAATAGTTATCCAGGGGATAGAGGATGAAAACAAATATTCTCATATCGTAATAGATGAAGCTCAGGATTACAGCTTATTTGAATTGGACGTAATAAGAGCCTTTACTCACCTAGATTCAATGACTATTGTAGGGGATATCGGTCAGGGAATTTATTACTACAAGGGAATAAATTCCTGGGATAAGGTTATGAAAGAGGTATTTAAAAACAATGCATCCTTTATGCCTCTTACCCAGAGCTATAGATCTACAGTTGAAGTTATAAATCTTGCTAATAAGGTGCTTAAACTTCAAGATTCAGACATTAAACCTGCGGTTCCGGTTTTACGACATGGAAAAGAGCCTGAGTTTATTAAATTTACAAACTACAGTGATTTGTCAGAGTTAATAGATAATATTGTAAGCAATCTTCATAAGGCTGGAAAAAACAGTACTGCGGTAATATGCAAAAATCAAAAAGACTGCAGGAATATAAGGGATAATTTAAATAAATACAGCAGATATAATTGGGGAATAATAGGAGAGAAGGATAAGGATATTGATATGTCTAATATGATAATTCCCTCCTATATGACAAAAGGACTGGAGTTTGATTGTACGGTAATATACCATTGCAGCGAGGGGGTTTACGATATGAATCCTCAGGATACCCGACTTTTATATGTTGCTCTTACCAGAGCTCTCCATGAAGAATATATTGTTTATAAGAAATCCCCTTCTACATTAATAAAAGATTTAATAAGATAAAATGCTTTTATAGATAAAAGTTGGAATGGTGTTTACTTTATGTTAAAATATTAACGGTAATTATAAAAAAATTACTAAGAATATCTTAAGAGGTGATAATATGACAGTAAAAAAGCTTAAGGATGATATTTATTGGATCGGTGTTAAGGATTCTGAATTAAGGATATTTGATATTATAATGGAAACAAAAAAAGGAACTACTTATAACTCCTATTTAATTAAGGATGATAAGATTGCTGTTATAGATACTGTAAAAGACAGGTTTTACCAGGAATTTAAAGAAAATATCAAAGAAGTGATTGGAGATAGAGCTATTGACTATATTATAGTGCAGCATACAGAATTGGATCACAGCGGTTCTTTGATTGAACTTATAAAGGACTATCCTCAGGCAACAGTAATTGGATCAAGAGCTGCAATAAATTATTTAAAAAATATATTAAATACAGATTTTAAATATGAGTTAGCAGGAGAAAAATTATCACTAGGTAAAAATGAATTAAGCTTTATAAGCGCTCCAAATCTTCATTGGCCTGATACGATTTTTACTTATATAGAAAATAAAAAGGTTATGTTTACCTGCGATTTTACAGGTTGTCACTACTGCCCGGAAAAACAAATTGATGATAATTTCAGCGACGACTATTATGAAGAAATGAAATATTACTTTGATGTTATAATGGGACCATTTAAAAAATTCGTTTTATCAGCTTTAGAAAAAATTAAAGATAAAGAAATAGAAATAATGGCACCAAGCCACGGACCTGTACATGTAAATGATGTTGATAAATATCTTG
Organism: Clostridium polynesiense; assembly: GCF_000820705.1. Taxonomy (GTDB): domain Bacteria; phylum Bacillota; class Clostridia; order Clostridiales; family Clostridiaceae; genus Clostridium_AA; species Clostridium_AA polynesiense. The sequence goes on along the minus strand of NZ_CCXI01000080.1, from coordinate 22,306 downwards.
ATTTATACAGAAACTGGGCTACAGAAGAAAAAGCAGAAAAAAATATTCAAATATTTTATATTTCTGCCTATGGCAACACCGAAAAAGTAGCTGAGTACCTTGGAAAAAGAATTAGTGATAATGGAATTAAAGCTGAAGTTCATGAAATAACTTCTATGAATATTTCAGAAGCTGCGCAATTAATTGAAAAAAGCAGCGGTTTCCTAATAGGATCTCCAACCATAAATCAGGATGCTGTAAAACCTGCATGGGATTTATTAAGCCTTGTAAGTCCTATAATTAATAGAGGTAAAGCCTGTGGGGCTTTCGGTTCTTATGGTTGGACCGGCGAAGGAGTTCCTATGCTTACAGAAAGAATGAAGAGCTTGAAGCTTAAAACAGTAGAGCCAGGATTTAAATTTGCATTTGTTCCCTCAGAAGAGGATTATAAAAATGCAGATGAATTTGTAAATAAATTTATTGCTTTGGTTAAATAATAGAAGGAGATGATACCCGGCAGAGAATTTTAGTTATGCCGGGGTCACCTCTTTTTTTTATCTGATATTGAAGTTAGAATTAGGTATAGCTAAAAGTTAATGATATTATATCAATATAATTTTTGAAATTATAGTTAATTATAAGATGAAAGCTGAATATATGTTGTTGAAAAACATATATAATTTATGGTAATATCATAAACAAATAGCATTTATTGAAAGGAAGAAAGCTTAGTGGATGATAGAGAGATTATGAAGTTTAAAGATGAAGAGGGAAATTTAGTTGAACTTGAGGCAGTGGCAAGGATATATTTAGAGGAGATGGAATACCTTATACTTGCTCCACTAGAGGGCTCTGAAGATGATGCATATGTATTCAGAGTTGATAATAAAGAGAGCGGTATAGAGTACAATTTAGTGGAAGATGATGAGGAGTTTAATAATGTAAAGAAGGAATATAAAAATTTACTATACAAAAAAGACTAATTTTTAGGAGGTGGAACTAATCATTTTAGATTAGTGTAATTATGGATATAAATGAAATAAAACAATATTTATTGGATAATGATTTTTCAGAGGTAGAAGAAATTGAATATAAGGGTGAAGCTTTGCTTTTAAGAGCTTTCTATGACTTTGATGAAGATGAAATTAAAGCTGCCAAAGCTTATTCTTCAGATGAAAGCGATTATGAGGCAGAAAGCGAAGAATGGTATTCTGAATTCTTTTTACCATACTTAAGCGATTTGGCAGTGGATAATGCTGGTCAGACTATTGAAGAAGCTATGGAAGAATTTGAAGTTAATGCTCAATTTGTAGCTTATGATATAGATATAAATAATTATGATTATAATGAATTTATAATAGCATTTTCAGAAAAAGATGAACTGGATATAGAAAGTATTCTAGAAGAAATTGGATTGTAGTTGTTAACTTGAAATTATAAGAATTTATGTTATAATAATAATATAAATCCTGAGATGTCCGCGAAGCTTATAGTATTCAACCTACAGAATTGATACGGGATTTTCGACATTTCTATGGATGTCAGGCTGCACATAGCTTTGATGCAGTAGGCAGAAGTAGGATGAGAGAAACCCACCTGCGAAGTGCAGGTATGAATTTATGGGCGTGACGGCATGTTGGGATAAATAAAAGCAAATTTAATTGCCTCACTTATGTGAGGCAATTTTTATGCTATTAAATGGAAGCACCCCAGGGGTGGTGACATTAATTTACATTTTAGAAATTAAGAGACTAGGATACCCTTCGAAGTCGTTTTATCTTATATTTTTTTGAGATAATCCTTTGATGGACGTATTTTTTATGATTAATGCTTATAGATAACATCTGATATTCAACAATGAGCTTGTCCAAAATTTGACTGCATACTACGACATATTTATTGGAAGGCTTTAAAAATTCTAAAAGTAAATACATCAATTTTCTAACTGTTTTTATTTTAAATTTTAAAAAATTTATATTCATATGTTACCTCCGTTTTTATCCTGTGAAGATTAATTCTGTACATATATTTTAACAAAAGTTACCAATAAAATAAAAAGTTTTTCCACGTCAATTTACTACATAAAAGTATAAAAATTTCTATAATACAATAAATAAGTTGTTATTTATATAAATGTAAAAATATGGTAATTGGCTTAAGGTGTTGAATTAACTGACTAGGAAATATATTAAATTGGCGAAAACTATCAAAAAATAATATAAATTTTTATAGATATGATATATAATAGTTAGAAAGTTACAATAATGCTTGATTTGGAAAATAAGGAGAGTATAAAATGGAGATAGAAAAATTAACTGAAAGAATAAATTTCCTTTATAAGAAGAGTAAAGAAGAAGGATTAACAAAAGAAGAGCTGGAGGAACAGCAGAGCCTTAGAAAAATCTACATAGAAAGGGTTAAGACCAATTTAAGATCTCAACTTAATGGGATAGAAAGAAAAGGCTCAAATTAGTAGTAGAAGGGGAAGATTATAATGACAGTAACTGTGGAAAAGTTAATAAAGGACTTTGATTTTGAGGTGTTAGTTCAAGGTGAAAAAGGCATAACTATTACTGTTTCGGATATAAATAGACCTGGTCTTCAGCTAGCGGGTTTTTATAATTATTATGCCCCTGAAAGAATTCAAGTTATAGGTAAAGCTGAATGGAGCTTCATTGATGATATGACTCCTGAAATTAGAAGAAAAAGGCTAACAAAGTTTTTTTCATTTAAAACCAGTTGTTTAATTATAACTCGTGGACTGGAGCCTCATAGCGATGTGATTGAAAATGCTGTAAAGAATAACACATGGGTTTTAAGAACTAATATGATTACAACAAAATTTATCAGTAAACTGACAATTTATCTCGCTGATAAAATGGCTCCGGAAACAAGGCTTCATGGTGTTTTGGTAGATGTTTACGGTATAGGAATGCTTATCACCGGAGAAAGTGGTATAGGTAAAAGTGAAACAGCGCTGGAACTGATTAAAAGAGGACATAGAATAGTTGCAGATGATGCAGTAGATATTAGAGAGATTGACGGGGTACTGAAGGGTATAGCCCCTGAGATTACCTTTGGTATGCTTGAAGTGAGAGGTATGGGAATAATAGATGTATCTGCATTATATGGGCTAAGCTCTGTACTGCCTAATAAGACTATAACGTTGGTGGTACACCTTGAGCACTGGAAAGATGATGGAAGCTATGACAGGCTTGGCTTAAACAATGACTATGTAGATATATTAAATGTTAAGGTTAAAAAGATTACAGTACCAATCAGACCGGGAAGAAACGTTGCGGTAATAATTGAAGCAGCAGCGGCTAACTATAGATACAGCTTAATGTCTGATATTTCTCCGGTAGATATAATAGATCAGAGAATGGAAAAATTAATGAGAGAATTAGATTAAGGCTTAAGGGAATAACCTTAAGTCTTATTTTTTTATTTGTAAAGGATTTATAAATATTGTAGAATTATATTATGACTAAAAGGAGGGGTAAAATGAGTATTGAGCTTACAAAGAAAACAGTAAATGCTTGGGAAAATTACACTGACGAACAGGTAAAGGAAGTATTTCAATTAGGGGAAAGATACAAAGCTTTTATGTCAGCTTGTAAAACTGAGAGAGAATGTGTAGATGAATTTATAAAACTTGCAGAGGAAAATGGGTTTAAAAACCTTCAGAAAACTATCAATAACAAAGAGACTCTAAAACCAGGGGATAAGGTTTATGCTAATAATAAAGGAAAAGGCTTGATTATGTTTATAATAGGCTCTGAGGACATGGAGAATGGTATGAGAATATTGGGATCTCATATAGACTCACCTAGGCTGGATTTAAAACAGAATCCTTTGTATGAAGACTCTGATCTTGCATTAATGGAAACTCATTATTACGGCGGAGTAAAGAAATATCAGTGGGTTACTATTCCTCTTGCTATTCATGGAGTAATAGCTAAAAAAGATGGAACAGTTCTAAAGGTAGTAATAGGAGAGGACGAAAATGATCCTGTTATAGGTGTATCTGATTTATTGGTCCATCTATCTCAAGATCAGCTTACCAAAAAAGGAAGCGTGGTAGTAGAAGGGGAAGACCTTAATATATTGGTTGGAAGTATGCCTATAAAAGATAAGGATGTAAAAGAAAAAGTAAAATATAATATATTAAAGCTTCTTAATGAAAAGTATGACATTGTAGAAGATGATTTCATATCTGCAGAGCTTGAAGTAGTACCTGCAGGAAAAGCAAGGGATTACGGTTTGGACAGAAGCATGATTATGGCTTATGGACATGATGACAGAATCTGTGCTTATACCTCATTTGAAGCTATCATAGATGCAAAGCCATCTAAGAAAACCTTAGTATCTATATTTGTAGATAAAGAAGAAATAGGAAGCGTTGGGGCTACAGGTATGCAGTCAAGGTTCTTTGAAAATACTGTGGCTGAAATTATGGACCGATTAGGCAACAGCAGCGAGCTTAAATTAAGAAGATGCCTGGCTAATTCTAAAATGCTATCCTCAGATGTCAGCGCAGCTTTTGATCCTAATTATCCTTCAGTTATGGAGAAGAAAAATGCTGCTTATTTCGGCAGAGGTATAGTGTTTAATAAATATACCGGAGCAAGAGGAAAGTCAGGCTGTAATGACGCCAATGCTGAGTTCATGGCTGAAATCAGAAGAATTATGGACAAGCATGGTATAGTATGGCAGACTTCTGAACTTGGAAAGGTGGATCAGGGAGGCGGAGGAACTATAGCTTATATACTTGCTCAATACGGCATGGAAGTTATAGACTGCGGTGTTGCCCTTCATAATATGCATGCTCCTTGGGAAGTAGCAAGCAAAGCGGACATATACGAAACCATGAAGGGGTATCATGCATTCTTGATAGAAGAATAGTAAATAAAAAATCCGGAATATAATTTTTTATTCCGGATTTTTTTTATTAAATTAAATTCAAGGCCTTTAAGAAACTCTTTATATCATCCTGATTGGGAGAAATCTCTCCTATATAACCATGTTTTTTATCTCCTTTTCCATTACCGTGGAAATCTGACCCGCCGCATATAAGAAGATTATTTTTTTTGCTGAACTCAATGAAGTTTCTTGTGTCTTCTGAAGTGTTTTGATAGTAATTTGCTTCTATTCCATGGAAACCGGATAAAGCTATATCCTGGAAGGGAGAGTTTTTAATAAGTACAGGATGAGCAAGGACTACTAAAGCATTTAATGCTTTTAACATATTAATTCCATCTTTCAAAGAAAGGTTTTTGTTGTGAACATAGGCAGGAGAATCCTTGCTTATAATATTATTAAATATATATTCCCAAGAGTAGCTATAGCCGGCGTCTATTATAGCTCTTGCAATATGAGGACGAGCAATTACCCCTCGTGCTTTTTTAAATACTTCATCATAATCAAGCTTAATATTAAAAAATTCCTTAAGATTGTCTATAATTTTTTTTGCTCTATATATTCTGTAATCCTGCATTTCCTTTAAAAAGCTCTGAAAATCTTTATCTTGGTAGCTGCTATCCTTAAAATACCCTAATACATGTATGCTTTCGTTATTATATATTGTGGAGAGCTCAATACCGGGTATTACTTCTATGCCAAGGAGGCGTCCTCTTTCCATAGCTTCTTTTACACCATCAGTAGTATCATGATCCGTTAAAGCCAAATACTGAATTTTATTTGAATAGGCCAGAGCGGCTAATTCTGAGGGAGTAGAGGAGCCGTCTGAAGCGGTGGAATGAGCATGCAGTTCTACTTTATAGTCCATATGTATCACCTCATTTAATTTTATCCTATAGTAGGTTAAAAAACTTAACTAGTAATTTTATAAACTATTATAGCAGAGATGCTCATAGTTTGAAATTTATCTTCTGTTAAGAGTTTTAATTTTGGTAATAATTATGCGGATTATAGGGCTATATTATTATATTAAGCTGTAATAGGGAAATTGGAATAAACTATGGGGATAGAATCTATGATGCATAATCTGTAGTTGTTTCTTTAAAATTTCTAATATAAATTATGGAGATAGGCTTCAGTTTCCTTCAGCTTTTTAAAAAGCTTCTGAGGAAGATTATATTTCTCTAATATGGTACCATAAGCCTCATTATATCTGCATCTTGTTCCCATGAAAATGCCTCCTAGAAAGGTGGATGCATAGTGCCAATCTTCCTTCAAAGTTGCAATTATTGAAATAGCCCCCGAAGATAAAGCAGGAGCGATATAGGGCTTAAAACCGGAAGCCCTCACCTCTAAATTTGCATTCTTAGTCAGTGAAGTTATAGCTTCTGAAAGACTGCTGTTATAATTTGATATACTGTTAGCTGCTATTAGTCCCTCGCCATGAGGGCCAAAGACTCTGCCTTCCTTATCATAATTAGAATAAATTCCATGACTTTCTGAATAATATTTTGCCCTGGCATTCATAACTCCCAGCCCATAGCCCCTTATTCTGTGTGATGGAATTCCTTTAAAATCATAGTTCCCATTTAAATCTTTATTGCTTTCTAAAAATACAGCTTTGCATAATAAATCTACTGGATCTGATACCACAGCAAAGATACCTGAGAAATTTCTGATTCTGGCTTCTTTGGCATAATGAGAAATTATGTCTTTATTGCCCTGAAATTGTACCATACGTACATCATTCACTGAAGCATTTATTTCAGGAACACCTACAGACACGCAGAAAACCAGAACATCACAGTTGAAAATTTCATCTTCATTCAATGCCTTAACTTTAATATCTTCGGTTTCATTGATGTCTATTATTGAAGAAATTTCGTTTTTCCATCTTATAACTTTGTTTTCATTCCTATCGTAAAGCCCAATGGAACCAATTACACCTTCCCCCAGAAGTTTTAATCCAGAAGACAGTATTCCCCCTACATCACCTAGTCCTATAACATTAATATCGTATCTCGATTTCTTAGTATTATCATCCTTAATGAAATCCATCCACAGGGGATAACCGGTGTTTATAAAATAAGCATCCCCCTTTTCCATGGCATTATAAATCCACTTAGGATAATTTTTTAAGTGATTATTGTTCCTGTTTAATAATTCTACCCCTTCAGATGAATAGTTTAAAATATCTTCATCGTATATCTTAAATATGCTCCTATAAAGTAAGGGAGGCTTTTTCATGGCAAAAAATATATTTCCCTGTGGGGCTTTAATTTCTTCTTCTTTTAATTTTTTATAATTGGGGATAATATCTTCCGATATAAGGATATTTTCATTTATTTTATAATAATACATAGGTCAGCTCCTTATAATACTGCTTAGTCTGCTTAATAGCTCTAAGTCATTTTTTAAATAGTGGGTAGGTGTAAGGTTTAAATCGTATATAATATCCTTTCCGTGATCAGGATATCTTGGAGTTGTAATAACCTGACCCAGTGAGATTAAGGATAAGTTTCTTTCATTTATTTTATGAAATAGGGTTTCTAAAGAAGATAAAATATTTATAGAGTTTTCTATACAAGTTTTAGAAAGCTCTAATATGGCTTCTTTGTTGGAATCCCTTATGAAAGCTGGAGAGGTATATGGTAAAATCAAATTTATAGAAGGTATAAGATTTCTTTCAGGAATCCTACCTCTCCATAATGAATCTCCTCCAATAAATGGATACATAGAACTTTCGTTAAACCATAATCGCAGCCTGGGTATAAAGTATACAGCCTCTACCTCTCTGTTCTGATACTGCATCAAATCCCTTCCTCTTGCAGATAGAATTCCAACTACTATCTTTTCTATATTAATGGACTCTTTTTTAAATAATGATCTAAGGCCTTCATCCTATATCCCTTATGGAGAATAGTATCTACAAGTATTACGGATTTATTAAATGACTTAATCATCCTTATCTGATTTTCAAGGCTTAAGAAATATGGAAAAGAGTCGATTTTAAAGCCTTCCATTGAAGCATTGAAATACTTTTCGGTGTGTAGTGACTTAGTTATAGTGTTTGGAATCACGTATCTGTCCAATATATCACCGTAAGGTACGCACATAAGATCTCCCAGTGTTTTGGACTTGTCACCTATATTTATATTTCCAGTTTTACTTCGGAAATTGGCCTTTCCGTAATTTGAAATTTCAACAGCTATTTCAGGAACTTTATTTAACCTGCAGATTTTTTTAATAAGTCCATTATGAAGCATAGAATTATCTATGGGAAGTACTAATTCACCTGGATAAAGCCTGCAGAGAGATTCCTGAAGTTTTTTTCTGGATTTTTGTATGGATTGCTTTATTTTTACGCTGCTTTTAAAGGGTTCTTTTATAAAGTTTTCTAAATCATAGTTTATGACGCAGGGGGTGCTCATATTAACTAACCATAGTTCTCCTGATGGCTCCTGGCTATCTATGCTTTTAAATCCAAAAAGCCTTAGATGTTCTTTTAAGCTTTGAGAATGCATTTTTTCTTTCAGGCTGCACAGGGCAAACTGATAGTCTCTTGATAGAGAAAAAGCAAGAGTTTCAGAGAGCAAAATCTGTTCATGGTAGTTTGATTTATCAGAGTCCTTTACAATAAGAGCATCTAATGAAATAATTCTTCCTGAGGTGTTTTCTCTTATATGCTGGGAGAGCGCCACATTTCTTATTTCGCTGAAGATATTATCTGTTCTGACCCAGTGGAATACCGATACTCCAACCATTTTCTTTTTACCGGTTTCTTTAAGTAGAAGTATCCTTGAGGAATCATTTGAAAAAACAGAAGATATATCAGCTGATACCTTTTTATTTAATGAGAATTCCTTTTGAAGAACCTCAAGCAGATTAGTATTAATATCTTCTAATACTTCAACTTCTAACTCTGCGGCGGTAAATTGATTTTTATCCATAGGTTCTCTCTGATAAAATCCGTTTTCATAAATATATTTTTGAGACAATGGATCTATCAAACTTGAAATATCCTTATTGTCATCTATATAAGTCCTTATTTGAGTAGAGCTTATTGACTTATATTTATTTGACAGATTTAAAATTTCTATATTACCTTTTATATCCTTCAGCTTATCAGAGAGCTCATGGCCTCTTCCTCTATCTATTACTAAATGAGAAAAGTTGCTTATGGAGCTTTCATCGCTAAGGTTCCGGTAAGAGCTGGCATTTAATATAACATCACTGCCTGTAACTATATAAACTTCCGAATTAGGAAAGCTGTTCTTTAAAGCGTTTAAATCTTCAGAGTTTGATATGTTTACAGGAAGATTATCAGGATAGATATATATATTCAGTTCGCTTGCTATGGACATTTTTATTATGTTTCTTCTTATAAGGTTTGGAAGAGTTCTTTTTGACCAGGAGAATTCATCCACTGCCAAATAAACCTCATATCCCAAATCTCTTATTTTTACAGCTATTTCTTTATGGCTCAATGAAAATGGGTCAAAGGTTCCTGGGAAAAAAGCCACCTTACTAGGAATACCAAGTTTTATTTCTCCAAAATGAAAATTGTAATCAGATATAAATCTGTAGATATGATTTAGAGCGGCGGAATTAGAAAGCATCAATAAATCATTTTCATCACCGGGAGTTATTAAAGTCAATATCTTCTTTGCTGTTAGGGTGTATATATAATGCTTTTGATCAAAGTCTAAATATGAAGATTGGAATATACCCTTGGCAAAATAGGAGAATGCAGACATACTTACCTGAGAATCATAGTCTCCTAATGCATTTAGCAGAATTGACAATAATTTAGTAAGTTTTAATTTGTTTTTTTCCTGTTCCATGTCTACCTTTACTAAATAGTGCTGTATAGTAATGGAAACGGTTTTAAGTATAAGAGTTTTTACCGAAGCTGTAGAGATTTTTATCTTAATTATTAAATCATCCAAAATTTCTTCGAATTCATTTTCATCCAGGAACAAGAGTATTTGTCCTAGATAGGCAGGAATATACTCTGTAAATTTATGTCCTTCCATTTCCAAAGCTCTCAATAATTCCACTGAAACTTCATTTTTTTCAAAGCTGGAAAGCTTCGGCATCAGTTTAACTATAGCTTTACCCGCTTGGTTTCTTACGCTTTCTACGGCACTAACTTTAAGAAGGTTGCTTAGATGAATAGCTGTCTGTAAAGAATTTGTCTCTGGATTATTTAATGCTATATCTAAAAGCATAAGTATGTTATTTTTTTTAACCACCCAATCCGTAGCGCTTTTTAAATTATTAAGATAAATACCTGACATAAATTTATTGCTCAAATTATTAGGCTGAGGTTGATATGAGGGATGTAATAAGTTTTCAAGCTTATGAACTAAAAAAGCTTCTGATGGAATTAAAGTTTGAAATTTTATGTCTGAAGTAAAGTGTCTTGCTCTTTGTATAAGTAATTCAGAAGGATTCTTCTTTATAATATCTATAAGATTTTCCATGGCACAGAGTTTAATGGACATAGCTTTTTTGTTTAAACTTTCAAAAATAAAATCAATTAAAAATTCTGTATGCTCATCCATGGGGACCAGAGGAAGGTATTTTATGCATTGTAATAAGAATAAGTGCATATCCGAATTCTTAATCTTTTTTACATCAAAATATTTTATAAATATGTCTCTATACTCTTTATTAGCTTTTTTTCTGTTATCAAAAAGGGATTTGCATACCAGACTTAAATTATATCCCATCCAATATCTATGCTGAGGTATTACTTTATGGGAAGGATATAAAAGCTTATTTATATATTCCTCTAAAAGCATATAGCTGCTGTAAGGCGGAGAATCGATGGATACATTGCCTGGTATCTCTTTTCTATAGTCTTCGTCAAAATAGGCTATTAAAGTACCTATAATCTCGGCACAATGCCTTCTGATATCATCTTCAGGGTGAGTCAGATTATCGTAAAGGAATTTCAATGTCTGAAGCTTCTGCTTTTGGGTTAAATATGTGGAGTATTCCTCAAAGATTCTTATGTACTCCCTTAATCTCTTCCAGTTTTTTTCGCTTCTGGCCACCTCTAAAATACTTTCCAAGGAGTATTCGTCCCTCAAATGATACATTAAAGAAATATTATGTTTTATTGCTATATACTTAATCTTTTCAGTGATATTGTTTCCCTGAAGAAGTGCATTTTCTCTAATGTCTTCCCTTATTTTGGTTCTGTTTCTTCTAAAGGGTCTACGACTATACCGGAGGTTTTAAGGAACATTTCAAAATCCACCAGCTTTGAATAAACCTTTTTGTATCTTTTTTCTTTAGCCTCATCCAGATTATCCAGCTTGTTCAATATAATATCAAAGGAATCTTTAAGGGAATAAATATTCATGGAAGAGGTACCATCTTTATTTTTCACCCTAAAATCACAGTATATTAAAATAAGACTTTCCAAAGGAAGATTTTCCAGTTCTAAATCCCAGGTAGAGTGGTTGAGAGCAATGTTTCGTATATAGTGTATTCCATGTTTCAAAAACCACTGATCCGTATAGTAGTAATGAAGATAGGGAACTCTTTTAAGCTCCTCTCCTTTGCAGCCAAACTTTCCTATATCATGGCCGGCAGCACTTCCGGATACCCTTCCTAAGTCTACAGAAATATTTTTAGATTTTATTTGTCTGGCTATGTAGAGGGTTAAAAAGTGAACTCCGCATATATGATCTAAAGTATTAAAGCCAGTTATTTCTTTATTCAACTTCATTAATTCGTAGATGAATTCTTCCTCAAAAGCAGTAATAAACTTAAGGTATTCTTCTGAATACTCTAACTCTGACTTTTCTGTATCTGTTAAGAAATGAAGAGGATATTTTGATATGAAGCTTCCGGTATTTAAATCCTTTTCAAACTCATTGAATATTTTTAAAAGTCTTAGGTAAAAATCACAGTATCTGTTTAAAACTGGATTTAGCTGTACTTGAACCGCCTCTTTAAAGGATTTACTTAATATATATCCATAAATATAACGAATCCATTCTTCGGTATTCCATACCGGGAAATCCTTCTTATATTCCTTTTGAAATATTAATATAAAAATTTCGGCAACTTTCTTGCAGCTAAAATCCTCCTGATAAAATATCTTTCCAAACTCATTTACAAAGTCATTATGTTTTATAGTGTTTTCAATAATATTTTTATCAAAACCCAGCTTATTTAAGAATCTAGTGCTTAAAATCCTTTTGCTGAATTTAGAATAATAATGAAAAATTGATTTTTTCTTCAAAAATATCACCTCTTATAATTAAGATTATATCCTTTGAAATGTATATTCAACAATACAAAGTTAGCAATAAAATAAAAAACCGCCTAAGCGATTTTTAATAGTTTTGAAGGATATATTGAGAAAGGCCGTATAAGTTATAGGCTTTAGGTATGTTTTTCATAGTTATAAAGTCTTCAGAATATATGCCATCCCATGGATATATGGAAATAATTTCTTCATCATAAACGTCTATTATATATCTGCTTCCGGAAAGCTTTATAAAAAATTTAAACTTAGGTGGAGATTTAGGTTTATCGTGGTTTGGGATGAAGTTTTCTTCCTCCAGGCTGCAGAAAAAATTAATTATAGTATCTTTATCCTCCTTGTTAACCGCCAGCTCTTTAGTTAAATTAGTTTCTAAAAGCACCACGGTATAGTTATCTGTAGTTTCTATATCAGAAGCAAGCTTACTGGTATAGTAATTTATATTAGGCTTTTTTGAGATATTAGGATATTCGTGAGAATTTATATCGCAGCCTATAGACAATAAAGATAATACTAAAATCATAATAAAAACTTTTCTCTTCAAATTTATCACCTCTTTATACCTATAATAAAATATTCTTTTAAAACAAAAATTATAACTTTTAATAGCAATATATTATTATAAGAATAAAATATAATACACCGGAAAAAGTGATAATCAATTCATAAGGGGTTATAAATGAAACTTGGTTTAGATGCAGAAAATCCAGAATTATTTGGAAGGATTAACAATAAGCTTAAGATACTGGGGCACAGCACAGTATACTGTACTCCTCAGGGGATAATAAATAAGGGAGATGCTCTTCATAAGAGCGTATTAGCAGCTAATCAGGGGAAAGTTGACTTGTTCATATCTATTAGATTTATAAAAGGGGATAAGGAAGTTATATGTCCTTTTAGCAATGCAAAAAAAGAACTTTATAAAATTTGTGTTATTTTAAAAGAACTAAGCAATAGTGGTTTTCAGATAAAAGCTATAGAGGAAGGAAAAAAGTTTTACTTAATTAAAAATATTTCAGCAGAAAGCGTTATATTTAAATTTTATATTTCTCAAGATGAGAAGAAATATTATGAGTTTATTTCTAGATGTATATTTAAAGGGCTGAGCGGATAGAAGTGCTTATAAGGATATGTTATAACAGGGTTCCTAGCGGTTAGGAACCTTGCTATTTGTGGTTTTATCTATATTTTTCTAAAATATAAGTATATTTTAAATATTCTTAATATAATTCATAGTAATAGAGGAGGATTTTATTATGGCAAAACAAACGGTGATGGTTAATACGTTTACTAATGGTATTTTGGATCCTGAAAAGGATATGCTTGGACCAGTTAAGGATGGCGGAAGAATTATTGTAAATACAGCTCCGGGTTGCTGGGGACCAATGATTACTCCTGAGATTAGAGGTGGACATGAGGTTTGTCAGCCTATATATGTAGAAGGTGCGGAGCCGGGAGATGCTATTGTTATCAGGATTGAATCTATTTCTGTAACTTCTATGGCTACTGCATCAGGGAATGATAAAACCATGGAGGGCAGGTTCCTTGGAGATCCCTTCATAGCAGGCAAATGTCCGAGCTGTGGTGAGTTGTATCCTAAAACAGTAATAAAGGATATTGGAAAGGAAGCAATCCGATGTGCTAAATGCGGTGCAGATACGGTACCCTTTACCTTCACAAATGGATATACAATTGTTTTTGATGATAAGAAGAGGATTGGAGTTACGGTAGAAAAAAATGCAGCAGAAAAAATAGCTCATAATGGACGTGAGTATATGCAGATTCCTGATAATTCTATTCAAAATCCGGTGGTGACTCTTGCACCTTCAGATATTCCAGGAATTGCAACCAGATTAAGACCATTTGTTGGACAACTTGGTACAACTCCCAAAAGACCTATTCCTGATTCTCACAACGCAGGTGATTTCGGTTCCTTTTTAATAGATGCTCCTCATGAATATGCTCAGACCACAGTAACCCTTGAGGATAAAACCGATGGACATATGGATGTGAATAAAGTGAGAGAGGGAGCTGTATTGATTTGTCCTGTAAAGGTTCCCGGTGGAGGAGTATATGTAGGTGACGTCCATGCTATGCAGGGTGAAGGAGAAATTGCAGGGCATACAGCAGATGTAGCGGCAGTAGTAACTCTTCAGGTCTTTGTAATTCATGATCTTACTATAGATGGACCAATTCTTCTTCCTGTTATAGAAGATGTTCCTTATTTAGCAAAGCCATTAACAGAAGCAGAAAAGGATTTAGCATTAAAAGAAGCTAAAAGATGGGGTATGGCAGATATTGAGCAGTCTGCACCTTTATCCTTTATAGGTACGGGACAAAATCTTAATATTGCCATAGATAATGGGTTAAAGCGTGCTGCAGACTTACTTGAAGTATCTGTTCCTGAAGTTTAAAACAGAGTTACTATTTCCGGAGCTATAGAAATAGGAAGAGCACCTGGAGTGGTGACTGTTTCTCTAAGAGTTCCTATGGAAAAGTTAGAAAAGATAGGACTTGCTCAGTTAGCTAGAGAGCAGTACCAGATATAATAAAAATAATAGTAAATATGCCATTGAAATAAAGTAATTAAATCAGCAGAAGGATTGAATTAATAAAGTGAATTCACTTTGAATAAATTCAATCCTTCTGCTTTTTTGTTGATCAAATTATTGTATAAAAGTAATATTAATAATCATGATTTTTACCTGCTTTGATGCTTTATTAGCTAGTGATATAATTATACTTATTAAGGAAGAATTAACAAGATTCATATAAGTAAATATTATCAGGGGTTGAAAATTTAAAAGATAAATGAGAGGTCTAAGGTATGTTAACTAAAAGACAGGTTAAGATAACAGAACTTTTATTAAGAAACCCTGGAGGTATAGTGGGAGGAGAGGTAGGAAATATATTCGGAGTAACGGACAGGACTATCAGAAAAGATATAAGAGCTATTAATAAAAGTATGGAAGAATTCAGCTGCAGAATATCTTCCTCCAATAAAATCGGTTACTATATTGAGGAAAAAGATAGTAAAGTATTTAAAAGAGCATTAAGAAAGCTTATAACCAATAAACAGCATAAATACGATTTGGTTGAAAGGTACTATATTGTTATAGGTTTGATTTTGTTCAATGAAAAATTATATATTACAGAAATAGAAGAAAAGCTTAATGTAAGTGATCAAACCCTTTATAAGGATTTATGCAGAATACAGGAAAGTATATTTGAAAAATCTCTTATTAATCTATTTGAAATAGGAGAAGAATATATTTTATGTAAATGCGGAGAAGCGTCAAAAAGAAAAATATATTTAAAGATTTTAAAGGAAGCAAGGGTAGAAAATCCTAACTTCTATAATTTTAATATAATAAATCTTTTTGGTTCTGAGTATGACGGTAAGCTTGTGGAAGTGCTTAGGAGAGACGTAGAGGAGTATTTTAGCAGCGAGGGTATTGATGCATCGGATTATACAATTTACTTTTCAGTTTGGGCAATTTATTTTTTTGTTATAAGAAATGAGAAGAATCACTTTCTGACGGAAATAGAATTTAAAAAGGATTGTGGAAGGGTATTTACTAATCTTCTCTTTCATATTCAGAATAAAGGATATTTAATAACCTCCCAGGATATTTTATTTTTAAAGGCATTTTTTCGTACTACCGGTTTAGTAAAAAATACAGATAAATCAGATGAAAAGCTGTCTGAAATAGTGTTTCAGGAATTTTACCAAAAGGTATTTGTTAAGTATGGTATTGATTTAAAGAAAAATAAAAGCATATGTTCTAATATTATAAGCCATATAAAGTATCTTTTAAGAAGATTAAATGTAGGATATGAAACAAAAAACCCTTTAAAAGCAAGTGTTAAGGAAAAATATAACTTTGCTTATGAAGTTGCAATGAATTTAGTACCTATTATATATAAAAATACAGATAAGTATTTAAGTGAAGATGAAGTTTCTTTTATAGCTGTGTATTTACAATGCTATATAACAGAAAATTGTCGTAGGATAAAATTTGTTTTTATTTATGAAGGAAGTGAAGCGGTTAAAGTCTCTTTAATTCAGTGGCTCAAGAGGAATTTTTCCTGCAGCATTGAGTATGTTAATTATTCTGATGCGGATAAATATCTAAGCATGAATGAAATTGATATTATCATATCTAATTTAAATATAAATATATCTGATAATACTCCAATATATGTAATACAGGAGCTTCCTGAAGATACAGACAGGAATAATATATTGTGGGCAGTCAAGAAGAGAAGGCTGCAATCCCTGTACATAAAGGCAGCTAAGAGCAGATTTAAGGATAATTTAATAAAAATATATGATAACCCCATAGCTTTAGAAGATGCAATATTTGATTTATGTAAAGAACTGTATCTGGATAAAAGTATATATGATTTAAGAGCATTTTATGAAGATACGGTAAATAGAGAAAAATTATACCCTACTAGTATGTCTGATTGGATTATGGCACCTCATCCTATTAATGACTGCGGTATAAAGAGTTCTGTGGCTGTAGGGATATTTAAAAGACCTTTAAAGGATAAAGAAAAGGAAATCAGTATGATTTTTATACCATGCATAAAGAATAAAGATGAAAATGATATAGACATATTATTTTATATGCTTAAGGCAATTGCTGCTAACAGAAGGGTTTTTAAGCAGATGATAAAAATAAAAGGCAAAGAGGATTTTTTACCTGAATTAATGGCTTCAATAGGATTAATAAAATAAAGAGCCTTGATATAATCAAAGCTCTTTTTAACAGATGGTGCCGATGGTGGGACTTGAACCCACATGGTTTCCCGCACGATTTTGAGTCGTGTGCGTCTGCCGTTCCGCCACATCGGCAAGTACAAAAATTATATTATCATAGTTTTATCTCTATTGCAATAAAAATTTGTTTTCTAAAAGGCGATTACAGGGTATTATATATAATAGAGGATTGATTTCAGTACTTTATTAACAAATTTATAATGGATGGTGTTTATTATGAGAGGATTATTGGAAAGCGTGATAGAAAATAACAGAGGTTTTGCTATGGATGGAAAGGTTGCATCTTATATACCTCTCCTCAGCAAGGCGGACCCTAATCATTTAGGAATATGCGTAACTACCCTGGATGGAAAAGAGTATACAGCAGGGGACTCAAGTGTTAAATTTACAATGCAGAGTATTTCAAAGGTCATAAGCCTTATGGTAGCAATATTAGATAACGGTACCAAGAATGTTTTTTCAAGAGTTGGTATGGAGCCTACAGGAGATGGTTTTAACTCTATAGTAAACCTTGAAACAAAAAATTATAATAAGCCCTTTAATCCTATGATAAATGCCGGAGCAATCGTAACAAGCTCCCTTATAGAGGGAAGCAGCGCTGAAGAAAAAATAGATAAAATTTTGAGTTTTACAAGAAAGATTACAGGAAATGACAGCATTAATATAAATGAAGAAATTTATCTTTCCGAAAAAGAAACCGGAGATCGAAATAGAGCTCTTGCTTATTTTATGAAGGGGAATAAAAGCCTGAGAGGCGATGTAGAGGAAGTTTTAGAGGTTTATTTCAAACAGTGCTCTATAGATGTTTGCTGCAGTGATATTTCAAGGATTGGAGCAATGCTGGCAAATGACGGAGTTCTTCCTTGGTCAGGAGAAAGGGTCATATCCAGAGAGGTGTCCAGGATAGTAAAAACTATAATGGTTACCTGCGGGATGTATGATGAATCAGGAGAATTTGCAGTACATATAGGAATACCTTCAAAAAGCGGAGTAGGCGGAGGGATTATGGCCTCTGTGCCTAAAAGGATGGGGATTGGAGTATATGGACCTTCTCTTGATGAAAAGGGTAACAGTATTGCAGGGATAAAAATGCTTCAGGAGTTATCCAGAGAGTTGGATCTTAGCATATTTTAAAAAAGGCGGTGAACGCCTTTTTATTTTGTACTTGTTTTTAGGTGTTGGAGAATGAGATTAAAGTTTCTGAAGTGATTATATGCAGTTTTAATGAATAATATATTTAAATTTATAAAAATACTTGAAGTTATAATTTCAAAGGCTTCTTTATTTGGTATTATATAAGTATACCCTTTGAGAGGAGAATAGGATATGCTAAGATTTCTTGATGCAGGAGAATCTCACGGAAGAGCATTAATTGCTGTAGTAGATGGATTTCCTTCTAATTTTAAAATAGATATGGGAAATATAAATGAAGAGTTAAAGAGAAGGCAGATGGGTTACGGAAGAGGAAAAAGGATGAGCATTGAACAGGATGCTGTGGAAATCTGGTCAGGGGTAAGGGGGAGCATTACCACTGCCAATCCATTAACTTTGATTATTTATAATAAAGATTATAAAAACTGGAAAGAATTAATAAATACTGAAGCAGATGAAAAAGAAAAAATCACAGTACCAAGACCGGGGCATGGTGATTTAGTGGGATATTTTAAATACAAAACCGGAGACATAAGAGATGTTATAGAAAGGACTTCTGCCAGGGAAACCGCTATAAGAACAGCGGTGGGGGCTGTATGCAAGCAGATGCTTAAGTCTTTAGGTATCAAAATAAGAAGCCAGGTAATAGAAATAGCCGGAATAAAAGAAGAAAAGCAGGATTTATTTAATGATAAAGTATATGATATCATTAATAAAAGTGAAGTTAAATGCTTTAATAAAAAGGTGGAAGAGAAGATTAAAAAAAGGATAGATGAAGCCGCTATAAAGGGTGATACCTTAGGAGGCGCTGTACATATAAGCATCAATGGGATGTTTATAGGTTTAGGAAGTTATACTCAATGGGATAAAAAATTAGATGGAATACTATCCCATGCTATTATGTCTCTTCAAGGAATTAAAGGTGTAGCCTTCGGTGAAGGGATAAATACTGAGATGACAGGTGTAGATTTTAATGACGAAATATATATTGAAAAAGGAAATATTAAGAGAAGAACTAATCATTGCGGAGGTATTGAAGCTGGGGTAAGCAATGGTGAGAATATAGAAATTACCGCCTATATGAAACCAATTCCTTCAGTAAAAAAAGGCATTGATTCTATTGATTTAAAAAAGATGATCAATGTTAAAAGTAGGTATGAAAGATCAGATGTATGTGCTGTGATTCCAGCTGCAGTGGTTCTTGAAAATATATGCGCATATGAGATATTAAATGAAATATTAAAACAGTTCCCCTGCTCGGACTTTGACACATTACAGGAGCAGATTAACAAACATAAGGATTATATTTTAAAATATATGGAGGAATAAATATGGAAAAGTTATTATTATTAGACAGCAATAGTATAATGAATAGAGCCTTTTATGCATTGCCTCCTCTTACAAATGCAGAAGGATTGCATACCAATGCCGTTTATGGTTTCGTTAATATGCTGTTTAAGATGTATGAGGAAATAAAGCCGGATTATGTAGTTGCTGCCTTTGACAGGAAGGCTCCTACCTTTAGACATACAGAGTATGCAGAATATAAAGCCGGAAGAAAGAAAATGCCTCCTGAACTGGCAGAGCAGTTTCCTGTTATAAAGGAGCTTCTGGATTTAATGGCTATAAATATATTTGAGATAGATGGTTATGAAGCAGATGACCTCATAGGAACCTTATCCACCTATGCAGAAAAAAATAGCATGGAAGTTTACATATTAACAGGAGATAAGGATGCTCTTCAGCTTGCCACAGACAGAGTGAAAGTTATCATTACTAAAAAAGGAGTATCCGAAAAAGAAATTTACGATAAAGACAGAATGGTTATGGATATGGGAGTTACTCCAAAGCAGTTTATTGATGTAAAAGGACTTATGGGAGATGCTTCGGACAATATACCTGGAGTACCTGGGATTGGAGAAAAAACTGCCTTCAAGCTTATACAGACCTATGGAAGCATTGAAAATCTACTGATGAATTTAGACAGTGTTAGCGGAAAAAGGGTTAAGGAAAATTTACTGCAGTACAGTGAACAGGCTATTTTCAGCAAAAAGCTTGCTACCATAATCACAGAAGTTCCGGTAGAAATAGATTTAAATGAAATAAAATCTAAGGATAAGTTTGATAAAGAAAGCTTAAGAAAGTTATTCTTCAGATTGCAGTTTAAATCCCTTGTGGATAAAATACCTGGAGATAACTTACAGGAAGAAACGGTTTTAAAGGTTAACTCAAATAAAGAGATTGAAATTATAAGGGTTAGTGATTCAGAGTCTGTAAACAGCTTTTTAAAGTCGCTGGATATAAAAGAAGCTACTTTTTTAAATTTTGATATTTCACATAAAGAATTTTATACTAAAACAGAGATTCATGAAATTTATGTTACTTATAAAGACAAAGTATATGTATTGGAGATTGATGAAATTATAAAGGATAGCAGTTCAAGGGAAGGCATAAAGGCCTACCTGGAGAATGAAGGATATAAAAAGGTCTGCTATGATGCTAAAAATGCTTTTACCGCATTAAATAAAGCAGATATAAAATTAAAGGGAGTAATTTTTGATGTAATGGTAGCTGCTTATTTAATAGATTCCTCTAAAGGTCAGTATCCTCTCATGACTCTTATAAATGAGTATTTAGGGGAGGATCCACAAGGAGATGAAGAGGAGTTAATGGCCTTGCAAAATTACTATCTTCCTAAGCTTTATCACATGATGAGCCAAAAAATAATCGATGATAAAATGGAAAAGCTTTATTATGAAGTAGAGCTGCCCTTAACAGAAGTATTATCTTCCATGGAAGTACTGGGCTTTAAGGTGAATAGAAGTAAGCTGGAGGAATTAGGAGATAAATTTAAATTAGAGATAGAAAGTACTCAAAAGGAGATATATTCAATAGCTGAAGAGGAGTTTAACATTAACTCACCTAAGCAGCTGGGGAAAATACTCTTTGAAAAGTTGGATTTGCCTGTAATAAAGAAGACAAAAACCGGTTATTCTACCAATGCTGAAGTGTTGGAGCAGCTTGCAGATAAGCATCCTATTATAAATAAAATCACCTACTATAGGCAGCTTACAAAATTAAATTCCACGTACATTGAGGGGCTTAAGAACGTTATTGATGAAGATGGATGTATTCATTCAAGCTTCAATCAAACCGTTACATCTACAGGTAGATTGTCAAGTACAGAACCTAACCTTCAAAATATACCTATAAAATATGAAATGGGAAGGGAAATAAGAAAAATATTTACACCCTTTGATGATGAGAGTATGATACTATCAGCAGACTATTCTCAAATAGAATTAAGAGTCTTAGCTGATATAGCTTCTGACTTAAATATGATATCAGCTTTTAAAGATAATATAGATATCCATACAAAAACAGCTTCTGAGGTGTTTAAAGTCCCTTTAGACGAGGTAACAAAACTTATGAGGGGAAGAGCTAAAGCTGTAAACTTTGGAATAGTATATGGTATAAGTGATTTCAGCCTGGCCAAAGATCTTAAGATAACGAAAAAGGAAGCAAAGGAATATATAGATATATACTTTGAAAGATATCCTTCCATTAAGGAATATTTAAATAACATCGTGGTGGATGCAAAAGAAAAAGGATATGTAACCACCCTCCTTAACAGAAGAAGATTTATTCCTGAAATAAATGCCTCTAATAAAATGGTTAAAGCTTTAGGGGAAAGGTTAGCTATGAATGCACCTATTCAAGGAAGCGCAGCGGATATAATAAAGCTTGCAATGGTTAGGGTATATCAGGAGTTAACTAAAAATAATCTTAAGAGTAAGCTTATACTGCAGGTACACGATGAATTAATATTAAACGTATATAAAGATGAGTTGGATAAAGTAAAGGAAATAGTAAAAAAGGCTATGGAGCAGGTTTTAGAATTGAAGGTTCCTTTAGAAATCGATATGAATCTTGGAAAAGATTGGTACGATGCAAAATAGGAGTGATATATAATGCTTAAAATAGGCTTAACAGGGAGCATTGGATCCGGTAAAAGCACTGTTTCAAAATTACTGAAAGATTCAGGGTTTCCTATAATAGATGCAGATGTAATATCCAGATTGGTATTAGATAATTACCCTGAGATATTAACCTGGATAAGAAAGGAATTTGGAGATGGATTCTTTGATTGGCAGGGACGATTTTTAAGAAAGCAGTTTGGGAAC
>NZ_CCXI01000079.1 GCF_000820705.1 Clostridium polynesiense | reverse complement strand
GATTGGCAGGGACGATTTTTAAGAAAGCAGTTTGGGAACTATATATTTAAATATCAAAAGGAAAGGGTTAAATATGAGGCTAAGATAATGCCGTATATAAAACAGGAGATATTTAAGGAAATAGAGAGGCATGAAGGGATGAATACAAAGCTGCTTATACTTGATGCCCCTACACTGATAGAGAATAATCTCCAGGAACAGATGGATTATGTTATTCTTGTTTGGGTTGACAAAAATACTCAGATACAAAGGATTAAAAATAGAGATAAACTAGTAAACAGCGAAATACTCAGCAGGATAAATTCTCAAATGCCTCTTGAAGATAAAAAAAATTATGCGGATTTTATAATAGATAATAGTGGAAGCCTAGATTCCACCAAGCAGCAGGTTAGTGATATAGTAGATATTCTGGAGATGTATAAATAATATTAAGGATGAGGTTGAAAATTTTAGATTTATGATAAAAAAATTTGTAAGTATTATTATTGTAGCATTAGTTATTATTTTAATTCCTTATATTTTATACAATGGTGTTTATCCTTATAAATATAAGGAACAGATAAATAAATACAGTGAGCAGAATAATTTAGATCCTCTATTAGTTTTGTCTGTGATAAAAGCTGAGAGTAATTTTAAGCCTAACGCCCTTTCAAATAAAGGCGCATATGGATTGATGCAGATAACTGAAAATACAGGTAAAGACGTAGCAGAGGAATTAAAAATAAATGATTTCACAGCTGAAAGTCTCTTTGAACCTGAATGGAATATTAGATTTGGGACATGGTATTTAAATAGTTTAATAAAGGAATTTAAAAATATCGAGGTTGCTTTAGCTGCATACAACGGTGGTATGGGAAATGTAAAAAAATGGCTAAAAAATAGTGAGTACTCTGAGGATGGGAAAACACTTAAATATATCCCTTTCCCTGAAACGGATAAGTATGTAAAAAGAATCAGAGTAAATTACAATATATATGTTTTTCTCTATAGAAAGCTTCCTAGCTATATTCCTTTTAAAAATATAATAAAGAAATAAAGGACTTTACTAAATATCTTTACAAAAGTGAATATTCAGTGTTATAATATCAAATGTGACAGCTAGACTGTCACCTATGCGAGAGTGGCGGAATAGGCAGACGCGCACGTTTGAGGGGCGTGTGGGAGACCGTACGGGTTCAAGTCCCGTCTTTCGCACCAAAGGAAATTCCTTGTGACTTAAATCACAAGGAATTTTTTTGTATTAAAAGCATTTTAAAATTTATAATATACATTTTAGTGAAGGTAATCCTTTACATAAATATTTATGAGAAACAATGATTAATTTATCCATTATCGTATTGAGGTATAGATTTCTAAGATATATAATTATTAATGAAATAAATAGAAAATCTTGTTATATTTAAAAAGAAAGGAGACACTCCATGACAATATCTTTTTCTGAATTTTTGAGTCAGTTAATAAACAATCCGGCATTATTAATTACTTCGATATTAACTATGGGTGTTATTTTAGTAAACGGTTGGACGGATGCGCCTAATGCAATTGCTACCTGCGTATCCACCCGCTCTATGAGCCCTAGATGGGCTATTTTAATGGCTGCGGTTTTTAATTTTCTGGGAGTATTGGTTATGACTATGGTTAATGCAACAGTTGCTCAAACCATATACAATATGGTGGATTTTGGAGGGAATCCCCATGATGCCTTAGTTGCATTATGTGCTGCGCTTTTTGCAATAGTAATATGGGCAACCGCCGCCTGGTGGTTCGGTATTCCTACCAGTGAAAGCCATGCACTAATCGCCGGTATTTCTGGTGCTGCTATAGCTCTTCAAGGTGGATTAGCAGGAATTAATGGTGCAGAATGGGTTAAAGTTTTATATGGTTTGGTGCTATCTACCTTACTGGGCTTTGGAATGGGATGGATAGTGGTAAAAACTACAGAGGCAATCTTTCGTTCTTTTGACAGGAGAAAGACTGCAGGTTTTTTCCAGGGAGCTCAGATATCCGGAGGAGCTGCTATGGCCTTTATGCATGGAGCCCAGGATGGGCAGAAATTTATGGGAGTATTTATGTTAGGAATATTCCTGTCTAGAGGAAATGCCAATATAACTAACTTTAATATACCTTTGTGGCTGATGGTATTATGTTCATTGATTATGGGGGTAGGTACATCCATTGGTGGATATAGAATAATAAAAGCTGTAGGAATGGATATGGTTAAGCTTGAAAAATATCAGGGGTTTTCTGCGGATTTAGCTGCAGCAAGCTGTCTCTTAATATCCTCTCTAACCGGAATACCTGTAAGTACCACACATACAAAAACAACTTCAATAATGGGTGTTGGTGCAGCAAGGAGAGTATCCTCGGTAAACTGGGGGGTAGTAAAAGAAATGGTTTATACATGGATATTAACATTTCCAGGCTGTGGTTTGATTGGCTACCTAATGGCTAAATTATTTATGTGGGTATTTTAAATTAAAGTGAAAAGGAATGATTAATGATGGCAATAAAAAGAGGCAATGATTATTATGGTATGTTTGTAGAACTGGTAGAGTTTTCTTGTTCTGCTGCATCTATGCTGCATAATACTCTATTAAACTTCAGTACAGAAGCCTTACCCTCTAAAATAGAAGAAATACATAAAATAGAGCATGCAGCAGATATTAAAAAGCACGAAATGATGGAAAAGCTGGCTAAAGAGTTTATTACACCCATTGAACGAGAAGATATAATTCTTCTTTCACAAGAAATAGACGATGTTACAGATACTATTGAAGATGTGCTTATAAAAATATTTATGTTTAATATTTCTTCCATCAGAAAAGAAGCTCTGGATTTTACCAGTGCAATTGTAAAATGCACCGGTGAGCTTAAAAAAGTTATGGAGGAATTCCGCAATTTCAGAAAGTCTAAAACTATACATCAATCCATAATCCTTGTAAATGATTTGGAGGAGGAATGCGATAAACTCTATACTGACGGGGTTAGAAGCCTTTACGTAAATTCTAAAGAACCAGTAGAATTAATGACTTGGACAGAAATCTTTGACAGATTGGAAAGATGCAGTGATGCCTGTGAGCATGTAGCTAACGCAGTTGAAAGCATAATTATGAAAAACTCATAAAATATATACAGATATTCAATAACACCAAGGTTATCCTTGGTGTTTACTTTATAAATACAAATAAGACAAAGGAGGAAATTATGAATACTGAAATTGCAAGGCTGGAGAAGCTTCTGCAAAAGGCTATTGCTGCAAAGAATCATAAAAAAATATTATTTATATACAGCCAATTAAGAAAGTATGAAAAAATTAATTTTGATATAGAGGATTTGATAAACGTTGCTTTAGCTTATGATGCAGAGGGTGACTGCAGTAATGCTTTAAAAATATATGATTGTATATTGAATGAAAATCCAGGAGAAAGCAGGGCATATTACGGTAAGGCTATAATATACGAAAGTGTAAATGATTATGAAAAGGCTGAAGTGGGATATAAAAAAGCCATATATTATAACCCTTTATATGAAAAAGCATATTTTTTCCTTGCCAATCTTTACGATGAGATAGGAGAGAGAAAAAAAGCGGTAAACTTATATAATAAAATTCTTGAAATAAACCCCTATGATTTTTGGACTCTTATTAATTTAGGATCCATATATGAAGGGGAAGGAAGAGACTTTTTGGCCTTGGAGCTATTTAGAAAGGCATATGGATTGGATAGAAGCCATTATCTGGCCAGCTTTAATTTGGGTGTCATATATAAAAAGATAAATAATATAGAATTATCTATTAAATATTATAATATATCTATTAAATTAAACAAAAACTATCCATACTCCTTTCTTAATCTTGCTGTGACATATAAGGAAAAGAATTTATTAAATAAGGCTATAGAGGTAATAAGCCAGGGAATTAAATATAATCCCCAATGTGAATTTTTATATTATAATAGAAGCTGTTTTTTTGCTGCAGGTTTTGATAAAGAAAAATCTGCACAGGATCTCAAAACTGCTATAGAGCTGTACCCTAAATTTAAAGAGTATGCTCAAAGAGATTATGAATTAACAGAAACCCTTACCCATCCGCTTATACAGAATATGCTTAAAGGTAAATAAATAGAATAAAATATAAATAAACATCATATTTTATTATAAAGTGAGTTTTTGGAGGGAGCGGTATAAATATTTTTAAAGTTAAAGGTAAATTTAATATATGGGATTTGATTATTGCTGTTTTGATTCCTCTAACCATAGGATATATCGCCTCAGCATTAAATCCTAATTCATCCTTAATGTATAAGGAATTTGATAAGTTATCCTTCTTTCCTAAGGGAAATATATTCCCTATTGTTTGGACTGTATTATATATACTCCTGGGCATATCATCATATAGAATCTGGATGCTTCATACTCAGGGATATAATACAAAATGGGCTTTCTTCTTTTATATTCTAGGGCTTATCCTCAATTTTATATGGCCCTTTATATTCTTTCATTTTCAGCTTTATGGTTTAGCTTTCATAACCATAATACTGATGATTATAATTGCGGTTATAACATTTATAGCATTTTTAAAACTGGACAAAACTGCAGCTTTATTGTTAATACCTTACATTTTATGGCTTATATTTGCATCTGTATTGAATTATTATATATGGTTATGGTACGAAATGTGATAAAGCTATGATTGTATAAAGAAAAAAATATAATAAAATTAAAAAAATAATAGGGCTATGGAAAATTGAGGTAAATAAAAACGAAAGAACTTCAAAAGCTGTCAAAGTAATTACTCTCATCTTTTTCATTCATTCTATTTTTTCACATTAAAGGTTTATAAACTTAAGAGAAATAATGCGGATTTAACATATAAAGTAATTGTTTTTGAACAAAAAGTAAACGTTTAAATAAACTGTCTGTATATAAAGAATTATGTCGAAAATGAAAGAACCATTAACTCATCATGCAAAATAATTATTAGACTCTAAAAAAAATATATTACTTTTTAAAAAAATAGTTGTATTACTATGGAAATTATGATATAAATTATATATACATTAAAAAAGTGTTAATATTCATATATGAAATATTGCAACTATTAATAGAACGGTGTGAAAAACCGTCTTATTTATTAAATGATAGAAACCTGTAGATTATCTTCAGGTTCTATATAAATAAAATCATATAAATAAAGGGGGGTGAATCTACTCGAGGTTAAAGTATATTTAGCTTTAGAGTAGAAAAAGATGAAGAGAAAGTCAATTGCTTTATTAAGTA
Organism: Clostridium polynesiense; assembly: GCF_000820705.1. Lineage (GTDB taxonomy): Bacteria > Bacillota > Clostridia > Clostridiales > Clostridiaceae > Clostridium_AA > Clostridium_AA polynesiense. Next base: position 11,437 of record NZ_CCXI01000079.1, on the reverse strand, counting down.
CTTTATTGGCTGGATCCATGGTTCTTAGTGCTTGCGGAAAACCTCAACCAGGTGACAACAATGCAACAAAGCCAGGTCAGCCTAATAAAGAAAAGAAGATAAGCGAAATTATCAAAGCTGAAGATCCTGCTAAACTTCCAGCAACTGCCAAGGAAAGAAAGGATACTTTAATAGTTGGTATAACTGCACCTTCTGGAAAGTTCAATCCAATATATAGCGATTCTGTTTACGACGGTTATGTAACAGATCTTATATTTAACGGATTAGTGACTAATGATAAAGAAGGATTGCCAGTTCCTCTAGTAGCTAAGGAGTGGAAATTATCAGAAGATAATAAAACCTATACCTTTACTCTTAAGGAAGGTGTAAAATTCTCTAATGGTGATGAGTTAACTGCAGAAGACGTTGCATTTACCTATACTGCTCTTTGTGACCCTAAATATGATGGACCAAGAGCAGATGCCGTTGAAAAATTGGTTGGATACAAAGAATATAAAGAGGGAAATGCTACTGAAGTTACCGGTATAAAAGTAATAGATAAATATAATATAAGCTTTACCTTAACTGAAGTAAAGGCACCTGCTATATATGATTTTATATATGGTATAATGAACAAAAAGGTGTATGGCTTTGAAAAAGGCGGAATCCAAAAAATTAAGGATCTATTCTTAAAGCCAATGGGCTCCGGTGCTTATAAATTAACTGAATATAAACCAGGACAAACTGTATCCTTAACTAAGAATGATGGATATTTCAAAGGAACTCCAAAGATTCCTAACATCATAATGAAGGTTACAAATGCTCAAACTAACATACAGGAATTACAGGCTGGAACTGTTGATATAGACAGAATACCTGCAAATACTAAGAACATTTCAATGCTTAAGCAGGCTGGATTCTTAGATTTACAATTATTCCCAGACAATGGTTATGGATATCTTGGATTAAATACAAGACTTCCAAAGTTCAAGGATAAGAAGGTTCGTCAGGCTCTTATGTATGGTCTTGACAGAAAATCCTTCGTAGATTCCTACTATAATGGTTATGCAGATGTTTGTAATATTCCCATTTCACCAGTATCTTGGGCTTACAATGAGGATGTAGAAAAATATCCTTATAACTTAGAAAAAGCTAAACAACTTCTTGATGAAGCAGGTTGGAAGGTTGGCGCAGACGGTAAGAGAGAAAAAGATGGTGAGAAGTTTGTAATCCACTGGAAGACCTACACCGGTTCAAAATATGTTGATAATCTAATTCCAATAGTTAAAGACAACTGGGGTAAATTAGGCATAGAAGTTATTCCTGAATTAGTTGAATTTGCTACATTATCAGAAAAAGTTTATGATAAGCAAGACTTTGAAATGTACAATATGGCATGGAGCTTATCCATAGATCCAGACCCATCAGGTATATTTGGAAAATCTCAGGATATTCTTGGAGGATTTAACTCAGTAGGCTGGCATCCAGATAAGAGTGAAGAGCTGATTAAAAAAAGGTCTTCAGGAAACAGATGTTAAAAAGAGAACTGAAATATACAAAGAGTGGGGAAAACTTATTAACGAAGAGCTTCCATATTTATTCTTAAGCAGTAATAAAGATATGTGGGCAGCAAGCTCAAGAGTTAAAAACCTTGCTATTACTCCATATGAAAACTGGACATATAACATTGAAAAGCTTGAATTAGCACAATAATATCGAAATAAAGGCTTCATTCTATGGAATGAAGCCTTTTATATTATATAATTATTATAGAGGTGATAATTATGATACTAAAGAATGGGAAAATTTTTACTATGGAAAAGGAAGTTATAGAAGGGGGGAGCATATTAATTAAGGGAAAGCGAATAGAAAAGATAGTAAGGGGAGAATTAAACTTAGAGGGAGAAGAAGTAATAGATTTGAAGGATGCTAGGGTTTATCCCGGATTTATAGATGCGCACTGTCATCTAGGACTTCTTGAGGAAAATATGGGCTTTGAAGGCAACGATATAAATGAGACATCCCATGCGGTAACTCCTCATCTTAGAGCTATTGACGGTATAAACCCTATGGATGGAGGATTTAAAAAGGCATTAAGAGCAGGGGTGACCTCGGTGCTCACAGGACCGGGCAGTGCAAATGTTGTAGGAGGACAATTTGCTGCCATTAAAACTTGCGGTATTTCTGTGGATGATATGATAATAAAAGCTCCTGCAGCATTAAAAGTAGCCTTTGGAGAAAATCCAAAGAGAGTTTATAATGGTAAAGGCAAGATGCCTGTCACTAGGATGGGCACTGCAGCCTTATTAAGAGAGACACTTACACAGGCTGTAAATTATAAAAACAGAAAAGAAAGAGCAGCTGTGAAGGATGAATTTTTTGAAATAGATTTAAAGATGGAGGCAATACTTCCTGTGTTAAATAAAAAAATCCCTTTAAAGGCTCATGCTCATAGAGCGGATGATATATTAACTGCTTTAAGGATTGCAGAGGAATTTAGTGTAGACATAACCTTAGATCACTGTACAGAAGGACATCTTATTAAGGATTATATAAAAGCTTCAGGAAAGTATGTTTTATTGGGGCCTGGAATGCATTATAACTCGAAAATAGAATTGACCAATAGAACCTTTGAAAGCGCAGCAATCTTATCTAATGAAGGGGTTAAGGTAGTAATAATAACGGATCATCCTGTAGTAGAAATTCAATACCTTCCATTGTCTGCAGCTATGTGTGTAAAAGCAGGAATGAAGGAAGAGGAAGCTCTGAAAGCAATAACCATCTATGCCGCTGAAGCATCGGGAGTAGATGATAAGGTAGGAAGCATTAAAGAAGGTAAGGATGCGGATTTAGCAATATTTAACGGAAACCCTTTAGACAATTTTACAGAAACGTTATATACTATTGTAGATGGAGAAATAGTGTATAAAAACAATTAAGAGATGGTGAAAATATCTTATGAGTAAAAGTCTTATAATAGCTGAGAAGCCTTCAGTGGCAAGAAATATAGCAGAAGCATTAAACTTAAAGCTAAAGAGAGATGGATATATTGAAGGAAATGAGTATATTGTTACCTGGGCCTTTGGACATCTCCTTCAACTTTATGATGCAAAGGATTATGATAAATCCATGGCTTCTTGGAAAATGGAGAGGTTTCCCTTTATACCTGAGAGATTTAAATATAAAATAAAGAAGGACTCTTCGTCGAAGGATAAGCCTGATGCCGGTGCCTTAAAGCAGATTAACATAATAAAATCATTAATAGACAGAGAAGATGTAGGTTCGTTAATTTCCGCCACAGACTACGACCGTGAGGGACAGATTATCTTTGATGAATTAGGCTTATATTTTGAAATAAATAAACCTATATACAGGCTTTTATTAAACGAATGGACTGAAGACGAGGTTAAGAAGGGAATGTCTGATTTAAAGCTGAACTCAGATATGAAACCTCTTCAGGATGCCGGAATAGGAAGGCAGCTGGCAGACTGGCTTATAGGAATTAACTTAACTTCAGCAGCAACATTAAGATATGGATATAAGGATAATAAGACAATTAATATAGGTAGGGTGCTGCTGCCAACTCTTAAAATAATTTATGATAGGGATAAGGAAATTGAAAATTTCGTAGAAACCTCATATTATAAATTAACGGCAGTATTCAAGACTAAGGATAATATTGAATTTGAAAGCCTTTATTATGAAGATGCTTCGGAAAAGTTTGAAAAGAAGGAAGATTTAGATAAAATAAGTAAAGCTCTCCTTGGTAAAACCGGTACTGTAGTGGATAAAGAAATTGAAAAAAAGAAAGAGTATCCTCAGCCCTTATTTAATCTTTCAAACTTACAAGGATACATTACCAGCAAATATAAAGGATGGACCTCAGACAAAGTACTAAAAACAGCACAAAGCTTATATGAAAAAAAATACATAACATACCCAAGGACTGCCAGTGTGGTTTTAGAGGAAAGCTTAGTTGATAGAGCGAGAAAAGTCTTGGAGACGCTGAAAAAGGGATTATCCTATGAGGAACAGATAAAGTTTGTTAAAAGTAAGAGGGTTTTCGATAATTCTAAGGTAGAGAGTCATAGTGCAATAATACCCACGTATGTTCAGCCAAAGGGCTTAAGCGCAGAGGAGCAAAATGTTTATAATGCAGTGAAAAATAGATTTATCATGCAGTTTATGCCTGTAGCTGAATTTGAAGAAACGAAAATAACTTTAAAGGTCAAGGATGAAAATATTAAAGGTGAATTTATTTCTAAGGGCAAAGTAGAAATTGTTAAGGGATGGAGAATAGTTGAAAAAATAGAAACAAAGGATACTATTCTTCCTTTAGTTGAAAAAGGAGAAAATTTAGATATAGTAGACAGCAAAGTTAATAAAGTTACTAAAAAGCCTCCTAAGCATCATACTGAAAAAACACTTTTAAGGGTTATGGAAACCTGCGGTAAGGGATTTGTGGAGGATAAAGATGAAGATGAGACAAATTCAGAAGAAATGATGCAGGCTATATTAAGCGGGTTTAGTATAGGAACTCCTGCAACAAGAGCAGAAACCATAAAAAAATTAAAAGATGTTGGATATATAACTGCAAAGGGAAAAAGTCTTATAACTACAGATTTAGGAAAAACTATTGTTGAGATATTTCCGGCAAAAGAACTTTTAGATTTAGAATATACCGGAAGGCTTGAAAAGACATTATCTGATATTGAAAAAGGGAAACATGAAAAAGATGACTTTTTGAAGCTTATAAAGGATTTTGTTATTAAATCCGTTGATGATATAAAAAATGATAGTTCACTGCTGCATAAATTTAAAGTTGAGATTCCAAAAGGAGCAGTAAGCTATGGACAATGTCCGGAATGCGGGAATCCCGTTATCGAGGGAACAAAAGGCTTTGGATGCTCCAACTGGAAAAATGGCTGTAAATTTACTATATGGAAAAATGATAAGTATATCAAGTCATTTAACAAAGAAGTTACAAAAGAGATGGTAGAGATATTGTTAAAAAACGGCAAAGTAGGCTTTAGAAATCTTGTTAGTAAAAAGGGAAATACTTTTAGTGCTTACTTTAGATATGAAAAGAATAAAGAAACAGGGTATTATAATTGGAAGATGGAGTTTATAGATAAGTAACCTTAAGACAAAAAAGGATGAGAGCATTTTAAAATGCTTTCATCCTTTTTTTTATAAAAATAACCATATAATTTTAATGAGTAAAGGAGCTAAAAACACTGTGATAATACCGGATAACCCCATAGATAAACTGCTCATTGCACCTTCAACTTCTCCAAGCTCCATGGCTTTTGTGGTACCTATAGCGTGAGCTGCAGTTCCCAGTGAGATTCCCACAGCTATCTTATCCTGTATTTTAAAAATCCTGCACACCAAGGGTCCCATTACTGCTCCTATAATTCCTGAAATAATAATAGCTGCTATGGTTATAGAGGTTATACCACCCAGTTCTTTAGTTATCTCTATGCCTATTGGTGTAGTAACAGACTTGGCTGCCAGGGATTTAATAATAGTCATATCCAGATTTAATAGGTAAGACAAGAGAAGTATGGAAATTATACCAAAAATGCATCCTATAAAAACCCCTGTGATTATAGGTAAAAAGTTTTCTTTAAGCAGTTTTAATTGTTTATATAGTGGAACAGCTAAAACCACCGTTGAGGGACCTAAAAACAAGTTTATAAAATGAGCTCCTTCATTATAAGTATCAAAGCTGATATCGGTAATTAACAAAAATACTATTATAAGTGTAACAGCAATGAGAAGAGGATTAAAAATGGGAGCTTTAAATTTTTTATATATGAAACAGCCTATTTCAAAGGCAAGGAGAGAAAGTACTAATCCAAATAGCGGATTTTCTATTAAATAGTGCATATTAATACCTCAATTATTTTTTTTATTTTGAATTTTTTCCACTGTGTATCCTGTGATAATTATAATAAAAACCGTGGTGATTACTGAAACTAATAATATCTGAAACCAAGAATCCTTTAATATCCCCATTGAGTTTATTAAACCTACCCCTGCAGGGATAAAAAAGAAGGGAAGATGATTTAAAAAGAAGTTAGATATATTTTCTACCTTTTTAACATCTATTATTTTAAAGTATAATAAAGCAAGTAGTATAAGCATTCCTGTTATGTTTCCAGGAATGGGGAGGTTGAAAAACCTGCTTACAAATTCTCCGGCCAGATATATAGACAGTATAATGAGTAGTTCTCTTAAGTATTTCATTCATTCCTCCTTAGAAAAATAAAAGGCTCTCTAAAGAGCCTGATTCATCACATTTATTTCACTTTGGATCATATCTTTAGTAAGGTCGCTTAAAAAGGACTGTTTAAAGCTTAGGGCTGTTTTCAGCATTTCATTAGCTTTTATAGTATTACCTTCAGCCTTTAAAACTAAACCATAATAATAATAAGGTTCAGCAAAAAAAGTTCCTTTTTCAGTGAGCTTTTCATATATTTCTGCTGACTTATCATATTGACCTAGACGGAAATAGCTTTGGGCTAGATTATCTTTAATTACGTCATTATTATCATCATAATCTATGGCTTCTAAGTTAAATTTAAGGGCTTTTTCCAGATCTCCTTGAAGTATCAGCAGGTAACCAAGGCTTTCATATAAAGTTGAATTTTTAAATTTAGAATAAACCTCTTCTAAGGTTTCCACTGCTAAATTTACATCGCCTTCTTTCCAGTATACCAGAGCTAAAGTCATCTTGATAGCTGATTCTTCATCTAAATTAAGATTTTCCTTAGTAATAAGTTTATCTAATATATTTCTGCAGCCCTGAATATCTTTTTCCTTTAATAATAAATAAGCATAGCTTGCAGCAACTCTGGGAGGACAGTTTTTTACCTGGGAAGCCTTCTTAAACCATTGTAAGGCTTTATCCTTTGCTCCTTTGGAAAAGTTAGCATTACCAAGCATAGCATAAAAATATGCTCTGCTACTATATAGCTTGTATAATATAAAAACTGATAAAAGGCCGTTGCCTAAGTAAGCGTTAAATTTAAAAGATATCAGAGCAAAGAAAAGTATTATAAAAAAATTTAGTAAAAGTGACTTATTAATTTTCATATGCAGTTCCTCCAAAGCTAATTATAATAAACATTATACTATGAATGACCGCATATTTAAACATTATATTAATATTTTTTAGCTATGCTCTTTTCAAACTTTGCCACTCCAATGTACATAAGAAAAGCTAAAATCGAAAGTATTATTATAGACATCATAACCATATCCAACTGAGCTATCTGACCTCCATATACTATCAAGAACCCCAAGCCTTCCTTAGCTACCAAAAATTCACCCATAATAACTCCTACCCAGGATAAGCCTACATTTATTTTTAAGGCGGAAATAAAGGTTGGGATAGAAGCAGGGAATATGAGATGTATTAGTATTTGAAGCTTATCTGCACCAAAGGTTGTAAGTAGTTTTATCTTATCTTCATTCACCTCTTTAAATCCTGCTAAAATGCTTATTACTGTGACTATTATGGATATAAGGAGTGCAATTACGATTATTGCAGATGTTCCATTGCCTGCCCAAAAAATTATAATAGGACCTAATGCCACCTTAGGGAGAGCATTAAGGACCACTAAATAAGGGTCTAGTACCTTATAAGCAAAATCAGACCACCATAATAGGGTAGCAATAAATGTACCTAAGATAGTGCCTAATGTAAACCCAACGATAGTCTCATAGCAGGTGACAAGTATATGCTTTAGCAGCATATTTGAAGCACAGAAGCTCACAAAGGTATTAAGGATACGGGTAGGGGAGCTGGTAAGGAAAGGATCGATCCAATGCTTCTTAGCAGCTATTTCCCATAATATTATTAGGAAAACAAGAAGCAGAATTCTTGAAAGAAATAATAGAATAGTGGAGTTTCTGCTCTTTTTCAAATATATTTCATGTTCTCTGCTGTAATTCTTCTCACTCATTGAAATCCAGCTCCTTCCATATAGTGTTGAAATAATTTCTAAATTCCGGAGCTTCTCTGCGATGCAGAGGAGTTTCGTACTCATTGCTGAATTCTAAAAGTATTTCTTTTTTTATACTGGAAGGCCTTTTGCTTAAGACTACAACCCTGGATGAGGTAGAAATGGCTTCAGCGATATCATGAGTCACCATAACCACGGTTTTGCCCGCATTTTTGATTATTTGGAAAATTTCATCACAAACTTTCAATCTTGTTTGGTAGTCTAAAGCAGAAAAAGGCTCATCTAATAAAAGTATATGAGGTGACAGAGCCAAAGTCCGTATAAGGGCAGCTCTCTGCCTCATCCCTCCTGATAATTCATTTGGATAGTGCTTTTTAAAAGATGATAACCCATAGGAATCCAGTAAGTTTTCTAAGTATTCTTTAGTTTTTTTATTAAGTTTCTTTTGAATTTTTAATCCCAGAGAAACATTTTCCCATAGATTCAGCCATTCGAATAAATGATCCTTTTGAAACATATATCCAATTCTGTTATCCATCTCATTGATTTCCTTTCCTTCTAATAGGATTTTTCCTGAAGAAGGTTTTAGGAGGCCGCACATTATATTTAATAATGTAGATTTCCCACAGCCGGAAGGGCCGATTATACTTATGAAATCGCCCTCCTGGATGTTTAGGCTTATATTTTTTAAAGCTTCTGTTTCTCCTTGAGGAGAATGATAATTCATATTTATATTTTGAATTTCCACCAAACTCATCTTTTCACCTTCTTTTTGTAAATTTGCTAAGCTTCAGACAGTGCTGAAGCTTAGCAAAGGAAATTTATTTAAGATCGCTTACTGCTTTATTTGAAAAATTGTTATTTACAATGTCTTTAAAGGGAGGACGCTTTGGAATTAAATCGGATTTATAGGATTGAATTATATCCATCAATCTGGACATATCCTCCTCTTTTATAGAAGGAGAGGAGGCAAAGGCATCTATATCTCTATAGTTTTTTAATACATTAATCACCATAGCCTCATCAGTACCGGGGAAAAAGGAAATAATAGATTTAGCTACTACCTCATCCTTGCTTTTTTGAACCCATAGCTGTCCTTTATATATAGCCCTGGTAAATCTTTCTAGAATCTCTGAGTTTTTTTCCATGTAAGACTTAGTGGTATAAAAGCAGGTATACGGGATTACTCCTGCAGATTTTCCTATAGAAGCTACTATACTTCCGGCATTTTCCTTTTCCAGCATGCTTCCTGTAGGTTCAAAAAGAGCGACATAATCACCGGTACCACCCTTGAAGGCTCCTGCAGTAGCATTAAAAGCAATATTGGTAATTAGATTCAAATCTTTTTCAGGATTTAAACCATGATTTTTTAACACATATTCTAAAGCCATTTCCGGTACTCCGCCGGGTCTTCCACCTACTACAGTCTTTCCTTTAAGAGACTCCCAGGTAAAATCAGCTTCTTTATTTCTTCCTACTAAAAATGAACCGTCTCTTTGAGTAAGCTGAGCAAATACTACAGGGTAGTCCTGCCTGTTCTGGTTATAGATATATATAACCTGTTCAGGCCCTGAAAATCCTATATCAACACTTCCGCTAAGTAATTGCTGCATGGTTTTATCCGCACCCTGACCTGTGGTTAGCTCAATTTCAATGCCTTCAGCCTTAAAAAATCCTTCACTGATAGCAGCATACATTGGAGCATAAAATATGGAACGGGCAACTTCATTTAATCTTATTTTAGTTACCTGATTATTTGAAGTTTTTTTTGAATTTCCATTATTATTGCAGGATATTAATGAAAAAGTTAAAAATAATAATAGTGGAAGCAATAAAATCTTATGAACTTTGTTTTTCATACAAACCTCCTGTTTACTTCTTCACTGATATAATATGAATTTAAAATTTAAGTGTTATTAATGTTTTTATAATTTTTTTGTTTAATAATAAATATGAGAAAGAAGGGTATAAACTTGAAGGATAATAAAAAAGGTTATTATAAGCTTCTCAGCGGGTGTACAGCTTTAATCATTCTATTATATTTGCTTTTGCTGAAGGGTGAGTGCTATATATGCAGCGCTAATACCGAAGGAAAATCTCCTAAAATAGCTGTGGTAATTGATGACTTTGGAAATAACAGCGAAGGAACGGATGATATGCTGAATCTAGGAATACCTATCACAGCTGCTGTTATGCCTTTTCTACCAACCAGTTCTCAGGATGCTGAAAAAGCCCATAAAAAGGGACATGGTGTTATACTTCATCTTCCTATGGAGCCTGAAAAAGGGAAGGCCAGTTGGCTTGGACCTAGAGGCATTACAGTGAATTTACCAGATGAAGAAATAGAAAACAGGGTGGAGGATGCTGTTAAAGAATTAAAATATGTTCATGGAATTAATAACCATACCGGTTCTAAAGCTATGAAGGATGAAAGGGTAGTAAAGGCTGTATTAAGAGTAGCCAAAAGAAATAATTTGTTGTTTTTAGACAGCAAAACCACTGATAAGTCAAAAGCAAGTCAGGTATGCAGCGAGTTAGGAATTACATACCTTGAAAGGGATTTGTTTTTAGATCATCAAAACAACACTGTCCATATAGAAAAACAGCTGGATAAAGCAGGGGAGACCGCAATAAAAAAGGGTTATGCCATAGTCATAGGTCATGTTGGACCAGCAGGGGGTAAAACCACAGTAAGAGCTTTGAAAAATAAAATAAATTCTTTAAAGGATAAGGGAATAGAATTTGTTACTTTGAAAGAAATAGAGGAAAGATAATTTTAAAACTCCCATAAGGGAGTTTTTCATTTTATTAGGGGGTAATTAAATGCCATAGTCGTCTATAAGCCAGGGGGAATCAGTATCCTTTCTGATAACATAGTACCACCAGGTATATCTTCCGCTTTCCTGAGGACCGGGAGCATTGAATTTTATTTCATACTCAACTTTATAAACCTTCAGGTTTTCCGCTGTTGTACCATTAATACTTCCTCTTCCATTGGTTAAATATCCTTTTTTATAATTTTCATCTTTTTCTTCGTCAATGCTGAGTAATTTAATATCTTTAAGAGTATCCCATTTATAAACACCTTGATTTTTGTATATATCTTCCATTGTTTCACTATGAGTTGAAATAAATTTGTTTATATTTTTTTCCTTTTTGTATTGGAAGTGTTTTTCCACAACTTCCTGAGCAGGATGCTTGTGAGATTTCTCTTCCTCAGAGCATCCCATAAGAGCCAGAGAAGATATAACGAGGATTAATAAGACCTTTAGGATGTTATTTTTCATAATACCACTCCTATCCATAATAGGTATAAGTTTACTCATATGATATATACGTTATTCTCTATGTTTAGTTACTCATAAGGTAAAATTCTTAAAGGCGGTATCAGCATTGAAAAATTTTAATTGCTACAGATTAGAGAAATATTGGAGCATAATTTTAATCCATCTGACAATCAATCAAAGAAACTCCCTATCAGGGAG
>NZ_CCXI01000078.1 GCF_000820705.1 Clostridium polynesiense | reverse complement strand
AAAGAACTCCCTATCAGGGAGTTTCTTTGATTGATTTTAAATTCATAATTTCTAATTATTTTATCTCTTTTTCCTCACAGAATATCCGAATTTTCCTAAAGGTTTTTTAGCTAAGGTAAAGTATTCTCCATGAGAATATGCTACCAAATCAGCCTTTTCAAAATGTATTTTACCTTTTTCATCAAGGAGATTGTCGTCCACTCTGTTTAAAACCACTTCAGCGGTAAAAAGATCATGACTGCCTAAAGGAATTATATCCTTTACTTTACATTCAATGTTTACCGGACATTCAGCAATGGAGGGGACTGAAACGTTAATCCCTTCATTTAAAGTGAAGCCCAAATGTTTTATCTTATCTATGTTTTTCCCGGACTTAACACCACAGAAGTCCACCCTTTTAACCAGTTTAGAACTGGGGAGGTTGATGACAAATTCTCTGGTTTCGGAAATATATTCATGGGATAATCTTTCTGGCCTTATTGATATACTTATCATTGGAGGCTTAGTGCATACAGTTCCTGCCCAAGCCACGGTAAAGACATTTACCTTTCCTTCCTTATTTTTAGAGGTAACCAATACTACAGGTACAGGATTGAGCATAACGCTTCCTTTAAAATCAGTTTTATTCATAATATCTCTCCTATGCAATTTATCTATTGTAAAGAGCATCAGCTATAGCAAGCTGACCGATGCTTATTCCTCCGTCATTTGCAGGTATTGAGGAATGGGTATAAACTTTAAAGCCTTCTTGATTCAAAGCTTTATGAAGGTTATTTAATATATAGGAATTTTGAAAAACTCCTCCGCTTAATGCTGCGTCATTTATGCCGTATTGTTTTCTTAGAATTAAGCACATATCTTTAGAGAAGCTGATAATTGTATTATGAAATTTTAATGATATTATTTTTGGTGAAATTCCCGCAAGAAGGTCTTTTACAATCTCAATGATTATATTATGGGTTTCTATTATATATATACCGGATTTATAGTTTATTTTATATTCATAATACTCTTCATAAATTAAATCCTCCAGGATGCTTTCAAGCTCTATGGAGGCTTGCCCTTCGTAGGTTGTGCTGTGATTTATACCGCATAAGCTTGAAACGGCATCGAAAAATCTTCCCATACTGGAGGAAGGGATGGTGTTAATGTTATTGCTTATTATTTTAAGAAATAACATTCCTTTTTTTCCATAGAATTTATCCACAACAAATTCTAATTGGGGAAGGTATGATGCTTCTTTATTTATAGAATAAGCATGATATAAATAGGCTATAGCTGTTTTCCAGGGATCCTTTGCAGCGCTGTCACCGGAAGGAAGCTCTGTATAGGATATATGAGCAGCCCTCTTATATCCATTTAAGTCACAAATCAAAAATTCACCGCCCCATATAGCTCCATCATCACCATAACCTGTACCATCAAAGGAAAGTCCTATGACTTTGTGGTTAATACTATTGTTTATCATACAGCTTGCTATATGAGCATGATGGTGCTGTACCTTGAGAAGAGGCAGGTGTATACCTTCAGCATATTTTGTGCTTGCATAATCAGGATGAAGGTCGCAGACAGCAGCTTCCGGTTTTATATTATAAATTTCACTATAATGCTTAATATTATTGACATAATGATTGTAGGTTTCGATATTTTCTAAATCACCTATGTGCTGGCTTAAAAATACAAAATCTCCTTTACACAGACAAAAGGTATTTTTCATATGAGGTCCTAAAGCCAAAATGGACTTTTTGGTTTTAAGCTTAAAGGGATAGGGAGCATAGCCTCTGGCTCTTCTAAGCATGTACTCTTTGTCAAATTCTACTCTGCATACTGAATCATCCACAGGAATATAAATATCTCTGTTATGAAGGAGAAAATAATCTGCTATGTGAGACAAATGCTTTACTGCTTTGCTGTTTTCATATTCTAAGGGCAGAGAGGATAAATTTGCACTGGTCATAACAAGGACTTCTTCATCAAAGCTGAAAAGCAGAGCATGAAGTGGAGTATAAGGAAGCATAAAACCCACATTTTTTTTATTTGGTGCAATAGAGCAGGGCAGAGTAGAGCTTTCTTTCTTATGTAAGATAACTATAGGTTTTTCATGGCCTGTAAGAAGTTCCTCTTCCTTTTTACTTACTATGCAGTGTTTTTTTATAACATCTATATCCTTTGCCATTAAAGCAAAAGGCTTATGAGGTCTGTTTTTTCTTATTCGTAATTTGTTCACAGCATCAGGATTTTCACCGCTGCATACTAAGTGAAATCCCGTTAATCCTTTTATAGCAAAAATATAACCCTCTTTCAGTTTTTTTGAAGTCCATTTTAACAGGTGAAAATTATATTCATAGCGGTGCTTTTCATAGTTTGTTATATGTATTTCTTTTCCTGATTTATCTGTTATGTATATATGTGGTCCGCAATCACCGCATCCATTAGGCTGAGCATGAAATCTCCTGTTTAATGGATTTGTATATTCTTCATTACAGTCATTGCACATATTAAATTTATCCATAGTAGTATTAATTCTGTCATAGGGTATATTTTTTATTATAGAAAATCTTGGACCGCAATTAGTACAGTTTGTAAAAGGATAGAAATACCTTTTATTATTTACATCCTTTATATCCATTAAGCATTCACTGCATATAGCTGTATCTGGAGATATCAGGGTGATTTTTCCTTCTGTACTGCGGCTTTCTTCAATTATAAATCCGTCATAACCTTTATACTCTTCAGTAAAGCATTCAAGGCTATGAATTTCTGAAAGTGGAGGGGCATTCAGCTTTATTTCTTTTATAAATTCCTGAAGCTTTTCAAGAGGAGCTTCTGCATCTATAAGTACTCCTTCTGAATTGTTATTTACATATCCCTTTATAGAATGCTTTAAAGCTAGATTGTATATAAAAGGGCGAAAACCAACTCCCTGGACTATACCGTTTATTTTAATTATTCTTCTTTCCATAAATAAACCTCTTTAATATAAAATGCTGACATATATATTATAAACAAATTAAATGCATAGATTATAGAGTGAAGCGAAAGTTTCATAAAATAAATTAAAGGCTGTGCATTTATCACAGCCTTTGTAATTAATATCTTCTACGTCTTCTTCCAGTTCTTCTGCTTCTTCTAAGTCCCCGATTTCCGTTGGAGATAAGCTTAATAATTAAAAGTACAATTAAAACTGCAGCGATTATAGCCACTGCGGATATAGCATAGGCGAGAATATTCTGCTTAAGTAAATCCGTTGTAGAAATATTTGCTTTAAGAGTATATTCATCAGATGAAAGTCTTGAGGAGACCTTTAAAGCAGCACCTTCAGGGTTTTTCGCAAGCTTCCAGCCGTCGCTTTCTTTTAATTCAAAAGAAGTCTTTGTTTCAGCTTTGTTTATTTCGTTATCATATATTTCTATATTTTTTGTAAGTGTAAAAGGCACTTCGATAGTTTTTTCAGGACCGAAGAATTTGAATAATTTATATTTAACCGGATATGTAGCAACTTCTTTACCTGCTTCCATAAACACATTTTTTTCTGCTGCATAGCTGTAATCT
>NZ_CCXI01000077.1 GCF_000820705.1 Clostridium polynesiense | reverse complement strand
TTTTCTGCTGCATAGCTGTAATCTATGATGTTTTTCATATCCTTAAAAACTTGAGTATCCTGCACGTCATAAGCGGACTTCATAACTACACCAATGATAGTTCTTCCATCCCTTTCGTAAACTGCCGCTAGAGATCTGCCAGCAGGGGATGTATAACCGGTTTTTCCTGCAACGCATCCATCTGTGCCTACATTTTTATTTCTGTTTTCTAAATTTATAGGTTTGTTCAATGAGGTATTAACAGTGGCTTTAGATTGAGCCATAGTTTCTTTTACCCAAGGATTTTCATAGGCTTTTTTAGTGATTACCGCAAGCTCAAAGGGTGTAGTATAGTGATTATCATGGTGAAGACCATTAGGATTTACAAAATGGCTGTTATTTAAACCCCATTCTTTAAGCTTTGCATTCATCATATCAGAAAACTTTGAAGTATCTCCCGCTACGTTGTCTGCTATTAAATAGGCTATGTCATTACCTGAAAAAAGCATAAGAGACTTCATTACATCATCTGCTGACATTGTAGTGCCCAGAGGAATAGGTCCAAAACTCCTGTAAAGGGCGTAATCTGGCTGTTTTAATGCGGATTCAGTAAATTTTAATATGTCCTCTTTATTCTTATTTTCTGCTAACAGTAATGCTGTTAATAGTTTAGTAGTGCTGGCAGGATAAGATTTGGCATCTCCATTTTTTGAATATATTACTTCTCCTGTATCTGCGTCTATAGTAATTGCATACTGCCCAACGATATTGGGAGGGTCAGTTTTTGCTTGAGCCTTAGTTGAAAAAAGTGGTGTTAATGTGTTAAATGAAAAAGCTAAAATTAATGTTCCGATTATCTTTTTATATTTCAATTCTGATCTCTCCAAATTCAAATTTTTAACATAGTTAGTATAACAAAAATACAATCCATGTACAACCTTTTAATATTAAGTTAACAGCTTTATAATTGATAGTTTTGATTATATAATAGCATAAGAGGTGAATATAAAGTGGAGCTTGATATTATAAAAAAAATTTTTGAAAATAGAAAAGGGCAGTTAATCGGAAAGTATAAAAAAAGCGCTGTGATGATACTGCTTTGTGAAGTAGAGGGAAAAGAACATATAATTTACGAGCAAAGGGCTTTTACATTAAAGCATCAGCCTGGAGATATATGCTTTCCTGGAGGGAAAATAGATGAGGGTGAAACTCCGGTGGAAGCTGCAGTGAGGGAGGTTTCCGAAGAACTTGGAGTAGAAAAGAGTGAAATAGAGGTAATAGGTGAGATGGATTACTTCATAAGCCCTTATGGTGCTATAATGTATCCTTTTGTGGGAAGACTTAATACGAAGAATATAAATCCCAATAAAGATGAGGTTGATCACATATTTATGGTTCCTTTGGAGTTTTTAGAAAATAATCAGCCTGAGGTTCATGAAATTAATATTATGCCTCAAATTAAGGATGATTTTCCTTTTCATATGATATACGGAGGCAGAGAATATAAGTTTGCTAGAGGTAAGATGCTTCAGTATTTTTATTCCTATGAAAATCACTATATATGGGGTTTTACCGCTTTAATCACTAAATGTTTTATAGATATTATTAAAAACTACAAAGATAATTAGTTGTGTTAATAGAATTTTATGGATTAAAATACTATAAATTAACACAAATAAAAAATCCTTCTCTAAGTAAAATATTAATATAACGGAGAGAGAAGGTTTTATGATATGAAAAATAAAAGAGATAAAGGTTGTTTTATAATTTTAATAACAATTTTAATGATGAGCATTTCTGCGCTAAATGCTTCAGCAGCAGTAATGCCTTTATGCATAAAAGATGACGAGGGGAGAATTCATATTAATAAAAGCGATCTTCACAAGCAGGAGGATAAGGTGGTTTTCCTCACTTTTGATGACGGTCCGTCCCATTTAAATACCGAAAGAATACTGAACTTGTTAGTAAAGAATGAAATTAAAGCTAGTTTTTTTATAATAGGTAAAAATGCTGAAAACAATAAAACTGTTATGAAAAAGATGATGGATAACAATATGGCTATTTATCCACACTGCTACGAGCATGATTATTCAAAAATATACCGCAGCAGGGAAAATTATATTAAGGATTTTGAAAAATGCGTAAATGTAATTAGGGACATTTCTCCTTCATATAATGCAAGATTTATGAGGATGCCTGGTGGCTCGGATAACACTATTTCAAAGAGAGGAGTCCTAAGTAGCATTAAATCTTCTATCTCTGATAAAGGATATACTATAGTGGATTGGAATATTGATTCCAGGGACACTTTTGCGCAAAAAGTATCTTCTGAAGTAATAAAACGGAGTGTGATAAAAGGAAGTGATGGCATCAGCATTGCCGTAGTACTTTTTCATGATGCTGAAGCTAAGATTACAACAGCAGAAGCCCTTCAGGATATAATAGATTATTATAAAGAAAATAATTATAAATTTAAAACCTTTAATGAGATAACTCTTAAGGAAAAATCAAAAATGATTGAGATGAGGATAATAAATAAGGCAGCTGTATAGCTGCCTTATTTCATTAATTTATTAATTATATGTTCCTTTGCCTTTATTTCATAGTTGTCGTCCAGTGGTTTAAGCTTAACATCACCATATTTTAGATTTAAGGCATTTGTTATTAATCTGTCTGCTAATTCAGGGTTTTTTGATAATAAAGAACCGTGAAAATATGAGCAGTAGGTATTCTTGTAAATACAGCCTTCATTGCCATCGGAACCATTGTTGCCATAACCTTTGACAACCTTTCCTAAAGCTTTGAGGCTTCCTATATAAGTTCTTCCGGAGTGATTTTCAAAGCCTACATAGGTTTCATTATATTCTTCGTTTTTAATTATAGTATTTCCTATGAACCTGTTATCTCCAGCTTCAGTGTAAATGTCCAATATATTTAAACCCGGAAGCTTTTCCCCTTCAGGGGTTATGTAATGCCTGCCTAAAAGCTGGTAGCCTCCGCAGATGGCAAGAAGCACTTTTGATGACTCTACATATTCTTTTAAGGACTCCTGCTTTTCTCCTGATAGATCCTTAGCAACGATGGACTGCTCATAATCCTGTCCACCGCCAAAAAAAACAATATCATAATCTTCCTTATTAAAGGGATCTCCTAAAGACACATTTTTAATATTTACTTTAATGTCTCGTTGCTCGCACCTGTATTTCAATATTAATATATTTCCTAAATCCCCATAAACATTAAGTAAATCAGGATATAGATGGCAAATATTTATTTCCATATTCATTCCTCCTTACCACAGCTTTTTAATATAGCCCTTAGAATGAAGATATTTTCTATAATTTATCATAGCTGTGTAGGTAGCAAGTACATAGTTCACAGCACCTGTGGAATTAGAAATATTATCAGTGAGATTTTCAAAATTATCGCTGACTTTAAACTTACCTATGTCCAAACCTGCTACCTTCAATCTTACTGACATATCATATAGTCTATCTCCTCCAATAACAATTTCCTTTAAATCAACAGAGGTTAAATCTTCGAAATTTACATCCCAAATCCAGGAAATGTCTGTGCCGTCAGCATAATTATCATTTAATAGAAAAGTGAGAGAAGCAGGCTCTTGGCTTAACATTATGGTTTCTAGTGCCTGATTGTACCCTGCAGGATTCTTAACTAAAATAATTTTAACCTTTTTACCACGTATATCAATAATCTCCTGTCTTCCGAAGCTGCTCTCTTGATGACTGAAGGAGGACAATATTACGCTGTCAGGAATGTTAAGCTCTTTTGAAATAGAATAAGCACAAAGTGCATTATATATATTGTATACTCCTCCCTGATTAAGGCTGAAGGAAGCACCGTTTATTGTAAAGCTGGAGGATTCTGATGTAGCAGAATCGATAGATTCTACCCTGTAGGTAAGCTCAGGCCTTGAGTAACCACAGTTAGTGCAGTAAAAATCCCCTAAATGATTGTAGGTGATAAAATTATATTTATAGGGGGCTTTACAAACCTTACAGAACTTTGCATCTGCATTTATGTCAATCTCGTTATTTTTATTGGTAGATTGTTCAAAACCATAGTATACTATAGGGTTTGGAAGATTTAAATTTCCAAATAAGGATTCATCTCCGTTTAAAACCAGTTTTGTATCCGGTACTTTAACAATTCCCTCCATTATTTTGTTTAAAGTGGTATACACTTCACCATATCTATCCAGCTGGTCTCTGAATAAATTTGTTATATTTATTATTTCAGGTTTTATATGTTCTGTTATAAATTTTACATTGGCTTCATCCACTTCTATAACAGCATATCTTTCACCGGATTTTTCGGTAAAACTGTAGTTTTCTATAAAGCATGAAACTATTCCGGGAAGCATATTAGCCCCGGTACTGTTTGTAACTACATCAAAGCCTTTTTCTGTTAAAATATTTGCTATCATACTTGTGGTTGTAGTTTTTCCGTTAGTTCCTGTAATTAAAATAACCTTATAATTTTTACTTATATGTTTTAAAATATGAGGATCTATTTTAAGTGCTACTCTGCCGGGAAAATTGCTTCCACCTTTCAACAAATGCTTAGATAAAGTTTGAGTTAATTTTGATACTGCTATGGCAATAAAAGTCATGCTGCTGATAATAACACCACCTTTAGTGTAAAATAATTGATTAAAACTAATCAAAGTATACCATAAATAAAATTCCTTTTATAGATTTTTACAATCTTGTTTGATAAAATTATTATATAAATTTTTATAGGGGTGCAGGGATAATGAAAAAATTTATGTGTTATATTTTAAGAAGCATAAAGTCCCGAAAAACACATTTTCTACCCATATTATCAGCTTTATTAATCTCTATAACATTATTAGCTGGTAAAGATAAAAATTTTGAGAAAAACGCTTTTAATAAAGAGGTTTTTTTAACCAGAGAAACTATAGCTGAAGAATATTTTTACAATAGTAAATTTAAAGAAGCTGAAGAAAAATATGATGAACTTTACAATTCCACCGGTAATCCTATCTGGATATTAAAGAAAGCTGAGATATATTCTCTATTAGGAAATTATCATCAGTCCAGAGAGTATATTTTGAAAGCTAAAGATAAGATAGAAAAGCTAAAGGACAGTTCCGTAAGCGCAAAGGATAACAGCTTTATTTTAAAAGAATTAGAATTTATAAATTATGTTGTATTCCTTAACTTTATTAATAGGGACTATAAGATAGCTTTATTGGAAGGTGAGAGGTATATTTTTGAATATAAAGATTATAAACCTCTGATAAAGACGATGATAGCGGTTTATACTGCTAATAATGAACATAAAATTGCAGAAGAACTGTTAAAATCCTATCCTTTAGATAAGGATTCTGCTTATGATGTTGCAGAATACGGAATGTTAAATGTTTTTTTTGATAGGTGGGAAGATGGAATAAAATACCTTAAAAATGCCTGGGAGATAAATAATGAAGAACATAAGATTATGGATGCAGTTTCTCAAATAGCTACCTATGACAGCGAAAAACTAATTAAGGTGATTATTTCTTTGAAAGAATGCTTTCCGCAAGAGAGGGTTTATAGTTTATGGCTGGCAAAGTTATATTCTATGAAGGATGAAACAGCATATAACGCCATAGCTTTATTAGAAGAAATAAAAAATGAATTTAATGACAGCTTCAATTATAATCTCATAAAAATAAATGCATTACAGAAATTGAAGGAAAAATCTGAAAGCGAGATGTTGATTAATGGGATGCTTTCAGTCTCAGAAAAGGATTATAGGGTATATCATAGTGCTGCATGGTATTATTTCAACGAAAAGGACTATGAGAAGGCTTCAGATTATGCCCATAAGTCGAAGGAGCTTAATAAAAGCTATAATGATAATTATGCTTTTTTAATCCCTGAAATTCTTAAATCTCAAGGTAGAAGCTTTGAAGCAAGGCCTTATTTTATAAATGCTCTATGTAAAGAGCCTTATAATTACTATATAATACTCAATATTGCCAGTTACCATTGGAAGGGTGAAAGAAATTCTGAGAAAGCTTTAGAATACTATAGACTAGCGGAAGCTCTAAGGCCGGAGGATGGCGAGATTAAATACCAGATGGCATTTATATATATAAATATACAAGCCTACGATAAGGCTGCAGAGCTTTTAAAAAATTGTATAGACATTGATGAATCCGTGCCTAAATACCATAGAAGTTTAGGAACTATTTATATGACTCAAGGTAATCATGACGAAGGAATAAAAGAGATAAGATATGCATATGAAGCTGACAAAAGCGATATATTAAACTTAAATAACGCGGGAGTTTATTATATCACTGTAGAAGAAAACTTAGAAAGAGGTTTATATAACTTGAAATCAGCTTATGGAAGGATTGATAACTCAACAGAGCAATACGTTGCCCAAACTATAAAGGAAAATTACAGTAAAGCAAAAACTCTGTATGAAAAATATATTTCCTATGACTCTGAAGAAATATTGACTCTTCCTGATTTTCAACTGTTTTATTAATAAACTAAATATTAATTACATTGACTGCAAGGAGGGTTTTAGTGTATCCATTAAAGCTAGAAAGTATTTACTATGATAAAATTTGGGGAGGAAGGGATTTAACTCTCTTTAGAGACAATCTCCCTGAAGGTGATATAGGAGAAAGTTGGGATGTAGCCTGCCATCCACATGGAACAGGAATCGTTGCCAATGGAATTTATAAAGGGAAAAAGCTTGACCAGCTAATAGAAGAAAGAGGAGAAGCTCTTTTAGGTTCTAAGATATCTAAGGATCATTTTCCTTTATTAGTGAAGCTCATAAACGCAAAGGAAAAACTATCTGTACAGGTGCATCCCAATGATGCATACGGTTTTAAGCACCAGGGGGAACCTGGAAAAACAGAAATCTGGTATGTGGTAGAAGCTTTTGATAATGCAAACCTTATAATTGGCACTAATAACTGTACTAAAGAGGAGTTTGCAACAGCAATTGAGGAAGGAAACACTGAAAAATATCTTAATGCCATACCGGTAAAAAAGGGTGAAGTATATTTTATTAAAAGTGGAATGGTTCATGCTATTGGAGAAGGAGTTATCATAGCTGAGATTCAACAGAACAGTGATACAACCTATAGGGTGTTTGATTATGACAGGGGAAGAGAACTTCATGTAGATAAAGCTTTAGATGTTATTGATTTTAACCTCAAGGGAGAAAGAAGAAAGGGCTTAACAGTAAAATGCCAAGGCTATACAAAAACTTATTATGCTTTATGCGAATACTTTTCTTTGGAAGAATATGATATAACCGACACAGTGAAAGAAACCAGTGATGTTGAGAGATTTTATATCTTTACCTGTGTAGAGGGGGAGGGAGAGTTTTTATATGAAAAAGGAAAAGAGCATATAAGTAAGGGAGAGAGTCTCCTTATACCTGCATCTCTTGGAGAGTATTCTTTAACAGGTAATATGAAAGTTTTGAAAAGCTATGTGCCGGATGAGGATAAAGTAAAATCTGAAATATTGAATTTAATTTTATAAGTATATTCTTAAAAGCCTTGTTTATCAAGGCTTTATTTCTTTATAAGATAATGAAGCAAAATAAATAAATTTCAAAAATTATAGAATTTTGCAATAAAAATTGCACTTGAAATTATTGTTGGGCGAAAAATAAAATATTTCTTGCAAATAAATAAAATAGATGTGATAATTGTAATAGAAACTGTTTACAGGGGGGATTTTTTTGTCTAATTCATTAAATTTAGATTTTAATTGTGCTGAGATCTACGAAGATTTGTCACCAGCTCAATTGATAACTGAGGCTGTAAGACGTGGAGAAGGGGTACTTTGTTCTAATGGAGCTTTAAGCATCAATACAGGTAAGTGTACCGGCAGGTCACCTAAAGACCGTTATATAGTATCGGATAAAAATACTAAAGAACATATTAACTGGGGTGAGGTAAACCTGCCCATAGAAGAGGCTAAGTTTGATGAACTTTTGAAAGATGTACAGAATTATTTAAAAGACAAAGATCTTTTTGTCTTCAATGGAAGGGTAGGAGCTTTAGAAGAATATACCATGGGAGTTAAGGGAATATGTGAATATGCATCTCAAGCTCTCTTTTGTCATCAGTTATTCATAAGGGAAAAAGTCAATAAAGAAAGAGAAGCATTTACTGTAATTTCTGCACCGGGTTTCAAAGCTGATGCTGAAAAGTATTCATTGAATTCCGAAGTGTTTGTAATATTAAATTTTACAAAAAAGATGATTTTAATTGGAGGAACTCAGTACAGCGGAGAGATAAAAAAGGCTATATTTACATCAATGAATTATATGCTTCCATTTAAAGGTGTACTCCCTATGCATTGTTCTGCAAATGAAGGAAAGGATGGGGATGTAGCAATACTTTTTGGGTTATCAGGAACAGGAAAAACTACATTGTCTGCAGATCCTGAAAGAGCATTAATAGGTGATGATGAACATGGCTGGTGCGATAACGGAGTGTTCAATTTTGAAGGAGGATGCTACGCAAAGACCATTAATTTAAGCAGGGAAAAAGAAAAAGACATCTATGATGCTATTAAGTTTGGAAGTATCATAGAAAATGTTGTGTTAGATAATAAGAATAATCCTTTATTTGATGATAGTTCTATAACAGAAAACACAAGAGGAAGTTATCCAATACACTATATAAATAACGTAAAATCAAATGGTAAGGGAGCTGTGCCTAAAGTAATTTTATTTTTAACAGCTGATGCTTTTGGAGTTATGCCTCCAATAGCTAAATTAAATAAAGAACAGGCTATGTATTACTTCTTATCCGGTTACACAAGCAAGGTTGCCGGTACAGAAAGAGGTTTAAAGGAACCTCAGGCAACTTTTTCAGCCTGTTTCGGAGCGCCTTTTATGCCTATGAATCCAAAAGAATATGCTAAACTTCTAGGTGAAAAAATAGAAGAAAACAATGTAAGGGTATATATGGTAAATACAGGATGGATAGGCGGTTCTTATGGAACAGGAAAGAGGATAGACCTTCCTTATACAAGAACCCTGGTAAAAGCAGCCATAAACGGTGATCTTGAAAAGAGATCCTATAAGAAGCATGAGTATTTTAATTTACTTATACCTGAAAGCTGCGATGGTGTACCATCAGAGATATTAACTCCTGAGGAGACCTGGAGAAACAAAAATGATTATATAGAAACTGTGCAGAAACTTAAAAACCAGTTTGAAAAAAACTACAAAAAGTATTCTGATGAATAATAAAAAAATTAAAGTATAATTCAATAAATATTGCTGCCTTAGCCACTGCTAAGGCAGCAATATTTTTAATTTTAGGCTGTGTTAGACAATAATGTTGATATAGTATATAAACCTCGAAATAGTGATACAATAATGTTTCGAGATGCATTATGAGCGATAGAGTGAGTGTAAGAAGTTTTAAAGAAGAGATAGCCAATCTTAATAATTCTCAGTTGGAACAATTGCTTTACCTCATGATTGTAAGACGCCATTTTATATGCACCGCAAAATCCTTTATTGTATCAGAGTATTTATGGGTGCTGGATATGTGGATGGCGTTGTTGAAATGGATTAATGCTTCATACCTGAAAGTTATAAAGGAAAGCATAAAAAGAGTGGTTTGTAATGCCTAGACATTTTAGAAAAAGAGGGAAACAAATTAAGAAACGTGGTATAAGTAATGAATAAATATATATTGCTACAGCTATAGACCGAAGCAACAATATAATCCTTGAGCCTATCTGTAAAGGTAGGGTAACTTCTTATGCCCTAGAGCATTTTATAAAAAGCATGTAGACTCAGAATTTATTATCTGCACAGATAACAATAAATTCTGTATACAGTTTGCGAAAGACCTTGAATTAGACCATAAAAGAATCATGAGAGGTGGCTATAAAAATGGAATCTATCACATAAACCATGTTAATAGTTTGCACAACAACTTATAGGTTTGGATATATAGTTTTAAAGATGTTGGAACTAAATTCCTTTCGACTTATATGGCTTGGTACAAGTAGCTTCAGAGTTTTAATGATGAAAAAAATTATAAGTACTAGAAATCTGCTAATTCACATTGTAGTTCCTTTTGTTTTACTCGAATTTGTACTTATCATAGGGCAGAGGCTATTTTCATTTAGTATTCAAAAATATTCCATTTATTTGAAATTTACATTATAATATGTATATAACGTGAATTACAATGGTTATAAATAACGAATTAAATTAGCAGTTTTCAAGGAGAAATTATGAGAATTAATGTTTCTAAATCAGCAGCTGAGGGTTTAACAGAAATATTGAGAAATTTAGTCAACGGTGGCAATGTAGACAAAGATTCAATCATGAATTTTTTAAGAAATGACAATGGATGTAAAGCTCAATTCAAATTTTATGATAAGAACTTCACTATTGAAGAATATACAGATGCATTTATTAAATCTGCTAAAAATGAAAAATATAAGACTGATAATGATATATTAGCAAGAATGAACAATGCTTTAATGAGAATCTCGAAAAATATGGATTTACTAGAGAAAAAAATAAATAATATAAAGGAATACGACTTTAAGATTTTAGAAAGTAAATTAAAAGATACTCTTCCAGAAGATACACAGTTTGATTTTAATATATTCTTTTGTTTAGATGGAAACAATGCAGGAAGTATTGTTGATAAAAATACTATGTGCCTTGATGCTCTATTTTGGGCTTCAGATAAAAACAAAGAAGAACAAGTTGAAGGAATAATTCTTCATGAATTTCACCATATTGGATGTTTATATTGGTTAAATAAGAATGAAAAAAG
>NZ_CCXI01000076.1 GCF_000820705.1 Clostridium polynesiense | reverse complement strand
ATGAAAAAAGAAAATATTTATTGATTAAAAAAGATAATAATTCTTTAGCACTATCATTGATAGAGAATATTATGGGAGAAGGTACAGCAGTTTATTTTTTTAATGAAAGTAAAGACTTGTATGAATTATTTCATGAAGCTTATGGAATAGAATTAGGAATTAATTTAGAAGAAAAATACTTAAATTCATGGAATAACATTGACGAAAAGTTGAGAGATTTAACCGATTTATTAGTACGATTGTTTACTGAACCAAATAGTGAGTATAAAAGACTAAAAAAGGCTGTAAACGAGTATTATTATATGAGGAATAATGAGGAGGCTCTTGATAAGGTTATTGGTAAATATATGTGTATCGCTATTGATACTAATCTTGGACGAGAAAAATTACTTGAGTGTATTAAAGAACCTAAGAAATTTTTAAATTATTATAATGAAGCTTGTGACAAAGAATGCAAAAAAGGTTTAGATAGTAGAGTGTTAAGTATGTGGAATAGCATTTGGTAATTACTAAAAATGGGTAGCTTCGTAAATTTAGGATTGTACGAACTATGTTAAAATAGCCCATGAAATAAATGGAAGAAAATTTTCTCCCATTTATTTTTTACTATATCAACAATTTAGTCTAATAGAGCCTAATTTTATCATTTAAAGATTTATATTAAGTAGACAAGCTATGAGTATAAATTTATAATTAAATAAATGACTGACTAAAGAAAGGTTGATAATGACATGGATTTTGTATACATATTTAAAGCTGTAATTATAGCTATTGTTGAAGGAATTACGGAATTTCTTCCCATTTCATCATCAGGTCACATGATTCTTGTGGGGGATTTAATAAATTTTAATGATGGAAAATTTTCTACTATGTTTCAAATTGTTATACAGCTTGGTGCTATACTAGCGGTGGTGGTGTTGTATTTTTCTAAAATAAAAAAGACGGTGATTTCTTTTTTTAAGCTGGAACCTTATGGATTAAGATTTTGGATAACCATTTTAATAGGATTTTTACCTGCGGCGGTTATCGGATTTCTGTTAGACGACTACATAGATCAATACCTTTTTAACTCTAAAACTGTTGCTATAGGATTCATAGCAGGAGGAATTCTCCTTATTATTATAGAAAATAATTTCAGAAAAAAAAGCAGAAGAAAAAAAGTAACTACCTCAATAGATAAAGTTAAATTTAGTCAAGCTATTAAAATAGGTTTTTTCCAGTGCATTGCAATGTGGCCGGGAATGTCTAGATCCGCATCTACTATAATGGGAGGATGGATAGCTGGATTAAACAATGTGGCTGCAGCAGAATTTTCCTTTTTCCTTGCTATACCTACTATGGTAGGAGCTTCTGCATTAAAGCTCATTAAATATAAAGGCTTTTCTACCATAACATCAACGGAAGTAACCGCATTGATATTAGGATTCATAGTGGCTTTTTTGGTTGCTTTAATAGTAGTGGATTCTTTTATGAATTTTTTAAAAAAGCGACCTATGAGAGTATTTGCTATATATAGAATCTTTATAGGAATCATATTGGCTGTGTTAATTTTTAATGGAATTATAGTATAAGCGGATTTATCCGCTTTTTTTATTGTATAAAATGTTAAAAATAAACTGATTAAAATTGCAAAAAATACAAATAATAAATTTATACTTTAAAATAGAATAGGTATGTGTTATCATACAAATTGAAATGTTTACATGGTAAAGCATTAAGCTTTTAATAAGGTAATTTTCAATAATTTTTAAAAAAAATATTGAAAAAACATAACTTTGTTAAAAGACGTTAAGTTTTTTGATGATTTATATATTTTTTATAATAATTGTTGTATAATAATAAGGATTATAGGTAAAGGGGGAACAACAATGACACAACAGGTTAAAAGGATAGCTTTGCTCACAGGAGGCGGAGATTGTCCAGGATTAAATGCAGTAATAAGGGCGGTAACAAGAACAGCAATCCTTCAGTATGGATATGAAGTTATTGGGTATAGATATGGATATAGAGGATTATATAATAATGATTACATTCCTTTAACTCTAGACACTGTTTCAGGTATTCTTCATAAGGGAGGAACTATATTATACAGCTCAAATAAAGACAATCTTTTTGACTATCAAGTTGAAGAAAATGGGGAAATCGTTAAAAAGGATGTTTCCGATGTAGCAGTTGAAAATATGAAAAAATCCGGTGTGGACGTATTAGTTGTCATAGGAGGAGATGGAACTTTAACAAGCGCCAGAGATTTTGCCAGAAAAGGGGTAAAGGTTATTGGGGTTCCTAAAACTATAGATAATGATTTAGCTGCCACAGATGTTACTTTTGGATTTAATACAGCTATAGATGTAGCAACTGAAGCTTTAGACAGATTACATACCACTGCTGAATCTCATCATAGAATAATGATTTGTGAAGTTATGGGAAGAAATGCAGGATGGATTGCTCTTCATTCAGGAATTGCAGGCTCAGCTGATGTAATTTTGATACCTGAAATACCTTATGATATAAATAAAATTGCAGAAAAAGTTAAAGAGAGGCAGGAAGCTGGAAGACCTTTCAGCATTATAGTAGTAGCTGAAGGAGCAAAACCTAAAGACGGAGAAGTAGTAGTAAGCAAAATAGTAAAAGATAGTCCAGATCCTATCAGACTGGGCGGAATAGGAAACAAGCTTGCTAACGATCTTGAAGATATCATTAAAGGCCATGAAATAAGAGCTACTATATTAGGACACGTTCAAAGAGGCGGAAACACTTCCACTTATGACAGAATACTTTCTACCAGATATGGAGTAGCTGCAGCAGAGCTTATACATGAAGGTGATTTTGGTAAAATGGTTTGTTTAAAAGGAAATGATATCTCCAGTGTAAGCCTTGAAGATGTAATAGGAAAAGATAAAAATGTTGAACCTGAAGGAGAATTAGTATCAATAGCTAAGAAAATAGGAATTTCTTTTGGAATATAATATAAAGAGCATCGGTTTTTTACTGGTGCTTTTTCTTTTTCCTTTGTGAATTATTTGATTTTATACCCGCTTATGCTATAATAATCAATAGAATAATCGGTGTGGAGGATTTGTATGAAAGAGATTAAGAAATATTTCGAATCTAGAATAGGAAACTATAGCTTCTATTTTGAGGACCTTAATAGCGGATATGTATACGGTTATAACGAAAATAATAAGATGACAGCAGCAGGATGCATGAAGCTTCCAATAGCCATGGTTTTATTAAAAGAAATTGAAAACATGAAATATAAGCTGGATGACAAGATATTTATCAGTGAAGAAGATAAGGTTTACGGAACTGGTATTATCCATGAATTTTTACCAAGAGAATATACTCTTGATGAACTTATGAAGGCTATGCTCATCCAAAGTGATAATACTGCTTCAAATAAGATAATAAACATAATTGGCAAGGACAGGATTAATGAGGTTATCAAAGAAATGGGATTATCCAATACAGTTCTTAACAGAAGAACCTCCGATGAAATTTATGATGATAATAATGATGAAAATATAACCACCAGCTACGACTTGTGTAAATGCTGGAAGATGCTTTATAGGGAATCTTTTTTGAGTAAAGAACTAAGCAGTAAGCTTCTCAGAGTTTTAGGAAGACAGCAGCTTAAAAGTAAAAGCTCTCTCTATATATTAAATGATTTAAAAATAAATATCGCAAATAAGACAGGAGATAAGCAGGGAGTAGAAAATGATACAGTTTTAATAACAATGCCTAAAGGAACCTTTTCATTTACTGTTATGAGCTCAAAAATCCCGAACAGTGTGTATGGAATTGTTACTATAGCTAAAGCTGGTAAAATGATGTTCGATAGTGTAAATAATTATTGGAAATAAGCCGTGTATACGGCTTTTATTTTTGATACATTTTAAATAAAAGGTCTTAC
>NZ_CCXI01000075.1 GCF_000820705.1 Clostridium polynesiense | reverse complement strand
AATATTAAGTTATAATAGTTATGTAATAACATCTATTGTTAAATGTTAATCTAAGGAGGAATAGAATGTATACACAATGGGATAAGTTTGTTGCAGGTAATTGGCAGCAGGAAATTGACGTAAGAAATTTTATACAGAAGAATTATACCTCTTATGAAGGAGATAAAAGCTTTCTAAAAGGGCCTACAGAAAAAACTCAGGCTGTATGGAATAAAATACTTGAGCTTTTAGAAAAGGAAAGAGAAGTAGGAGTTCTGGATGTAGAGGTTAATAAAGTATCCGGAATAGACAATTATGAAGCAGGTTATATTGATAAGGATAATGAAGTTATCCTGGGACTGCAGACTGATGCTCCTTTAAAAAGAATAGTCAATCCTTTCGGAGGCTGGAGAATGGTTCTTAATTCTCTGGATGCTTATAAATATAAATTAAACGAGGATATTGAAAATTATTTTCCTAAATATAGAAAAACGCATAATGACGGTGTTTTTGATGCGTATACTGAAGAAACCAGAGCTGCAAGATCTGCCGGACTTCTCACTGGTTTACCGGATGCTTACGGCAGAGGAAGAATCATAGGAGATTACAGAAGAGTAGCACTTTACGGTGTTGATTTTCTTATAATGAAAAAGCGTGAAGACCTAAAAAATTTAAAAGGAGATATGCTTGATGAGCTTATAAGAAAAAGAGAAGAGGTAAGTGAGCAGATTAGAGCTTTGGAATCTATGAAGTCCATGGCTTTAAAATATGGAATAGATATGTCCGCTCCTGCATCCAATGCAAAAGAAGCTGTACAGTTTTTATATCTTGCATATCTGTCTGCAGTAAAAGAAAATAACGGTGCAGCTATGTCCCTTGGAAGAACGAGTACATTCTTAGATATTTATATAGAAAGGGATTTAAAGGCAGGAATATTGACTGAAGAAGAAGCTCAGGAACTTATAGATCAATTTATAATTAAGTTAAGAATTGTAAGGCATCTGAGAACTCCAGAATATGATGAACTCTTTGCAGGAGACCCAACCTGGGTGACAGAATCCATAGGAGGGATAGGGGTTAATGGAAGACCGCTCATAACTAAAAACTCTTTTAGGTATCTTCATACCCTTATTAATTTAGGACCTGCACCAGAACCAAATATGACAGTGCTGTGGTCAGAGGATCTTCCTCAAAGCTTTAAGGATTACTGTTCTGAAATGTCTATATTGACTGATTCTATACAATATGAAAATGATGATATAATGAGGCCTATATACGGTGATGATTATGCTATAGCCTGCTGCGTTTCTGCCATGACTGTAGGAAAGCAGATGCAGTTCTTTGGAGCAAGGTGTAATATGGCAAAGGCGCTTCTATATTCAATCAACGGCGGTGTAGATGAAAAGAAGGGTAAGCTTGTAATAGAAGGTATTCAGCCTATGAAGGACGAAATACTGGATTATAATAAAGTCAAGGAAAGCTTCTATAAGGTTCTTGAAAAGGTAGCCAAGTTATATGTAGATACTATGAATGTTATCCATTATATGCATGATAAATATGCCTATGAAGCAGGTCAGATGGCTCTTCATGATACTGATGTGCAGAGGCTTATGGCCTTTGGTGCAGCAGGCTTATCTGTGGTAGCTGATTCATTAAGTGCTATAAAATATGCAGAAGTTAAGCCTATAAGAAATGAAGCAGGAATAGCAGTGGATTTTGAGATTAATGGAGACTTTCCTAAATACGGTAACGATGATGACAGGGTAGATGATATTGCTGTAGAAGTGGTTACTAAATTCTCATCTGAATTAAAGAAGCATCCTTTATACAGGAATGCAAAGCATACACTTTCCATACTTACAATAACCTCTAATGTGGTTTATGGAAAGAAAACCGGAGCAACACCGGATGGAAGGAAATCAGGAGTACCTTTTGCACCTGGAGCTAACCCAATGCATGGAAGAGATAGTATGGGAGCGTTAGCATCCCTTAACTCAGTTGCAAAGATACCTTATGCCAACGTTTGTGAGGATGGAGTGTCAAATACCTTCTCTATAGTGCCTCAAGCTTTAGGTAAGGATGAGAAGAGCAGAATTAAGAATTTATCTGCAGTTATGGATGGATACTTTAATCAGGGGGCTCACCATTTAAATGTTAATGTGTTTAATAGGGAGACTTTATTGGATGCTATGGATCACCCTGAAAAATATCCTCAGCTTACAATTAGAGTTTCAGGATATGCTGTTATGTTTAACAGATTATCCAGAGAACAGCAGCTTGAAGTTATAAGCAGAACCTTTCACAATAGTTTATAAAATAATTAAAAGGGGAATAGAGATATTCTCCTTTTTCTATAAGAAGGTGTTAATTTGTTAGGAAAAATCCATTCTATTGAGACCATGGGGCTTGTAGATGGCCCTGGAGTGAGAGTAGTGGTTTTTTTTCAAGGATGTTCATTACGATGTGCATTCTGCCATAACCCGGATACCTGGGGGGCAAATGAGGGAGAAGAAATAACTTCACAGGATCTCTTAAAAAAGATATTAAGATATAAAACCTATTTTAAGTCATCTGGTGGAGGTATTACCTTTTCTGGAGGGGAACCGCTGCTTCAGCCGGATTTTCTTATTGAAATGCTGAAATTATGCAGGGAAAACGGTATTCATACCACAATAGATACTGCAGGCTGCGGTATTGGGAAATACTCTGAGATATTAAAATATACAGATTTAGTATTATTTGATATTAAGCATATAGATGCTGAAGAATATAAAAAAATGACTAGAAACAATATTAATGAGAGTCTGAAATTTTTAGAGGCGGTGCAGCAGTCAGGTAATAAAATGTGGATTAGACAGGTTATAATTCCCAACTTAAATGACAGTAGGGAGTATATAAAAGGTCTTGCTGATATAATAAATACATTAAATAATGTAGAAAAAGTTGAACTTCTACCATATCATCTTCTTGGGGTTTCAAAATATGAAGCTTTAGGGAAAAAGTATAGATTAGAAGGAGTTCCGGAGATGGATAAGGAAAAGAATAAAGAATTAGAGGACTATCTTAAAACTCTAATAAGCAAAAAAATATAAGGCGTTACGCCTTATATTTTTTTTATTTACTATTCTACTGGTGAAAATTGGTCTTTACCAACACCGCAAAGTGGGCAAACCCAATCTTCTGGCAGTTCTTCGAAAGAAGTACCAGGATTTATTCCGTTATCTTCATCTCCAACTGCAGGATCATAAACGTAACCGCATACATCACATATATAACT
>NZ_CCXI01000074.1 GCF_000820705.1 Clostridium polynesiense | reverse complement strand
CTATCTTAAAACTCTAATAAGCAAAAAAAATATAAGGACGTTACGCCTTACTATTTTTTTATTTTACTATTCTACTGGTGAAATTAGGTCTTTACCAACACCGCAAAGTGGGCAAACCCAATCTTCTGGCAGTTCTTCGAAAGAAGTACCAGGATTTATTCCGTTATCTTCATCTCCAACTGCAGGATCATAAACGTAACCGCATACATCACATATATAACTTTTCATTTTGAGTTCCTCCTTCAAGTTGTAATACATAGTTATTAATAAACAATTTCTATTATTTATATAATAATTATATCATCACAAGCAATAATTTCAAGTTTTATAATGAAAAAACAAGTTAATAAAATTTAAACTATTTTTGCTTTTGATATTATATTTTGCCGCAGAGCTTACTGAAATATCCATGAGGTATAAAACCTTTTTTTATACCCTCGGTAACTACAAGATAAGTAGCTGCAGTATCAAAACGTGCATCATGATAATTGCCGTTGGCTTCGAATAATTTTGAAGCTGTAGCTTCAATAGAAGCTTTATCTATATTTAAGTATTTAATAACCTCTTCCAGCTTAGGGTTTTTATAGTCTCCCTTTAAATTAGGAATCCTGCATACATTTTTGTAATATGCCATGGTACAGAATAGCCTTTTGGGTTCAAAAAGTTCTCCTATTCCTTCTAATTCGTGTTTTAAAAATTTAATATCAAAGCTCACATTATGTCCGATTACCACGTCTGCTTGATAAAAATCTTTTATAAAATCATTGAACCTGTCTTCGAAATATTCCCCATTGCTTAATTCGTACAGTTTTTCAAGTGAAAAACCGTGGACTGCTTCAGCTTCAGCATCCATATGCTCTACGGTAAAAAAATAATTTTTACCTACAGTCTTTTGAGGCTTAACAGAGGAATCAACCGTTATGTAACTTAGCTGGCAGATACTGCCCGGTCTTATACCAGTAGTCTCTGTATCAAAAAATAGTAACTTCATTATTGACCTCCTAATAAATTCTATACAATTAAATTTTATCTAAGATTTTCTGCTATAAAATTCAATAGCTTTATGCAGTTATTCAGGGTAAGATCATTCTTATCAATAACAGGATTAAATTCAACAAAATCCATAGACTTAACCATTTTTAATGAGAGAATTTCTTTTAATATATTTTCTACCTCATAATAATTTAATCCGTTACCCACGGGAGTTCCTGTACCTGGCACCAGCGTAGAATCTAAAGAATCGATATCAAAGCTTAAGTGTATATTTCTTACACCGGATTTTTTTACGGCGCTTTTAAGCTCTTCACAGATTTTTTTTATGCCTTTTTCCTTTATATCGTTAGTTGTCCACAGGTTTAAGGAAAAATCTTCTATTAATTTTAATTCCCCTTCATCAAGATCTCTGGCTCCTACAATAAACACGTTTTCCGGTTTAACCTTAATTCCTTGATAATATAAATCCGTAAGATGCTCATGACCAAGTCCCATAGCTGCAGCTAAAGGCATACCGTGAACGTTGCCGGTGGGAGAGGTTTCAAAGGTGTTTATATCTCCATGGGCGTCAAACCATATCACTCCTAAATCACTTCCAAAGTATTTGCTTACTCCTGAAAGGCTTCCCAGGCCTAAGGAGTGATCTCCTCCCAAAACTAATGGAAAACTACCACTTTTAAGAGAACTGTATACTAAATGAGCAAGATTTGTATTTACACCTACTATTTGTGATAGATATTTCATATTATTATGATCGCAAAATTTATCGTCTATTTCAAAGGAGGGAACATATAAATTACCTAAATCATAAACTTCATGATTATGGTTTTTGAATATTTGTAATATATTGTTTTCTCTTAAGTTATTGGGACCTTTTTCAACACCAGGTTTATCGCAGCCTAAAAATAATGGAACACCAATTAAATTTATGTTCATCTCTTGTACCTCCGCTATAATACTAAATAACCATTATATATTAAAAAAATAAATTATGAAACATTTTGTTTAGCTATATTATTTTAATACTTTTTGGGCAAAATGAAAATAGGTAATTTGATGAAAGTTGATAATGATTATTAAATAATATATAATAAATTTAGGGCTATTGCAAATTCTAAGAAATGGAGGTAGTTTTATGGATATAAAAACCAATAAAATTTCTATAGTAGGAGCTGGTTTTGTAGGATCAACCACAGCATTTGCATTAATGCTGGAAGGGCTAGCATCAGATATTGTTATAGTAGATGTAAATAAGGATAAGGCTGAAGCAGAGGCTATGGATTTATCCCATGGAGCAGCCTTTGTAAAGGCAGTTGAAATTAAAGCAGGAGATTACAGTGATACAGCGAATTCAGATATTGTAATAATAACTGCAGGAGTTGGGCCAAAACCAGGTGAAACAAGGCTTGATATAATTAACAAAAATTTAAATATATTTAAACAAATAGTACCGGAAATAGTTAAATATAGTCCTAATTCACTTCTGCTTGTGGTATCAAATCCAGTAGATGTACTAACTTATATTACTTACAAACTATCCGGTTTCCCTGCAAACAGGGTTATTGGATCAGGAACAGTGTTAGATACTTCCAGATTTAGATATATACTTTCAGATTATTTTAAGGTTGATGCAAGAAATGTTCATACTTATATAATAGGAGAGCACGGCGATTCTGAAATAGCCGCTTGGAGCTTAACCAATATTGCTGGTATGAATGCTGATGAATATTGCGATAATGTTTCTAAGAATTGTGATAAAAGCTTTAAAAATGATATTCCCGAGCAGGTTAAGAATGCAGCATATGAGATAATAAATAAAAAAGGATACACTAACTATGCCGTTGCTCTTGCAGTGAGAAGAATAGTAGAAGCTATCCTTAGAGATGAAAATTCTATTTTAACAGTTTCTAGCTTGTTTACAGGACAATTTGGCATTGATGATGTTTATCTTGCCATACCTAGTATAGTTGGAAGCGGGGGAGTAGAAGGTATAATACCTGTACCCCTCTCAGAAGAAGAAAAAAATAAACTTAAGGAATCTGCAGATATTCTTAAGAAGGTAATAAGTGAATCAGATTTAAGCATATAAAAAA
>NZ_CCXI01000073.1 GCF_000820705.1 Clostridium polynesiense | reverse complement strand
GCGATTTTTTATATGTATCCATTCAAGCCTCTTACAGAAACTTCTCCGGATATTATACTTTTTATTTCTCCGTGACAATCCTTAATTATAAGTTCGCCTTCAGAATCTATATCCATTACTTCAACTTTTTCGCTTACTCCTTTGTTAATAATATATACCTCTTTTCCTATTACAGCGGAATGCTTTCTGCAGATTTCTAAAGAAGATTTAATGTCCATATTATCTTCAAAGTCTTTGTACAAAGGTTCTAAATTATTTAATATATGAACTAAAAGAGACTTCCTGTTAACCTCTTCACCGGAAGCGAGTTTTAAAGAAAAGGCTTTATCCTTTAAATCATCGGGTATATCCTCTTTATCAAGGTTAACATTTATTCCTATTCCTATTATTATGTAATTTATCATGTTTAACTCTGCGCTTAGCTCCGTTAATATTCCACATACCTTTTTATCCTTAATTAATATGTCATTGGGCCATTTGCATTTGACATCTTTGAAGCCTATTTCTGTTAAACTTTTTATAACTGCAGCAGCTGCTATGTGAGAAATCTTTGGAGCATATTGAGGTTCAATCTTTGGGGTAAGTACAATTGAAAACCATAAACCTTTATATTTAGGGGAGCACCAAGCTCTTCCCAATCTTCCTTTACCCTGTGTCTGTTCCTCACTTATAACCACTGCACCATTTTCCTCGTAATACTCTTTAGCCTTTTTGCTCGTAGAATCTAAACTGTCAAAGTAGTATACATTATTTCCTATAAAATCTGTGGAAAGGCTTTTCTTTATCTCTAAAGGATGAAGCTCTATGGGGTTGTTTACCAGCATATAACCCTTGTTAGGTACTGAATCTATTACAAAACCCTCCTCCTTTAGAGCGGTAATGTATTTCCATACAGCCACTCGGCTTATATTTAGCTTTTTACTTATCTTTTCCCCTGAGATAAAGGTGTTTTTATTTTCTATAAGATATCTTAATATTTCCTCTTTCAAAATTACACTTCCTATCATTAAGTATATAAATCAATTATATCAAATTCCCTGAAAAATAGTTATAGTCCCGGAGTGCTGCGCGGTCATATACTGTTGTATATAGTTTATCTATATATTATAATCTTTATTAGACTAACTTGTATGCAGAGCAATATGAAGGAGGAATAAAATGTTACGAGACTTTTTACTGGAGATAATATTAATTATACCGGCTATATTAATTGGATTTACCTTTCATGAGTTTGCTCATGCTTTGGTAGCGGATAGACTGGGAGATAAAACCCCCAGATTTCAGGGAAGGCTTACCTTTAACCCTTTTGCACATATTGACCCTATGGGATTTATTATGATACTGTTCTTTCATTTCGGATGGGCAAAACCGGTACAGGTAAATACCAGAGCTTTTAAGAACCGCAACAGGGATCACTTGCTGGTGTCAGTAGCAGGACCTCTGGCAAATTTAGTTGCCGCTCTTTTATTTGCGGTAATAAATGGTCTGTTTATAAGATTCACAATGAATATTTCTTTAGGAAGCCTTGGAGGAATCATATCAACTATTAATACCTATGTAATTATGATAAATATAAACTTAGCATTATTTAATTTACTTCCTATTCCTGGATTAGACGGTTTTCACATACTGGAGGACTTATTTCCAAGAACATTTTATAAGTATGGAGAAATATTATATAGATATCAATTTATTATAATGATATTAATTATAGGTACTAACATTACAGGCACTATAATAGGTATTCCTGCAGGATATTTAAATAGAATTATGACTTTAATAACTTTTGGTATAGCATTTTAAATAAGGGAGGTCTTTATGAGACTAAGGAAAAAATGGTGGGCTCGCCCTGAGATGGAAGCAAGTGAAAGGGTGATTATAAAACCCGCTGAATATAAAGGCAGATGGAAAGAAGAATTTAAAAACAATAATGAAATATACTTAGAGTTAGGATGCGGAAGAGGAAAATTTATAACGGAGATGGCTTTGAAAAATCCTGACAAAAATTTTATAGCAGTGGATTTAAAAGATGAGGTTTTAATATGTGTTTTAAGAAAGCTTGAGGAAAATGAAATTTCTAATGTAAGAATAGTGCCTATGAACATAAGCTTTATAGGAGATGTTTTTGATAGTGATGAAATAAGCAGGATATATATAAATTTCTGTAATCCCTGGCCTAAGGAAAGGCATAAGAAAAGAAGGCTTACACATACAAGATTTTTAAATTTATATATGAATTTTATAAAGGATAATTCTGAAATATGGTTTAAAACTGATGATGAAGAGCTTTTTAATGAATCTCAGGAGTATTTTACTCAAGGAGGATTCAAAATTTCATATTTGACCTACGATCTCCATAATTCTGATTTCAAGGACAATATAACTACAGAATATGAAAGTAAATTTACGGCTTTAGGAATGAAAACAATGTTTTTAATTGCCCAATATAAAAAGACAGTAGAATAGTATTTGATAATTATCAGTTTTAAATAGAGATTCTTTAATAATGTTGAAATTAAACTGTAATGAAGTAAAAAGAAGGAAGTATATTAATATGTAAGTATACCTCCTTCTTTTTTTATTTTTGTTTTATTATTAAATTTCTATTATATATGCTTTCAAAGGCTTCTTTTGATTTCAATGCTTCATTTATTTCTAAATCGATATTGGTTGAAGCTTCAACTTCAATGGTTACACTTTCTTCATCAAAGGAAAGGGATAAGTCTTTTACTGAACCGCTTAAGCTTCTGTCAAGGCTTTCAGCTATCCTTATAAGTATAGCAGCGTATTCGGCATTAGCTATATCCAGCCTGTTTATTATGCTGCAAAAGTGAGCAAAAGGAAGTTCAAAACCATTATTTCTGTGGTAAGCTGCAGCAAAAGCGCTTAACAGGGTTTCTTTATGGCTTAATCCCGTTATCATAGAGTTCAATATTATATAAAAGGAATGGATATGATGGTCGTAGTATCTTATACTGATTCCGCAGTCATGGAGATAGGCTGCTGTCTTTAAAATGTCTTCGTATTCTTCAGGAAGATGGTGAATGGGTTTAAGACTGTTATATAGCTTTACTGCAAGATTATAAACATGAGCAGCGTGCTCCTTATTAACGTTATGGTTTTCCAATACTCCATTTATGCTGTAATCTAAAATATTACCTATATCTCCGTATTTCTCTTCTATATAGTGAAACAGTATGCCTTCCCTAAGGCCTTTTCCTGAAACTTTAATTTCATTTATGCCTAAATTTTCTACAACCCTCAAAAATAATGAGGAAGCAGCAACAATTATATCTGCTCTTTCTTTAGATAAACCATCCATTCTGTATCTCTGCTTTAAATCTTTACTTCTTAAAGCATTATATATTTCATGTAAATCATAATCATAAAATATATAATTATGTGAAATATCTATAGGATACCTCTTTCTTTTTCTGTCTATTTTTCCTAAAGTTCTCATGCTTCCGCCAATACCTATCAAGTTATTAAAGTCAGTTTCTTTTAGCCAGGAAACCTTAGATAGATTTTCATCAATGAAGTTATTAAGCTTTTCTATATTTTCATGAAGAATTCTATCTGATAAATTGAATTGTTTAGTAAGGGTAACTGTCCCGAAGGGCAGTTTACAGGATTCTACCAGTTTTTTATCCTTTATCCATCCTATAATTGTGCTGGAACCTCCCATGTCGATAAATAAAGAATTTTCAGTATATAAGCTTTTAGACACTCCCAAGGAATCGAAATAAGCAACTTTTTCAGGAGATAGTATATTTACATCAATACCTGTTTCTTCTTTTATTCTTTCAATAAGATAGCCGCCGTTATCCGCTGTTCTTACTGCTTCTGTTGCAACAGCGATTATTGTTTTTGCATTTGCTCCGCTGCATAGAGTTTTAAAAGCTTTTAATGTCTTTAAAGCATAGGAGATTTTTTCTTCTGAAAATGAGTTTCCTTCTACTAAATCTTCACCTAGTCTCACAGATTCTTTCAATTCATCTATGAGCTTAAAGTTTTTACCATAAATCTCTGCAAGTATTAAACGTACTGAATTAGAAGCTATATCTATTACACCTATTCTTTCCATTTAAATAACTCCTTATTATAAAAGTATGACATAATATTAATATTAGTCTAATGTGAATGAGATTTCAATACATAGGTTGTAAAGCAATTGTTATTAATCTATTGACACAAACAGCGGTGAAAGCTTATAATATATAAAAACTGAAATTTTAAATCTATGATAAGGAAAGTATTCTATATGATTCTTTAAAGCGAGCTGATGAGGGTGAAAGATCGGCAGATAATTTAGAAGAAGAGAGCCTTGGAGATCCTTTAAGAAAACTCTTATTTAAAGGGCAAGTATTAAAGGCGTATACTGCGTTAAAGTATGGAGTGGGCTTTTTTAAAAGTCAATCAGAGTGGTACCGCGGATATTCCGTCTCTTTTATTTAAGAGATGGTTTTTTTATTTTAATAAATCTAAGGAGGAGACAGGTATGGATTATAAAAGTATAATAGCAGATAAAATCAACCCTTATGTTGATATGGAAATTGAAGATATTAAGTCTATAATAGAAATTCCACCAAGAGCTGACATGGGAGATTTTGCATTTCCATGTTTTCAATTGGCAAAAGTGATGAGAAAGGCTCCTAATGCCATAGCCGCCGAGCTCAGCGAAAAAATAGATAAAGAAGGATTTGAAAGGGTAGAGAACCTTGGACCTTATCTTAATTTTTTTCTCGATAAAGCATCGTTCCTTCAAGAAGTGGTAGAAAGCATTAAAACTCAGGGAGACAGATACGGATCCTGCAATATAGGAGAAGGAAGAAACGTAACTATAGACTTTTCATCTCCTAATATAGCTAAGCCTTTCCATGTAGGACATTTAGTTTCAACTGCTATAGGAAACTCTTTATATAGAATGTTTAATTTTGCAGGATACAATTCAGTAGGAATAAATCATTTAGGGGACTGGGGGACTCAGTTTGGCAAGCTTATATCTGCTTATAAAAGATGGGTAGATGAAGAACAATTAGAAAAAGAACCTATTAAAGAGTTGTTAAGGATATATGTAAAGTTCCATGATGAAGCTGAAAAGAATCCTTCCTTAGAAGACGAAGGAAGAATGTACTTTAAAAAGCTTGAAGAAGGAGATGAAGAGGCTACAGCATTGTGGAAGAGATTCACTGAGCTTTCTTTAAAAGAATTCCAAAAGGTTTATGATATGCTGGGGGTAAAGTTTGATTCCTATGCAGGAGAAAGTTTTTATAATGATAAGATGGATTCTGTTGTAGAAGAGTTAAAGGAAAAAAATCTCCTTGTAGAAAGCAATGGAGCCATGGTAGTTTCACTGGATGAATATAATATGCCTCCATGCATAATACTTAAATCCGATGGAGCAACAATTTACGCTACAAGAGATTTGGCTGCTGCTAAATACAGAAAATCAACTTATGATTTTGCAAAGAACATCTATGTGGTGGGAAAGGATCAGTCACTGCATTTTAAACAGCTTTTTAAGACCTTAGAGTTAATGGGATACCAGTGGGCAGAAGATTGCAGACATGTAGCTTTTGGTTTAGTTAAGTTTGCAGATAGAAAGCTATCTACGAGAAAAGGTGAGGTTATATTCCTTGTAGACCTTCTGAAGGAATCAATCTCTAAGACTATGGAAATTATAAATGAAAAAAATCCACAGCTTGAAAATAAAGAAGAGGTAGCTGAAAAAGTAGGAGTAGGGGCTATGATTTTCACTTATTTAAAGAATTCCAGAGAAAGGGATATAGTATTTGATTGGAAGGAAATGCTGTCCTTTGATGGTGAAACCGGGCCCTATGTTCAGTACACATATGCTAGGGCAAAGAGCATATTAAGAAGGCATACTTCAAAGAATAGTAACTGTGAATATAAAAAGTTAACCTCTGCTGAAGAATTTGAACTGGCTAAAACCCTTTCAGGTCTCCAAAACAGCGTAGTTCAGGCTTTAGATAAAGCAGAGCCCTCAGTGGTTACCAGATATGTTATTGATGTTGCCAAGGCCTTTAATAAATTCTATAACTCCCATTCAGTGCTTAACGTAGAGGATGAAGGACTAAAGGAAGCAAGGATACAGCTTACAGAGGCAACCTGTCAGGTTATTAAGAATGCTCTTTATCTTATAGGATTAGAAACAGTAGATCAAATGTAAAAAATAGAACCCAGGCTGGGTTCTATTTTTTTTCAATTTTTAACTTATCATATTTAGGACAGCTGGAGGAGCAGCTTCCGCAATTACATTCCCCTTTAGAGGATTTTTTTAGATTTTTTGCAACTATAAAACTGCAGCTGCAGCGATAAGCAATGTTATTAATACTTCCATAACTTCACCTTCTTATAATATTAGTGATCCGATGTTATAAAATAAAAATGCAGCAATCCATGCCAGGAGGAACTGATATCCCACTGAAAACAAAGTCATCTTTGTTCCATACTCCTTTTTCATAGCGCCTATTACCGCCACGCAGGGAGTGTAAAGCAAAACAAAAATCATAAATGCATAAGCTGATAGCACAGTGAAATATTGAGGTAAAACAGCTTCTAAATTAGAACCGTATATTACACCCATTGTTCCTATAACCGCTTCTTTAGCCATAATTCCAGTGAGTATGGAAACTGAAGACTGCCAGTCACCGAATCCTAGAGGAGCAAAGATAGGAGCAATGAATCTTCCGATACTCGCTAACAAGCTGTTATTAATATCTGTATATCCAGAAAAATTAAAGTTAGAAGCAAACCATATAATAACGCTTATGGCGAAGATGACAGTACCGGCTTTTTTAATAAAGCCTTTCCCTTTTTCCCAGGTGTGCTTTATCACATTTGTAAAGCTTGGAAGCTTATACTCTGGTAATTCTATTATGAAAGGCTCTTCATCTTTTTTAAAGAGAGTATTTTTAAATAGTATACCCATAAAAAAGGCCATAATTATACCTAGTAGATACAGTGAACCAACTACAAGGGCACTTTTATTTGGGAAGAAGATTGAAGCAAATAGTGCATATACCGGAAGTCTTGCATTACAGGACATAAGTGGTACTAAGAGGGCTGTAAGCTTTCTATCTTTCTCGCTTTCTAAGGTTCTTGCAGCCATAATTCCAGGCACTGAACATCCGAATCCTATAATCATAGGAATAAAGGCCTTTCCTGATAAGCCCATCTTTCTCATAAGCTTGTCCATTATGAAAGCCACTCTCGCCATATAACCGCTGTCTTCAAGTATAGTAATACACAGGAATAAAGTTATAATTATGGGGAAGAATACTAAAATTGAGCCAACTCCACCAATAATTCCATCAACGATCAATGAGCTGAACCAAGGACTTGCAGAAGAGAGGAGTTCACTGACCCAGGGCATTAAACTATCATTTAAAAAAGCATCCAGTAAATCAGCAAGAGGCTGTCCTATCCAACTGAAAGTAATTTCAAAAATAATGAAAAGTATTGCTAAAAATATAGGATAAGCCAGCCAAGGATTAAGAAAAATACTATCCACTTTTCCAGTGTTATCTGATTTTTTATCTGAAGATTTTACAAGACTGTTATTTATAATTTTATCAATATAATCGTATGCTGCCTTTTCTGAAGGAAAATGATAATCATTCCCATCTATTGAACTTAAAAAATCACCTTTTATTAATAAGGCTTTTATATCTTCTATACCTTTATTTTTTGAAGCAACAATAGGAACTACTGTTACATTAAGATTTTCAGATAAAGCTTTATAATCTATGGTATATCCTTTGGAGTCAGCAGCATCTATCATATTTAAAACCAAAATTATTGGCTTTTTGAATTGCTTCAGCTGCGTAGTTAAATATAAATTTCTATTTAAATTAGATGCGTCTACGATATTGATTATCACATCTACATCATCGTTTTCTAAAAATGACTTTGAAATTTTTTCTTCATTAGAAAAGGTATCTAATGCATATATTCCAGGAAGATCTACTATCTTAATATCATTTTGTAAAAAACCTTCCTTTTTTTCTACAGTTACTCCAGCCCAATTTCCTACATATTGATTTGAACCTGTTAATGCATTAAACAGGGTGGTTTTACCTACATTTGGATTTCCAACTAATCCGGCAATCAACATAGAAGTCCTCCTTATTTAATAAAAATGTTTTTTGCATCGTTTCTTCTTATTGCTAAATCAAAACCTCTAAAATTTACTATTAAAGGATCACCGAAAGGTGCTTTCTGCTTAAGTCTAATTTCTGTTCCTTCTATACATCCTAGAGCCATCAGTCTTTTTGCTAATTTTTCATTGCCCTGAATATCCGTTATTACTGCCTTTTCGCCAAGCTTTAAATCATTAATGCTCATTATCTACACCTCACAATGAAATTCATTCTCAATAACAGATTAACACGAAGTTAAAAAAATGTCAATATATTATTAACAATGTTTAAAAGTTAACAAGAAAACTTTTGTTTTAATTATTAGTAAAATATGAGATAATAAACCATAATA
Source organism: Clostridium polynesiense (assembly GCF_000820705.1). Classification (GTDB taxonomy): domain Bacteria; phylum Bacillota; class Clostridia; order Clostridiales; family Clostridiaceae; genus Clostridium_AA; species Clostridium_AA polynesiense. The sequence continues at coordinate 8,263 of NZ_CCXI01000073.1, read as the reverse complement.
AACACATTAGAAAAGAGTGATACAGTGATTGTTAGAGAGAATTTAATAGAATTAAAAGAAGTTGATGAAACATATTCTTTGGAGTTTATGAACAGAAAAAATATTTATAAGGAAGCGGTTTATTTTGATTTAGAGCATTATGTATATAAAAAGCCTATATGCGTTGGTGTTTTTGGATGCTGTTACTATGATGAAGAGTTGAATTCTATTGTAGTAACTCAATATATGATAGAAAACAGAAGTGAGGTAGTGGAAATTTTACATTTAGCTGAAAAGTATTTTAAAAAGGCTGAGGAGAAAAATAAAAAATTTGTAATTACCTTTTCAGGAAACAATGATTTTCATGTAATCAATTATCTCTTTGAAAAATATAAAATAGATTTTAAGATAACTGAACATTTTGAGCAGATAGACCTTCAAAAGGAGTACGAAAAGAGGTTTAAGGAAAGTACAGGTCTAAAGGCACTGGAAAAGAAATTTGGAATTGAAAGAGAAGGGGAGCTTATCAGCGGTTCGAATCTAGCAAAAACCTTCAGTAAGGTAATTAAGGATAAGGATTATATAATAAGGATGCCTGCTGAAAAGATTACAAAGATTCTTTTGTATAATGAGCAGGATGTAGTAAATTTATTTCATATACTTATAAATTGGGATAAGATATCCTAATATTTTTGGTTTCATAATGGAACTAAAAACAAAACCTGTATCTTCTGATACAGGTTTTGGTTTTTTAGAGATGTTTTTTTAAAACTTCAATAGCAGTTTTTATGCGGCTTAAAGACTCTTCTTTTCCTAAGATTACTGCTAATTCCAAGTAGCCTCCTGGAGAGCTTTGAAGACCAGATAATGCAGAGCGCAGCGGCCACATAATCTGACTGTTTTTTATTCCTTCTTCCTGAACATAACTGCTTATTAGTTCTGAGATTGTTTCTTCACTCCAGCTTTCCAATGATTCCAGCATAGGTAATATTTTAGTCAAATTTTCTAAAGAATTCTCGTAAGTGGTTTTCATTTTTTTATGCACAAAAATTTCTGCAGAGTAATCTGGAAGAGAAGCGAAAAACTGAATTTTTTCAGGTATATCACTTAGAATTTCAATTCTTGTCTGCATTAATTGAGAAATCTTCTTTTTATCCATATTTTCTGGGAGTATTCCCTTATAATAAGGCTCTGATAGAGAATGAAACTCTTCAAAAGGAAGTTTTTTTATGTATTCTCCATTCATCCATTTGAGTTTTTGGATATCGAAGATAGCAGGAGATTTATTGATGTTTTTGAAATCAAATATTTCAACTAACTTTTCTAAAGTGAATATTTCCTCATTTGTTCCCGGATTCCAGCCTAAAAGTGCAATATAGTTAATCACAGCTTCTTTCAAATATCCTTTAGCTATAAGATCCTGATATGATGCATCACCATTTCTTTTGCTTAATTTATGCTGAGCATCTTTCATTATAGGAGGGCAGTGTACATAAATAGGTACTTCCCAGCCAAAGGCTTCATATAATCTGTTGTACTTAGGTGAGGAGGACAGATATTCACTACCTCTTACTACATGGGTGATCTTCATTAAATGGTCATCCACTACATTAGCAAAATTATAAGTAGGCAGTCCGTCTGATTTTATTAAAATCATATCTTCTAATTCTGAATTATCTACGGATATATCGCCATAAATAACGTCTTTAAAGGTGGTTTTGCCTTCTGTAGGATTATTTTGTCTTATTACATAAGGAATACCTTTTTTTAGGTTTTCCTCTATTTCTTCTTCGGACATGGAAAGGCAGTGCTTATCATATTTGAAGGTTTGATTTTTTTCTTCTAAATCTTTCTTCAAATCATCTAACCTGTCTTTACTGCAGAAGCAGTAGTAAGCTTCTCCTTTTTCTATTAGCTTTTTGGCATATTCTAAATATATACCTCTTCTTTCGCTTTGGATATAGGGGCCGTATCCTCCGTCTTTATCGGGACCTTCATCGTGAAGGAGACCAGTATCTTTTAATGTATCATAGATTATTTCTACAGCGCCCTCCACATATCTTTCCTGATCTGTATCTTCTATTCTTAAAATAAAATCTCCATTTTCATGTTTTGCTATTAAGTAAGCATAAAGGGCAGTTCTTAAATTTCCAACGTGCATATATCCCGTAGGACTTGGTGCAAATCTTGTTCGTATTCTAGTAGACTCCATTTAATTCACTCCTATGTTTCATTAATTATAAAATTTAAACATCAATTTTAAAGTTTGGTCTATAAATAATCATAAACCAGCCTATTTTTTATGTCAATATAAGGCATATCAGCTTGATAATTTATAACCATCGGTTTTAATTAGTATAGTTCCCTTTAAATCAGTTCTGTTATATTTTATTCCTTGAAGCTTAAGGTTATTTAATACTTGCATAGAAGGATGACCGAAGTCATTTCCCAGACCGCAGCTTATTACAGCATATTTTGGATTTACTTTTTTCAAAAAATCAATAGAGGTTGAAGTGGTGCTTCCGTGGTGAGCTATTTTAAGCACATCAGCTTTAATGTTTTCATAATTTTTTATAAGCTGATTTTCCACAATACTTTCAGCATCACCAGTAAACAAAAAAGAGATGTCTTTGTATTTAACCATTAGCACTGCAGAGTAATTGTTTAATTCCTGGTATTTATCCGCTAAAGGTGAGAGTAAATCAGTTTGAATATCCTCATGAAAAGGAATGTTTTTTCCTGCTTTAGCTATGTTAATTCTTAATCCCTTCTTATTAAGTTCTGCAATCATGTTTATAAACGCCTTAGTTTCGGTAGTTATTTTAGGAGCATAAAATTTATCAATTTTAAAATTCTTTATAACCTCTGCCATACCGCCTATATGATCTTCATGTGGGTGGGTTGCTATAACATAATGGAGTTTTCGTATTCTATGGCTCTTTAGGAAGGATATCAGTTTCTGTTCTTTATAAGATGGGCCTGCGTCGATAAGCATATTTCTCCCTTTATATTGTATAAGAATTGAATCTCCCTGTCCTACATCGATAAAGTAAACTTTCAGCTGCTGTGAATTTTGCTTCTTTAAAATATTAGATCCGCAGGAAACAAAAAACACCATTGAAATAAATAGTATAGGTAATAGAAATTTATTTAAAGCTTTCATTAATTATACCTCTGGCAATGTGATTTAATATTATTTATTATAACCACTTTAGTATATTGAAAGCACTAAATATAATCTGTATAATAAAAATGTTATCGAAAAGTGGAGAGTGATTTAGTTGAGAACATATTTGATTATGATATATTACGGACTATTCATGGTAGTTATGGCCTTAAGGCTTTTATTAATCAAGATAATCCGCAGGATTAAAGGAAACAAAGCAGCAGAAGCCTATAAGGAAAAGGTTGTTATTAACTGGAGCAGGCATACTTTAAAAGTAACAGGAATGAGCTATGAAGCCTACGGAAAAGAAAATATACCGGAAGGAAACTGCTTATATGTTTCTAATCACCAGAGTCTGTTTGATATCCCTTTAATTATAGACGCTGTTTCAAAACCCTTGGGATTTGTTGCGAAAAAAGAGCTTAAAAAAGTACCTATACTAATTCATGGACTAAAGAAATTAATTGTGTATATTTAGACAGAGAAAATGTCAGAGAAGCTATTAAGACCATTAATGAAGGAATAGAGATTTTAAACAATGGGGTTTCCATGGTGATTTTCCCAGAAGGCACAAGAGCCAGAGATGGAAAAATAAAACCTTTTAAAAAGGGAAGTCTTAAACTTGCAATAAAATCAAAAGTTCCTATAGTTCCAGTAACTATTAAAGATACATACAAAGCTTTTGAAAAGAATAGAACCTTAAAGGATACAAAGGTTAAAATTTATTTCGGGAAACCTATATACACCGATAGTCTTGATAGAGAAAGCTTAAATAATCTTTCCCAAAGGGTGGAAATGGAGGTTTCAAAATATCTTTAATAGAATATAAAAGGGAGATAATTATAATGAATGCAAAAAAGCACAGAGGCTGATTTAACCGCAGACCCCTGTGCTTTTATATTTATGAGAAGTACTTTGAAGATTGATTATTCTATATCTCTATTTTGATCTCTAGCAAAAAATGATATTGCATATATTCCTGCTATTCCAACTAAGGCGTAAATAACTCTGGTAAAGCCTGACATAGTGCCAAAAAGGCTTGCTACCAAATCGAATCTAAAAAAACCTATAAGACCCCAATTTACTGCACCTATTACTACTAGTAGCAAAGAAATCATATCAAATGTTCTCATTTTCTAACCTCCTGTAAATAAAATAATTTTAAGCGTATGATTATTTACTTAAAATATGCATAAATATATTATTGACACTTATAATAAATATATGTATTTACAGGGTCATATTTATAAATAGATAGTTATTTAGCTATAAAAATAAATAAGTTTATGCTTTAACATAAACTTATCTTAAAAAATATTAAATAATAAATCATTACAACTGTATATTTCTATCTATAGGCTGAGATAGAGATATAAAGGTATCTGTTCTTTGAATCCCCTGTATGGTATTTATACTGTTCATAAGAAGCTCCTGAAGATGAGATATGCTCTTGCATACAACTTTAGCATAAATTGAGTATTCCCCTGTAGTCAGATGAAGCTCAACTATTTCTTTTATCTTTTTCATTTCATCGATAACATAATTAAAAGAAGAAGTTTTATCCACATATATCCCTACAAAACAGCATACATCGTAGCCAAGCTTTGGAAGATCAAGGAGAATCCTTGTACCTTTTATTATGCCTAAATCTTCCATTTTTTTCATTCTAACATGAATAGTTCCACCGCTTACATGACATACTCTTGCAATTTCCAGATAGGGAGTTCTGCAGTCTTTAATTAATATATCAAGTATCTGTAAATCTAACTCGTCAAGTTGATTAATGTGAGCTATTGACACAACATCACCTCATTAATAAAAAATATAAATCTCAAAATTACACTACACAGTTCTATTTTATCAAAATAATATGTTATTTACTAGCAAAATAATAATATTTTTTAAAAATAATTCGTGTATTTTTAAAAAATGAATAATAGGTGTAAAGTTTATACAGCCATAACTTGAAAAATACTATATATTAAAATAATATTAATATATAAGAAATTATTTTAGAAAGGACGATGAATGTGAGCACAACATGGTGGGTCATCTACACAATAGCTTTTTCACTAATATTATTCTTTGCCTATACAGTTTTAAAAGTGTATCTGTTACAAAAACTTAAGGTTAATAGATGGATAATATTCACACTTGCGTTAATAGTACTTATAGTTCCTTCTTTTTTAAGACTTAATGGCATGGTGTGGGTTTCTGTACAATCAGGTTTATTTGTTATGCTGTTCTTATGGTTTATGGATTTAACAAAACTGCAAAAAGCTAAAGAAAAAGAAATTAAAATAAAACCTAAGGCAAAACCTAACAGAGTTAAAAATAAAGAAGATAAAAAATAAAATTATAGACAAAGCTATAAAAAAAGGGCTGCGGTACTAAACTAAATTAGTGCCACAGCCCTTTTTCTATGTTTCAGAATATCCTATAGGGAACAGATACAACGTTAAGACGATAAAAGCGGTGTTATATAGAGGAGGAATAGGTAATATCAGTGCTTGATGAAAATAGGAGCGCTTACTGCAGATTTATTATCAGCGGAGGAAGTATATACCCTCACCACATAGTAGGATTCATCAAGATTAGTTCTATGACTGTATATATATCTTATTCTTTCCTGATTAAGGTTATCTATGGATTTTATTATTTTGCTGCAGGAGGATATTATTTCAATCTCTTTTATTTTGTAATTCTTATCTTCTGCAAGAATTACAAAATTTAGATTTAGATTTTCCTCATAAGAAATAATGCCTCCCATAATAGTGTTATTTATAGAGAAGGATAATCTTAAGCTTCTGGATTCTGTGGAGTAAACACTGAGATTTTTGAAAGCTTTTATTATATTTTTTCTGCTTAGTTCAGGACAAAGTGCAACGGTAAGGTTTTCGCTATCTCCGTAATTTAATTTGTGGTTATCCTGGCTGTTAATAGGAGCAAGCATCCAGCCTTTATCCAGGAGGGAAAAATAAAGCTTATCATATCTTTTATACCTATTAGGAAACAATCCATTGCCAATCTCTACGTAGCGGATATATTTATTTAGAAGTTCAGAATAAGCAAGGCTTAATATTTCTTTACCGGGATGGTTTATACCTCCTATACAGTTTTTGTTAAATATAAACCATAAAAGCATGTTATCTAGTTTTTTTATGGTGCCTTTGAAATAATTTGGAGAGTTTAATACATTTATGTCACCTAATGAGTGAGTATGGACTTCAAAGCCTATTAAAGCCACGAAGGACTTATTTTTCTTATTAAAGTTGTAAATATATTTTTCAAGAGCGGACCATTTAGTGGTAATATTGGATTTGTAGTAGGCTTTGTCTTCCAGATAATCATTATGATCCGTTATTATTATATAATCAAGTTTATTATTTTTAGCATATTCCAAAGCTTCTGAAGGAGAACTTTTACCTGTAGAATAGTTGGTATGACAGTGGGGAATCCCATAATAATGCTTTAGCTCCTCTATTTTCAGCCTATCCTGCTTTTTTGACTTTTCTTTTCCCATGATAGTCCTCATGATATTGATTTATATATTATATGATTAAACCATAAATATGAGCTTGAATTATATGATTTATAAATAAAAAAACTGATGTATATTGAGCTATGAACGCTCAATATACATCAGATTAATATCTTAAGATTTAATTTTAGCTGCACCCTGTAGTGGAACCGCAGTCAAGACAAACCATGCAGGTGCCGTTTCTCACCATTCTTGTACTGGAGCAGGTAGGGCATACACTTCCATAAACCCTTTCACCCTTTTCAGAATCATTTTCAACTTCTGCAGGTCTTTCATCTTTAACATCAGTTGAAGGCCTTTCTTCTGTAACCGCAACGGGCTTAACCTCCTCGTTGTAATCATAGTTTTCAGGCTTTACCTGACATCTTGAAAAATCCCCTAATTCGATATCTATTATTTTACTGATTAAATCAGAAATTGAAGAAACATACTTAATATAAGGATGTCTCTGCACAAAACCATAAGGTTCATACATTTGTCCTCTAAGCATTCTGGATATATCCTGTGCCGGTACATGATACTGAAGCATTACAGATATTGATTTAGATAAAGAGTTAAGAAGACCTGTAATTATAGTACCTTCCCTGTCTGTAGTAATATATATTTCACAGATTTCTCCATCAGGATTTCTATTAACTGTGGTATAAATCTTAACGTCATCAATTTGAGCAGGATGAGTTTTTCCGTATCTTACTCCTTAGAGGCTTTAGCTCTCCTCTTGTAATTGATAAGATTGGATTGAAGCTCGTTAGCCTTGTTAAGAAGGTCATCATAAGACAAGTCCTCTAAATTAATGTCAGAAGCTTCATCCATTGAGGTGTTTAAAGGTTGGCTTGCCTTACAGCCGTCTCTATAAATAGTTATACCTTTTACACCTAATTTCCAGGATAGTATAGTAATATTCTTTATATCTTCAACTGTTGCATAGCTTGGTAGATTTACTGTTTTTGATATAGCTCCTGAAATAAGAGGGGATATAGCTGCCACCATCTTTACATGACCTTCAGGAGATATATATCTTTCTCCGGTACCACAAGTGTTTGCTGTATCAAAAACTGCATAGTGCTCCGGCTTTAAATGAGGTGCTCCTTCAATCTTTCCATCAGCAAGCTTTTCGTATTCATAGCCATCCTTACTTACTTTTTCCGTTCTTGTTATATATTCAACTATATCTGAAATCTGTTTTTCACTGTAACCAAGATTTCTTAAAGAGGATTCAATTACTGGGTTCACTAAAGTCATGAATCCTCCTCCAGCTAGTTTTTTATATACTATATGACTAAAGAAGGGTTCTATAGAGGTAGCACCGCAATCCATAGCAAAGGAAATTGTTCCTGTAGGAGCAATAACCGATACCTGTGCATTTCTATAACCGCTTTCGTTACCTTTATCCAAGGCGTTTTTCCATACATCCTTTAACTGAGTACTTATATAATCGAAATTTAATGCTTTAAGCATATCATGATCTACTGTATAAGGCTTATTTGTTAATCCTTCAAAAGAAGTATTCAATGCTCCGGCAGATCTAGCATGATTTCTCATAACCTTAAGCATAAATTCTTTGTTTATTTCATACT
>NZ_CCXI01000072.1 GCF_000820705.1 Clostridium polynesiense | reverse complement strand
AAAGAAGTATTCAATGCTCCGGCAGATCTAGCATGATTTCTCATAACCTTAAGCATAAATTCTTTGTTTATTTCATACTTAGCAAATGGACCTACAGCTTCAGCCATTAAAGCTGATACATGATAGGACTGACCGGTTAAAATACCTATTAAAGAGCTTGCCAGTGTTCTTGCTTCTTCTGAATCATAAGGATGACCCATAACCATAAGAAGAGAAGCTAAATTTGATACTCCAAGTCCTGTGGTTCTAAAGTTATAAGTTTTTCTGGCAATATCTTCAGTTGGATATTGACCCCATTGTATAGAGGCTTCCAGCATAAGCTGGTTTAAAGATATCATATGTAAAAATCCATTTATGTCAAAAACATTTTTCTTTTCATCATAAAAATTATATAGATTTATCGATGATAGGTTGCAGGACGTATCATCAAGGAAAGCATATTCTCCGCAGGGATTTGTAGAATTAAGCTTATTATGTTTTGCAAAAACCTGTCCATCTTCACCTGCAGGACATGTGTGCCATGCGTTAAAGGTATCATCGAATTGTGGAGCAGGGTCTGCACATTTCCAGGAGGACTCATTCATTAAATCCCATAGGTGCTTAACTTTAACTTTTTTATTAATACTGCCGTCAACTCTTCCTTTTAATTCTATCTCTGAATCAGGATTGCTTTCCAAACCGCTAACCTTTTCCATAAAGTCATCATTTAATCTTATAGAGTTATTGCTGTTTTGACCGGAAACCGTAGCATATGCTTCACCATTAAAATCAGAATCGTAACCCATTTTAATCAGTGCTCTTACCTTATCCTCTTCATTTGCCTTCCAGGTTATAAATTCTTCAATTTCAGGATGATCAACATCTATGCAGACCATCTTTGCAGCTCTTCTTGTAGTTCCACCGGATTTAATAGCTCCTGCATTTCTGTCAAAGCTTTTTAAAAAGCTCATTAGTCCTGAAGAAACTCCGCCTCCTGAAAGTTTTTCTCCCTCAGCCCTCAGACTGGAGAAGTTAGTTCCTGTACCTGAGCCGCCCTTAAATAGCTTTGTTTCAGTCACAAACTGCTCAGAAATGGAATGTGAGCCTAATAGCTTATCTTCTACTGATACTATGAAGCATGCAGAAGACTGAGTTCTTGTATAATTATCCTCTGATAATACAACCTTACCCAATTTTTCATCAAAGTAGAAATTTCCCTGTGGAGTACCTTTAATACCGTATGCTAATGCTAGTCCTGTATTAAACCACTGAGGAGAGTTTGGAGCATAAAGCTGAGCTAAAAGACCGTAAACCATCTCGTCATAAAAAATAGAGGCTTGATCCTCTGTTTTTATTATGCCTTCGTCTTTAAGAGCTTCACACCAGAAATTAACCATTCTGTGGGCAACCATTTTCATGCTGTTTTCAGCGCCAGTAGCTGTGGGTACCCCTGCTCTTCTAAAATATTTTGATGCTATTATATCGCAGGAATTTTGAGAATAATGTATTGGAAACTCCAGATCCTTCATCTCTGTCAGAGTCTTTCCTGTTTTATGATCTTTAAGCAGTACATCGACTTTTTTCCATTTAAACAAATCATAAACGGTTTTTGATTTATTTTTTTCTAATTCTTTAGTATAATATCTCTTAAACAAGTCGTTTAATTGAGCCATTAGATTACCTCCCAAAGGAATTTTTATCACTATATATAGTGGTTACATTTATTTTAGATACTATATATTGGTTATAAAAATTATATAGTATTTTAAAATATAATTCAACAATAAAAAAATGCTTTTATACTAATATATTTTTGATTTAATCCTTCTTATTCTGTTTTAAACCTTAATTTATAAAGGAGAAAATTATGATAATAAATTTTTTAAAATATGAACCTGAAGTAAGTGAAGAAAGTTTTGTAGCTAATAATGCTTCGGTGATTGGCAGGGTAAAAATTAAAAAACACAGCAGTATTTGGTTTGGTGCAGTTATTAGAGGAGATGAAAATGAAATAGAAATAGACGAAAACACAAATATACAGGATAATTGTATTCTGCATACCGATGCTCACATCAAGATGAGAATAGGGAAGAATGTAACTGTTGGACACGGAGTTATTATTCATGGCTGCAATATTAAAGATAATGTACTTGTAGGTATGGGAACGATAATTTTAAACGGAGCGGAAATAGGGGAGAACTCTATAGTAGGAGCGGGATCCCTAATTACCGAAAATAAGATAATACCTCCCGGAGTGCTTTGTATGGGATCACCTGCCAGAGTGGTAAGAGAACTTACCAAGGAGGAAATTCAAAATATTCATGACTCTGCAGAGCAATATAAAAATTTATCTAAGAAATACAAATAACACTTAAAAATAAATTCCTTAAGTATTGATAATACTAAACATATCGATACAGGAGGGATAGGAATGAGAAATAATAAAATAATAAAGATTTATTTCACTCTTTCAGTGTTAACTTTATTTGTTTTTTTTCAGGCTTCCGTAAATGTATGTGCCGGGGAAGTTCCTGCAGAGGTACAGTTTATTCATGTTGGTCAGGGTGACTGCATATTGATAAAAGGGAAAAGAAATTATTTGATTGATACTGGGAATTTATCAAATTCTCATAAGGTTATAAATCATCTGAGGCAGCAGGGAGTTAATGAACTGGAAAAGCTCATTATTACACATTACCATGAAGATCATTATGGAGGTATTAAATACATACTTCAATACATTAAAGTAAATAAAGTAATACTACCAATGAGCGATAATATACATAAGGAAGAAATAGTACAGGAAATTAAGAAAGTTAATGGCCAATATGATATTATTAAAAATAATATAGAATTAATAGATGATAATATTTCATTGTATTTTATTGCACCTTCAAAAGAAGACAGAGTGTTAGAAAACAATAACTCAACCATAATACTTGGAATTATTGATGGTATATCCTATTTATTGATGGCAGATGCGGAAAATAATCTTGAAAGAGAGATAATGGACAAATACCATATAAAGAATATAAATATATTAAAAGTTGCCCATCATGGACTGCTAACGGGAAGCAGCAGAAATTTTCTTAATAAAGTAAAGGCGGATTTTGCTGTAATAACCTGTAATGGAGAGGAAAGTCCCAGCTATAATGTTCTTCAGAGGATAAAGCTCTCCGGAAGCAGCATACTGAGAACTGATAAGCTTGGAACTATAAAAATTATAAGAGACAAAAATAATCAAGGACATGATGTTATAAAAATATACAATTTAAAGGAATAGAAATTACATAGTAATTTTTGAATTATGAAGGTTTATAAATATTAAGTAACTTGGAGGGGTAAAATGGAAATTTCGCCGCTACGGAAGGGAACTTCGGTAATTTCGGAACGTAAAAAAGTAGATGCTAAAAAGGATTTTTCTCAGAGCTTCAACTTTGCAAGAAATAAGAAGAATCAAGATCAGTTAAAAAAATCAATTGAAGAAATTAATAAGAAGGGTAACAGGCTTGCTGTAACAAAATGTTATGCTGATGTAAAAGCCTATAAAAACCTCATTAAAGAATATCTTCAGGACGTTCTGGAGTATATGTATAATGTTAAGAAGGATATAAGTTTTTGGCAGACTCAGTATTTTATTACTGTAGAAACTATAGATAGCAAGCTGGAAGAACTCACAGAACTTCTATTAAATAATGAAAAGGAAAATCTAAGCATTGCCTCTACCATTGATGAAATACAGGGATTAATAGTAGATATTTATAAATAATAAAAATGTCCTAGAAAACTCTAGGACATTTTTATTATAAAAAGCTTCTGCTGCTTGCATCAGAAGGCATTCTCCAATCTCCTCTGGGGGAAAGACCTACGCTTCCAACCTTTGGACCATCCGGCAGTGCGGACCTTTTAAACTGCTGTGAGAAAAATCTTTTTATAAACACTTCAAACCACTTTTTTATTGTTTCTTCATCATATATATTCTTAAAGGCGTGGTTTGCCAAGAATATTATCTTATCATTATCGGCACCTTGTCTTATAAAATAGTAAAGAAAGAAATCGTGAAGTTCATAGGGTCCTATAATATCCTCGGTTTTTTGAGAAATTTCTCCTTTCTTATCCTTAGGAAGGAGCTCAGGGCTTACAGGGGTACCGAGAATATCCATTAAAGTATCACTTATTTCCCCATAGGTTTCATATTCAGCTGCATATTGAACCAAATATCTTACAAGGGTTTTAGGTATTGAAGAGTTTACTGAGTACATTGACATGTGATCTCCGTTATAGGTACACCAGCCTAAAGCTAATTCCGATAAATCACCTGTTCCTATTAAAATTCCTCTTTCTTTGTTTGCAATATCCATCAATATCTGCGTTCTTTCTCTAGCCTGAACATTTTCATAGGTTACGTCATGAATATCTGGATTGTGTCCTATATCCTTGAAATGCTGAAGGCAGGCATCTACTATGTTAATTTCTTTAAAGGTAGTGCCCAACTCTTTGCACAGATTGACAGCGTTTTTATAAGTACGATCAGTAGTTCCAAATCCAGGCATGGTTATTGTAAGTATATTTTTCATAGGATAATCTAATAGCTCAAAAGTCTTAACAGCAACCAGTAAAGCCAGAGTGGAGTCTAAACCTCCTGAAATTCCTAAGACTACCTTTTTAGATGATGTATGCTCCAATCTTTTTGCCAACGCGGATGCTTGAATTTTAAATATTTCTTCACATCTCTCTTTTCTTACTTTTTCATCAGAAGGCACGAAAGGATGCATTTCAATTCTTCTGTCAAAATTTTTAATTGAGGGGTCTTTAAACTCAAATGGTATTATTTCAGCCTGAAGGTTTAATGAATTCATGCTGTCTCTAAAACTTAAGTTTTTCATCCTTTCATGATTAAGCTTATCTATATCTATTATTGAGGTTATAATTTCGTTATGACGCTGAAATCTTTCATTTTCCTTAATAACAGACCCGTTTTCCGATATAATCAAATGTCCGCTGAACAATAAGTCTGTAGTGGATTCATGAACTCCGCTGGAGGAATAAACGTAGGCACTTATATTTTTAGCGCTTTGAGATGAAACCAACTCTTTTCTGTACTGGCTTTTGCTTACAATCTCGTTAGAAGCAGAAAGATTTCCTATAATATTAGCACCCATTAATGATAAATATGAGCTGGGAGGAATAGCTGCCCATAAATCTTCACAAATCTCAAAGGAAAAATTAATATCTCCAGCTTTAGATATTAAATTAGTTCCAAAGGGAACATATTTCTGAAAGGTTAAATGGATTTTTTCACAGTAGAAAGGCTTTCCTCCGGCAAACCATCTTTTTTCATAGAATTCACTGTAGTTAGGTATGTGTATTTTAGGGATAATCCCTAGTATTTTGCCTGAATAAATAATATAGGCACAGTTATAAAGTGAATAGTTATGAAGAAGCGGTGCCCCAACGGAAATCATAATATCCTTTTCTCTGCTGTAATTACATAAATCCTGTATTGCTTTATCAGATTTATCTAAAAGCTCATTTTGAGAGAACAAATCTCCGCAGCTATAGGAAGTAATGGATAATTCGGGAAATACAATTAGTTTAGAATTCTCATTTAAAGCTAGGTCTATACATTCTTTTATATTTTTCACATTAAACTCAACATCTGCTACCTTAGTTACTGGACAAGCTGCAGCAGTTCTAATAAAATTCATATATATCACCTCTGACATTTATTTTGCTTAATATTCGAGTATAATATAATTAAAGCATAAAATATACAGGTTTTGAATTCATTTTATAAAGTTATATATTTATTTAAATATTTCTTTATAAAAGGAATATTATTTTGATAGTTGGGTAAAATTATAAATGCCTTTATGGCTTCGTAGGTTTTTATATTTTGCTGCAGCTACTGCAGCTTTTTTTTATATTTAAATATTATTGGGGGTAGATGTAATGGATCCTGTATTAGCTAAAGGAATAATACTGATATTATTCATAGGAGCATGGTTATTTATACAATCAAAAAGAAATAGATATTAAAATATAAACCAAATCGATTTTTATCGACTTGGTTATTTTTTTAACATTAATTCTAATTAAAAAACTTCTAAAAATGAGGTGTAAGCTTAATTATTAACTAAAAATATACTAATGATTAATAAAAAGTTAAAAAAGATTGTTAAAAAAAGTGTAATATATTGTAAAAAAACCTTGGTTGTGTTAATATAGCAATGGAATTGGGTAATTAATAACTTTTTAAATAGATTAGGAGGTTGTGGGTAAATTATGGAATTGTTCAGCAGAATTAAAGCACCAAAAATGCTTAAGCTTAAATCAAGTACTCTTAAAGAAATAAACCCAGGCAAAGAAATGCTCTACAATCTTTCCACAGGTTATGGAAACGTTTGTCAGCCGGTGGTGAAGGTTGGGGATATGGTAGAGGTTTCTCAGGTTATAGGGGAATCATCACAGGGGAAATCAGAAAAAATCTACAGTACCGTATCTGGAAAAGTATTAAAAATTATAGACAGTCCAAATAACCATGGCAGCAGAGTACCTACAATAATTATAGAAAATGACGGAGAATATAAAAAACAGGAAAGACAAGCTACCCAGCAGGTTGACTACGAGATCTATATAGAAGCACTTAGAAAGTATTCTCTTACTGACACACAGGGAATAAAGCTTTATGAAAAGTATAAAGTAGATAATCCAAAAGATATAACAAGTATAATAATAAATGCTTCTAGCTGGGATATTAATTCATTAGTACTTCAGTATTTTATTAATGAAAAGTCAGTTGAGATAATGGAAGCTGTTAACATTATAAAAAGTATATTTGTTAATGCCTCTATTTTTTTTGTGTTTAATAAAAAGGACGGCTTTGATTATGATAAGCTAAAATCCTCTCAAAATGTAAATATTAAATTGATTAATAAAAAATATAATCATAAGATGGAAAAGCAATTAATAAATGAAGCTATTGGAAATACCTCCGAAAATAAGGTCCTGGTAGATGAGATTCAAAGTTTATTGGGTATTTATTCAGCTGTTAAATTAAATGAACCTGTAATAAATGAAGTAATAACCATTACAGACCCAGAAATGAATTCATTAAATTATAAAGTAAGAGTAGGAACAAAAATTTCGGACATATATGAAGCTCTAAAGATAAAGGAAGAGCAGATTGATAAAATTGCAAGAAATGGACTTATATCTGGACAGGCACTTATCGGAGCCAGTGTACCGGTTACTCAAGGGACTGAAAGTATAGCTTTTATAAAATATAAAAAGCCTGAATCTGAAAGAGCTTGTATTAGATGCGGTGAGTGCGTTAATGTGTGTCCTTTGAATTTATATCCCATTAAATTGATAAATTATATAAATAAGGAAGATACCCAGGAGTTTAAAAAATATAGAGGGGATCAATGCGTTGAGTGTGGTCTATGTTCTTATGTATGTCCTTCAAGAATAAACTTATCAAGTAAAATTGCATTGGGAAAAAGTAATATATTGAAGTAAACAAATCATCAGGGGGAAAAGTAAATGGACAATAAGTTATTTAAGGTTTCATCCTTTCCTCATATTCATTCAAAAAGAAATGTAAAAACACTTATGAGGGATGTTTTAATATCACTGCTTCCAGCGGTGGGGGTAGGTATTTATTACTATAAATTAGATGCTGTAAAGCTTCTTTTGGCATCTGTACTGGCAGGAGTTATAGCTGAAGTTCTATGGAATAAAGTTGTTAAAGGGAAGTTTGCATTAGAAGACTGTAGTTCAATAATCACTTCGATTATAATAACTCTAATACTCCCAAGTCATGTTCCACTCTGGCTTCCGGCAGTAGGAGCAGTTATTGCTGTTTTATTGGTAAAGCAGTTTTTTGGAGGCCTTGGGCAAAATTTTGTTAACCCTGCTGCAACAGCAAAGGCCTTTATAATAGCATCCTGGGCTGGATTGCTTGTAAAGCCTGCATCTGATGCTGTATCCGGTGCCAGTGTTTCTGACTATGTGCCTGCTATAAAGGATTTATTTATAGGTTATGCAGAAGGAACCATTGGAGAAGCTTCTATATTAGCATTAATTATAGGGGGAATATATCTCCTTGTAAGAGGCGTTATAGACGGAAAAGCTACGGTAAGCTACCTTGTATCAGTGGCCCTCTTCAGTTTTATCATTGGAAAAGACGGATTTATGACTGGAGATGCTGTTAGAGGATTAATGTCAGGTAATATATTTATTGTGGGTATTTTTATGGTAAATGATTTTGCCAGCACTCCGGTAAATGGTATTGGTAAAATAATATTCGGATTTATGTGCGGACTTCTTACAGTATTGTTTAAAGTTATTGGAAACAATTCAGATGGGGCGTACTATGCAGTACTTGTAATGAATTTATTTGCACCTATGATTGAATCTTTAACTATATCAAAGGGCGTTAAAGCTGTTAAGGAGGCAATATAATGAAAGAGAATTTTAAACTTGGTTTAATTTTACTTATTATTACTTCTATTGCCGGCTTTGCTTTAGGATTAGCCAATAATGCTACAGCAGAAGCTATAGCACAAAATTCTAAAATTAACAAGGATGATTTGAAGCTTATACTTCCTAATGCTGACTCTATAAAAACTTCTGATTTAGAGCCAACAGGAATTGTAAAAGAAATTTTAGAAGCTTATAACGGCAGCGAATTGGCAGGTTATGTTTTAAAGGTAGCTCCAAAGGGTTTTCACGGAGAAATCGATATGATGGTTGCTATAGATAATGATGGAAAACAAACAGGGATAAAGGTTATTTCACAATCTGAAACACCAGGGGTTGGGTCTAAAATTGAACTTCCTGATTTTCAGGAGAAGTTTAGGGATAAAAATACTGATAAATTAATAAAAGTAGTTAAAACAGCTCCTTCCAATCCTAATGAGGTAGAAGGAATATCCGGTGCTACTATTTCATCAAATGCGGTAGCTACAGGAGCAAATGAAGCCATTAAATTTTATAAAGCTAATATAAAAGGTGAGGCTGCAGAAGAAGATAATAAAACAATTAATTTAAAGGCCTTAAAAATTGAAGGAGATAAGCTTGGAGAAGAAGAGTCTCTAAAGGATAACTCTGTGATTGCCGTGAATAAGGTAATGAAGGGAGATCAGCTCGTTGGATATGTAATTACTTCTTCAAGCATAGGAATATATGAAGGAGATATAAAGGTTGCAACAGCTATAGATATAAATAAAAAAGTTATAACTGGAATTCAAGTGCTTGAGCAGAATGAAACTTCTGGTATTGGGGATATAATTCTGGAAGAAGATTTTACTGGAAGATTTTCTAATAAATCAACTGATGAGGGTAAAGTATCAGTAGATACAGTATCTGGAGCTACCATTAGCACTAAAGCGGTTATAGAAGCTGTTACAAAGGCTCTAACATACTTTAACTCAAATTTAAAAGGCTAGGTGAAAACATGATTAAATATATAGAAAGATTAAAAAATGGAATAATTACTGAAAATCCTATTTTTGTTCAGGTTCTAGCTATGTGTCCGACCTTAGCTGTTACTTCCAGTGCTGAAAATGCAGTAGGCATGGGATTAGCCACTACCGCGGTATTGATATTTTCAAACTTTTTAATATCCGCATTAAGAAAGGTTATACCTGATAAGATAAGGATTCCTGCTTATATAGTTGTAATTGCCAGTTTTGTTACTATTGTAGACATGCTTATGCAGGGATTTGTTCCAAGTTTATACAAGTCACTTGGAATATTCATACCACTGATAGTTGTTAACTGCGTTATTTTAGGAAGAGCTGAAGCATATGCAGGTAAAAATGATGTAATCTCCTCTATATTCGATGCTATAGGAATGGGATTAGGCTTTACAGTATCATTATTTGCTGTAGGGGTAATTCGTGAAATAATAGGAGCCGGTTCAATATTAGGAATGAGAGTAATGCCTGAAAGTTATAAGCCTGCTTCTATAATGGTTTTAGCTCCGGGAGCCTTCTTTACTTTAGGTCTCCTTATGACTTTGATCAATTATATAAATATTAAGAGAAATAAAGGAAACTCTACAAAGCTGTTGGAGCATGACTGCAGTAAATGCGGATTAGGCTGTGCCGGCAGATGCGGAAATATTGATTTAGTAAAATAAATTTTCATAGAAGGTGAAAGAAATGAGATTATTTACGATATTTATAAGCTCCATGCTTATTAATAACTTTGTACTTTCAAAATTCCTTGGAATTTGTTCCTTCCTGGGAGTTTCTAAAAAAAAGGATGCAGCTTTAGGTATGAGCTTAGCGGTTACCTTTGTTATGACTCTTGCATCAATTATGTCTTTTGTAGTATATAATGGAATATTAAAACCACTTGAAGTAGAATATATGTCTACTATAGCATTTGTTCTTGTTATTGCAGCACTTGTTCAGTTTGTTGAAATGGTAATAAAAAAGACCAGCCCTGCTTTATATAAAGCGCTGGGAATTTACCTCCCGCTGATAACTACAAACTGTGCGGTACTAGGTATGGCTGTACTAAATGTTCAAGAGGAATATGGATTCTTAGAATCTGTGACAAATGGTGTAGGTGCAGCTTTAGGTTATACACTTGGTATTCTTCTTCTTGCATTTATTAGAGAGAAAACTGACAATAATGAAGCTATCCCTCAGGCATTAAGAGGGTTGCCTATAACATTATTTACTGCGGGACTTATGTCAATGGCATTTTTAGGCTTTCAGGGTCTTTTACATTAGGAGGGGAAGAAGATGGAAATTTCTAATTTAGTTTTTCCTGCTTTAAGTTTAGGGGGATTGGGATTAGTTTTCGGAGTGCTTTTAGGCTATGCTTCTAAGAAATTTGAAGTTGAGGTAGATCCACAGGTTCCTTTAATCAGGGAGGCTCTGCCTGGTGCCAACTGCGGCGGATGTGGATTTGCTGGCTGCGATGCCTTTGCTCAGGCAGTGGTAGATGGCGCAGCGCAGCCTAATGCTTGTTCCGTTGGAGGAGCAGCTGTAGCTGAGAAAATCGGTGAGATATTAGGGGTTAGTGTAGATACAACGGAAAAAAATATTGCTTTTGTGAAATGTAATGGAGACTGCCAAAGCAGCAAGGATAAATACCATTATTCATCAAGCCTAAGTTGTCTGGAGGCATCAATGCTTCCCGGTGAAGGTGCAAAATCTTGCAGCTATGGATGCCTGGGACTTGGATCTTGTGTTAAGGTTTGTAAGTTTGATGCTCTTCATATAGTTAATGGCATAGCAAAAGTGGATGAAACTAAGTGTACAGCCTGTGGAGCTTGTGTTAATATATGCCCTAAAAACCTCATAGAGCTGGTGCCTGAATCCAAAAAGGTCAGAGTTAGCTGTAATTCAAAGGATAAAGGTAAGGATGTAAGAGAAAACTGTAGTGCAGGGTGTATAGGCTGCAGATTATGTGAGAAAAACTGTGCTGATAATGCAGTTCATATTACAGACAACCTTGCAAAGATAGACTATGATAAATGCACCATGTGTGGAAACTGTGTTTTAAAGTGTCCTACTAAAGCAATAAAAAGCTTATTAAGCTAGTATAAATAAGAGCCGCTGTGCTCTTATTTTTTTGTGGAGTATTTTAGAGTAAGGTATTTACGATAAACAGCAGGTTTTAAATTTTACAATATGTATCCGCAATGATATAATTTTTAATTATCATCATTACGAAAATTATTAGGAGAAGAATATGGAATTATCAAATAAAACAGCAGTAATTACCGGAGCATCAAGAGGTATTGGGAAAGCTATTGCATTAGAGCTTTCTAAAGCCGGTGCAGGAATAATAGTTAATTATGTTAACAACAAAATAAAGGCTGATGAGGTGGTAGAGGAGATAAGGGCACAAGGAGGATCTGCTTTTGCAGTGAAAGCGGATGTTTCTGATTTCGATGAAGCAAAAGAACTTATCAATATAGCTAAAGAGCATTATGGAAGAGTAGATATTCTCATTAATAATGCGGGAGTTTCCCATGTGGGATTATTTATGGATATGGATATTACAAGCATAAAAAAGGTTTTGGATACAGATGTTCTTGGCATAATGAATACCTGCCACAGCGTAATGAATGAGATGATATCCAGAAAAAAAGGAGTAATTATTAATATATCCTCCATTTGGGGATCCTGCGGCGCATCCTGTGAAGCGGTATATTCCGGAGCTAAATCCGCTGTAAATGGTTTTACCAGGGCTCTGGCAAAGGAGCTTGGACCATCGAATATAAGAGTAAATGCAATTGCTCCGGGAGTTATAGAAACAGAGATGAACTCTTGGCTTTCAGAGGAAGAAAAAACTGAACTCCTTAAAGACATACCCCTAGGAAGATTCGGATTACCGGAAGAGGTAGCAGCTTTGGTAAGATTTTTATGCAGCGATAATGCATCATATATAAGCGGCCAAATAATTACTATAGACGGTGCCATGATATAAAAAGTGGAGCAAAATTAAATGCTCCACTCTTTTACATATGTTATGATTTTATATTAATTATCTGATAAAGGCAATTGAAAGCTGAATTTTACACCTTTTTCTGTATTTTCAACGGAAAAATCACTTTGATGAAGTACTAAAATATTTTTTACTATGGCTAAGCCAAGACCTGTACCATTTTCCTGAGAGCGGCTTCGAGATTTGTTTAATTTATAGAACTTATCCCAAATGTTATTAAGTTCTTCTTCAGGAATTGAAGTACCATAGTTCTCTATGGAAAAAGTCAGTTTATTGTTTTTAGCCTGTGTATTAATAAGTATATTTTCATTATGAGGAGTATACTTATAAGCGTTGGAAAGCAGGTTATTAATTACCTGTTCTATTCTGAAGCTGTCTCCCTGTACCATGGAAGGAGTGCATAAATCCAACTGTAGCTTAAGATTTTTTTCTTTATAAACGTCATTAAATCTGGATATAGAATTGTTGATTAAATGATTTATATCAAAGTTTTCAATATTAAGCTTATAATAACCGGATTCCAAATAAGAAAGATCCAGCATATCCTTAATAAGAGTTTCCATATTTTCTGTTTCATCTAAAATAACTTCTAGATAAAAATCCTTACTGCTTTCATCGGCAATATTGTCTTTTAATCCTTCAGCATATCCCTTTATTATGCTTATAGGAGTTTTTAAATCATGAGAAATTGCAGCTATAAATTCCTTTCTCATTTTTTCCAATGCTCTTTCTTTTTCTATGTCATCCTGAAGCTTTTTATTTTGCTCCTGAAGCTTAACTAGAGCATCACTGAGGTTTTGAGATAAGAAATTGAGAGATTCAGCAAGGCTACCTATTTCATCGTCTCTATTAGAATCGCATTTTACATTAAAATCTAAGGAGCTTAATTGTTTTGCTTCTTTATTTAACTTGATAAGAGGCTTTGAAATCATGTTGCTGTAAACAAAGGAAAGTATAATAACTAAAATAAATGCAGCAGCGAAAATATAAACGAAAAGCTCTCTTATGGCTTCAGAAGCTTCGTTAATGGGTTGAACTGAAGCAAGAGAAACTAACATGCTGTCATTTTTTGTGTTGAAGGAAAAGGGAGCTACACCTATAATATAATCAGTAGCTTTATCATTGCTGGATATTAAGGAAACATAAGCCTTATCTGAGGATTTTACCGCTTCTATATAGTTTTTGTCCGTAAAAATCCTGTTGAATAAAGCGTTTAAAAGCAAAACATCCCTGCTGTTTTCTTTATTGCTGTCTGCTATGTATTTAATCTTTCCTGAGTAATCATAAATAGCTATTTTTGAACTATTTGCATCTTCGAAATTTTCCAATGCTCTATAAAGCATTAAGTCATTGGAAATATCAAAGGAGTATGAAGCTCTGAATTTATCGATGTTATTAGTGAGTTTTTTAACTTTTCTGTAAGTATAAAACTGTTCAAAATACAGGGATTGGAATATCATAGTTCCAGATATTAAAATTAGCAGTGATATGGAGGTGATTAT
>NZ_CCXI01000071.1 GCF_000820705.1 Clostridium polynesiense | reverse complement strand
TTTTTGTCCGTAAAAATCCTGTTGAATAAAGCGTTTAAAAGCAAAACATCCCTGCTGTTTTCTTTATTGCTGTCTGCTATGTATTTAATCTTTCCTGAGTAATCATAAATAGCTATTTTTGAATTATTTGCATCTTCGAAATTTTCCAATGCTCTATAAAGCATTAAGTCATTGGAAATATCAAAGGAGTATGAAGCTCTGAATTTATTGATGTTATTAGTGAGTTTTTTAATTTTTCTGTAAGTATAAAACTGTTCAAAATACAGGGATTGGAATATCATAGTTCCAGATATTAAAATTAGCAGTGATATGGAGGTGATTATAAATAGCTTTTTAGTTATTCTGCTCTTCATCTTTAACCTCGAACTTATATCCTCTTCCTCTTACAGTGGCAATAAAGCAGGCTTTATCCTTTAGTTTTTCTCTAAGCCTTTTAATTGTGGTATCAACTACTCTGGCATCTCCATAATAATCAAATCCCCAGACTTTGTTTAAGATTGAATCCCTATCAAGAACTACAGTTTTGTTATCTGATAAATAAACAAGAAGCTCATATTCTTTGGGGGTAAGATTGACTTCCTTGCCATAAATGCTCACGGTTTTAGCTAATTTATTAATCTTTAAGCCGTCTATTTCTAATATATCCTGAGAAGAAGATTCCTTAGAATAGCGTTTTAAAAGAGCTTTAACCTTTGCTACTAATATTTTTGGGCTGAAGGGTTTAGTCATGTAATCATCCGCTCCAATATCATAGCCTGTAAGCTTATCATCTTCTTCGCTTCGGGCAGTGAGTATAATTATTGGAACAGAAGAAATTTCTCTTACCTTTCGGCATACCTGAAAGCCATCTAAAAGAGGCATCATAATATCAAGTATAATCAGATCTACGGGATTCTGCATAAAAAACTCCACAGCTTCCTTCCCGTTAGTTGCTTCTACTACCTTAAAGCCTTCTTTTTTTAAATAGTCTCTTATGATAATTCTCATTCTAATTTCATCTTCAACAATCATAATAGTTTCATTCATATTAACAAATCCTTCCCAAAACTATTAAATATATTTTAATTATTTATTATACTATTATATAATAAATTTGATTACTTTCACATTCTAAAGGAGATAATTAATGAACAAGTTAATGTTTAATTCATATATCCATAAGCTTAGCAATGGATTAACAGTTATTACAGTAAAAAAAGACACTAAAATAGTATCTTTACATGCCGGTATAAAAGCAGGTGCAATAAATGAAGTTCTAGGAGAAAAAGGAATAAGCCATCTAATTGAACATATGCTTTTTAAGGGTACAACATCCAGAAACAATGAGGAACTAAATGAAGAACTTGAGTTTTTAGGAGGGGACTATAATGCATATACCGATTATAACTGTACGGTATATGGGATTACAGCATTAGAGGAGGAATTGGAAAAATCCCTGGATCTCATGAGCGATATGCTTATAAATTCTGTTTTTAATGGTGAGGAACTGGAAAAAGAAAAAAATGTTATCTTAGCAGAAATTAGGGCTAATAAAGATGACATTGAAGATTACAGCTTTAAAAAGGTTCATGAAACAGCTTTTCATAAGGGACCTCTCAGATACGATGTAGCAGGCACAGAAAAGAGCTTAATTGGAATTACCAGAGAGCAGATCTTGAAATATTACAGGAGATACTATGTACCAAACAACTGCGTACTTACTATTGTATCCTCCTTAGATGATGATAGAGTAATAACTTTTGCAGAAAAGTACTTTTCTAAATGGAAGAAGAATACTATGGAGAAAAGTGAAATATTTATAGAAAATAATAAAGCTGTTAGTAAAACTTCATCTAAAAAGGATATTGAGCAAAGTACCGTGACTTATCTTTATACCTTTCATGATCTGCCTAAAGAAATGGAACTCCCTTTAAAGATATTAAATTTAAAGCTGGGAGAAAGCTCAAATTCAATTTTATTTAGAGAGCTTAGAGAAAATAGAGGACTGGCTTATGATGTGTATACCTTCTTAGATATGAGTAAAAATGTTAAGACTCTTTACATTTATACAGCGGTATCTGAAGAAAACATCAAGGAAACAGTAAATACTATTAATTCTTGTATTCAGCGCATTAAAAGCAGGGAAATTTTATTTAACAGAAATACTGTGGAGCTTATGAAAAAGGTTCACAAGACAGCGGTGATATCTACCATTGAAGATACTACGGACCTAAGTAACTATGTATTGCATCAGCATCTTGAGGATGAAGATATATATGAGTTTCTTCAGGATATGGATGCTTTAGAGCAGCTGGATGCTAATGATATTTATGAGGTGGCAAATATAGTTTTAAACAACCCCACTATTCATATACTAAAGCCTGTGTAATGAGGTGTTATAATGGACAATAAGATTACTAAAATTGAAGTTCAAAAGAGAAACAAAAATAGAGTTAACGTATATATTGACGGAGAATATAAATTTTCCTGCCACACAGAAATTGTATTTAAACACAATTTATCAGAAGGCAGGGAAGTAGATATAAAATATCTGGAGGATATAGTAAAGGAGGATAATTTTTTAAAAGCTAAATCAGCTGCTTTTAAAATAATTGAAAAGTCATACAAAACTGAAAAAGAGATAGAAGATAAGCTTATATTAAAAGGATTTGACAAAGAAACTGTTGAAAAAATAAAGGCGCTTTTAAAAGAGTATGATTTCATGAATGATGAAAAATATGTAAAAGCTTTTATTAAAGATAATCTAAAAAAACAAGGGAAGCGAAAAATGCTCTACAGCTTAAGCAATAAAGGTGTAGAGGAAGGAATAATAAAGAAGGAATTAGATAAAATTCAAAAGAAGGATTTAGAAAAGTATGCTGAGGAGATAGCTTATAAAAAATATTCCCAGCTAAAAAAAAGGGAAAGTGATAAATGGAAGCTTGCAAATAAACTGACGTCCTTTATGCTTTCTAAAGGCTATGAGTACGAGATGGTCAAAGATATAGTGAAAAAGATAATGAATATTTATGATGTGGATTAAGGAGAATTTTTATGAGTAATAAAAATCCTGTATCTTTAATTTTAATCTTCATTTTTATTTATCCTATTTTAAAAGGTTTTATACAAAAATATAATTCCGATTATACTAAAAATGAACTATTAAGCTTTGAAAAGAGTGCTGCTGCTTTAATTGGATTAATTTTAGGTTTTTTATTATTTAAACTGTATTTTTTAAATAGAGAAAGTGCTGTGTTTAACTACATTCCTGAAAACATAACAGCTGTGATGGATAGTAACCCATGGTTATGGTATATTATTTTTCTGCCTCTTCTTTCTCTGATTTTTTATCAAGTATTTTATATTGTTTTTATAATGCTGAATTCTATAATTATCAACCCAATTTTTTGTATACTTGACAGAATGGTAAAAACCAGAAGTGTTACAGCAAAGAGGATAATAGGAGGAACTGTTGAAGTTCCAAAAGCAGTTTGTAATGTTATATATTTAGTTTTTATATTAAACTTCATTTCTATTTTAAATCTTAGCCCCAAGATTAATGATATGCTTCAAGAGTCAGGGATTTATACAGCTTTGTGCAGGGAAATAGTCATACCGGTTACAGATTCTAAAATGGCTAAAGCTCTTCCTGAAATAATAGATAATTCCTTTAAGGTAAAGATTCAGAATGACGATGGTATAAGTACCTGGGAGGATATAAAAAAGTATAAAAATATACCTTTTAGTAAAAATCATCAGATTGTTTATTATAACGGTATAACTTTGGAAGAGGGTATAAAGTCCAGTGATGAAATTAACAGATTTGCTGAGTCTATAACTTCTAATCTGGAAAGTGATAGAGCTAAAGCCAGAGAAATATACAAATGGATAGGCAGCAATATCAACTATGATGATGCAAAAGCTCAAAGAATACTAAATAATGATTTTTCTTTGAAATCCGGAGCTGTAACTACCTTTAATACCAGAAAGGGAATATGCTTCGATTACGCCTGCCTTTATGTGGCCATGAGCAGAGCTGCAGGGTTAAAGGTTAGAATGATAACAGGAGAGGGGTTTAATGGTATTTCTTGGGTAAGCCATGCATGGAATGAAGTGTATCTTAAGGAAGAAGAAAAATGGATTAAGCTTGACTCTACCTTTTATAAAGGTGGTAACTATTTCAACAGCAAGAGGTTTGACATGGATCATAAAAATCCTAAGATAATAGGTGAGTGGTAGAGGAAAAGCACCCTTTAAGGGTGCTTTTTAATGTTTTCTACTAAAAGATTAATTGCTTTTTCACATTCTTTATCATCGTTATCTATGGACCACGCCGTATTGAAATACAGTAAAGCTTTTTTATTGTTTTTAAGCATTGCATAACAGTAAGCTAAATTAAAAAAGTATTTTGAATCTTTTTTAATAAAATTGCAGACTTTAAAAGATTAATTGCTGATTCATAGTCTTTTAATTTAATAAAGCAAACAGAGGAGTTGTAATAAGAACAAGCTTCATTTTCCTTATTTTCAATAGCTTTTTTGTATAGATTAATAGCCTTTTTATATTCTTTTGTATTATAACATTGATTAGCAGCATTAAAATAATCCATAATACTCTCCTTAAACTTAGTTAGTTATTAATATTTATTTTTTTAAGGGGATATTCATCTTAATTTTTGACAAAAAAAATAATTGGTATACCAGTTATTTTCACTTTTACACTCTTTTTGTTATTGACAATTATAATAAAAGTAATATAATATATTGTATAATTTAAATTGAAAAGCTTTGATAAAGAGGAGTAAAGATTGCAAGATAATCAGAGATAAAGGTTCTAGGCTGAAAAACCTTTTTTATTGGAAATCTTGAAGGTAGCTTTTGAGCTTCTTTACTGAAATTCAGTAGGTAAAGACGGTAGCTATACCGTTATGTTATGAGAGCCCATGTTAGTGGGAAAAAAGGTGGTACCGCGAGTCTTCGTCCTTTTATGGACTAAGGCTTTTTTTTATACAAAAAATCAATTAGGAGGAAATTATATGGAAGAAAATAAAAACCTTTCTACTACCTATAATCCAAAGGAATTTGAAGAAAGAATCTATAAAAATTGGGAAGAAAAAAGGTATTTTACTCCTGCAGCGGATAAGAGTAAGAAACCATATACAATAGTGATGCCCCCGCCAAACATCACCGGGCAGCTTCATTTAGGTCATGCACTGGATAATACTCTTCAGGATATACTCATAAGATTTAAAAGGATGCAGGGTTATGCAGCACTTTGGCTTCCCGGAGAGGATCATGCCAGCATTGCTACAGAAGTTAAAGTAGAAGCAGAACTTTTAAAGCAGGGATTAAAAAAGAAGGAAATAGGCAGGGAAGCCTTTTTAGAAAAGCTTTGGGAATGGACTGATACCTACAGAGACAGGATAAGAACACAGTTGAAGAAAATGGGGGTATCTGCAGACTTTTCCAGAGAAAGTTTTACTATGGATGATAATCTTGATAAAGCTGTAAGGCATGTTTTTGTAAAGCTGTATAATGAAGGGCTTATTTATCAGGGTAACAGAATAACTAACTGGTGCCCAAAATGCCAGACAGCATTATCTGATGCGGAAATTGAATATGAAGAAAAAGAAGGAAGCTTTTGGCACATAAAATATCCATTAGTGGACTGTGATGAATTTTTAGAAATTGCAACCACCAGACCTGAAACAATGCTTGGCGACACTGCGGTAGCAGTAAATCCAAAGGATCCTAAATATTCACATCTGATAGGTAAGAAGCTCCTGCTGCCTTTAATGAATAGGGAAATTCCTATAATTGCTGATGAGTACGTTGATATGGAATTTGGAACCGGAGCGGTTAAGATTACCCCTGCCCATGATCCTAATGATTATTTAGTAGGAAAGAGGCATAACTTACCCGAAATTAGAGTAATGGATGACAGAGGAGTAATTAACAGCTTAGGCGGAAAATATGAAGGATTGGATAGATATGAGGCAAGAAAAGAGATAGTAAAAGACTTGGAAGCTCAAGGACTTTTAGTTAAAATCAAGCCTCATACTCATAATGTTGGAACCCATGACAGGTGCAGCACTGTAGTAGAGCCTATAATATCAAAGCAGTGGTATGTAAAGATGGAATCTTTAGCAAAACCTGCTATAGAAGCGGTAAAGGAAAAAAAGACTAAATTTGTTCCAGAGAGATTTGAGAAAATCTATTTCAACTGGATGGAAAACATTCAGGACTGGTGTATATCAAGGCAGCTTTGGTGGGGACACAGGATACCGGTTTGGTATTGCGACCATTGTGGAGAAATAATAGTAGCTGAAGAAGTACCAAATAAATGCCCTAAATGCCAAAATACAGATTTAAGACAGGATAATGATGTGCTAGATACCTGGTTCAGTTCAGCATTATGGCCATTTTCTACCCTAGGCTGGCCTAACAAAACTGAGGACCTTGAATATTTTTATCCTACCAGTACTCTGGTTACAGGCTACGACATAATATTTTTCTGGGTAGCAAGAATGATTTTTTCAGGACTTCATAATATGGGAGAAGTACCTTTTGAAAATGTGCTTATACATGGAATAGTAAGGGATTCAGAAGGGAAAAAAATGTCCAAATCCTTAGGAAATGGAGTAGATCCACTAGAGGTAATTGATAGCTATGGCGCAGATGCATTAAGATTTATGCTGGTTACAGGAAATGCACCGGGAAATGATATCAGATTTTACCCTGAAAGGGTGGAAGCAGCTAGAAATTTTGCTAATAAAACCTGGAATGCTTCAAGGTTTGTTATGATGAACCTGGATAAAGATATAATGAAAAAGTATAAGGATAATAAAAACTACAGCCTTGCTGATAAGTGGATACTTTCTAAGCTGAATTCTTTAATAAGAGAGGTTACAGATAATTTAGACAGATTTGAAATAGGAATTGCTCTTCAAAGATATATGATTTTATATGGACAGAATTCTGTGATTGGTATATAGAATTAGTAAAGCCTGTCCTCTACGGAAATGACGAGGAAAGTAAAGGCATAGCCTACAATGTTTTATATAAAGTTTTAACTGAATCACTGCAGCTTCTGCATCCGGTTATGCCATTTATAACAGAAGAGATATATACTCATTTAGCAGAGGAATATGAATCTATAACTATTTCTAAATGGCCGGAGTATAAATCAGAATATAATGATGAAAAAAGTGAAGAAGAAATGAATTTTGTTATTGAAGGAATTAAAGCTATAAGAAATGTCAGAGCAGAGATAAATGTACCTCCTTCTAAAAAAGCAAAGCTTATGGTTTATTCCTCAGATGAGGCAACGGAAGCTTTCGTAAAAGGAAAAGCTTATATAGAAAAGCTGGCTTATGCTAATGAAGTTGTATTCTTAGACTCAAAAGAGGAGCTTCCAGGAAATTTAGTTTCAGCGGTATCAAAGGGAGGAGAATTCTTCATGCCTCTTTTAGATCTTGTAGATAAAGAAAAAGAGATGGAGAGATTAAACAAGGAAAAAGAAAAGCTCATTGCTGAAATTGATAGGGTAAATAAGAAACTTTCCAATGATAAGTTCGTATCCAAAGCTCCGGCACAGGTTGTAGCAGAAGAGAAGGAAATAGGCATAAAGTATGAAGCTATGCTTGAAGCTGTTATAAACAGAATTAAGAGCTTAAATTAAAAATAAGTCAACCGAGAGGTTGACTTATTTTTTTAAGCTTTTATAAGCTTCTAATGCTTTTGATAATTGATCTGGGCAGGAGGTCTGCTTACTTCCGCATCGTATACCTTTGAATTTATTTATAACCTCGTCTACCTTCATTCCTTTTACTATGCTGGAAATTCCAAGAAGATTGCCTGGGCATCCAGCTACAAATTTCACATTTTCAATTGTGTCACCGTTAACATTGATTTCAATTTGCGTCGAACAAACTCCCTTAGTTTTATAAATCATATTAATCCCTCCTAAAAACGCACAAGATTTATTATACTATAAAGATATTAAAATGTTAATTAAATAAGAAACATAGAAAATAGGATTTAATATCCATAAAATAAAAAATCATACCTCTGGTAAAACCAAGGAGTATGATATAAATCTGTTATTATTCTATAAGTGACTTTATGATCTTATTATATATTTCTGATGAGTTGTTTTTCCACTTTCTGCAGAGCTCCTGTGCCTGCTTTTTTGAAGCTACGGACATTTTTAAATCCATAATTATAAAGGTATCTTCTAGTGCCTTTAAATCTACTATAAAAGTATTGTTTTCGCTTATAGTATAATCAGCAGTAATGGTTTGTTCCTTTTTTATTTTTTCAAGTTTGTTTTGAATATACTCATCGATTATTTGAATTTTGAAAGGGGATATTCTTTGAATAAATAAATCTAAAACCCTTTCTCCAATATCGGAAATACTGATATTTATTTTTGAATCATTTTCTACAGATACCATAAAGCCTGAAGATATTAATTCTGTTAAGTACTGTTGAAGTATAAAATAATTCATTAAATTGTTCTCCAAAACAATTTCTGTAAGCTGAGTGTTTGAAATAGGGTATTTAATTTTTTTTATAATATATAAAAGTATTAATTTGTTTTCTGCAAGTTCAATAGTATTTTCGTACATGAGTATTACCCTCCATTAAACCAGGTATATTTATAATTATATCATAAAAATTCAGTTTAAGTTGCTTTTTTGTATTATTGAATAATAAATAAGAATATATATCATTATAAATAAAGCATTTATTAGGAAGGTATAATGTGAATAAAAATATTTATAACAAAATAGTGGTTTCTTTATTTTTGATACTAGGAGTATGTATATTTTCTGTGCTGTTATCTAATAAAAATGTAAAGACTTTCGTTATTAATAAAAGGCTGCCTATATACGCTGTAAATTCAGAAAAAAAGGATATAGCATTAACTTTTGACGTGAACTGGGCAGATAAGGATCATTTGGATGAAATATTGGATATTTTGAAAAATAAAGAAATAAAGGCAACTTTTTTTGTAATGGGAGGCTGGATTGAGTATAATAAAGATAATGTAAGAAAATTAAAACGTATTCATGAAGAAGGTCATGAAATTGGCAATCACAGTAACATGCATCCGGATATGACAAAAATATCAAAAGACAGAATGATAAAAGAAATAAGGTTAACTGACGATATTATAAATAAGTATTTAGGTATACAGACAGATTTATTTCGATGTCCAAGCGGTGCATATAACAATAACGTCATTGAAACCGTTGAACAGACAAAGCATTACTGTATACAGTGGAACATAGACAGCGTGGATTGGAAGGAGCAGGGGGAACAGGTGGAGTATGATAGAGTAATGAAAAAAGTAAAGCCCGGTTCCATAGTATTATTTCATAATGATGCAAAATATACTCCTAATAACCTTATAAAAATCATTGATAACTTAAAGGGTAAGGAATATAATTTTGTTACAATTTCACAACTTATATATAAAGAAAATTATTATATAGATAATGAAGGCATTCAGCACAAAAATTAATTAGCTTGAAATCTATTGATTAAATGTATTATAATGGAAATATATTATAAAAACTGTTATTTAAATTGTTTGGTCATATTTTAATACTATTTAACATATTTTATTTTAAAGATTAAAAAACCAAGGGAGAGAGGGGTTAAGATGGACAATTTGATGTTAAACAATAAGATCTATCTAGAGGGGACTGTGGTTTCCAAATTATCTTTTAGTCATGAGATGTATGGGGAGGGCTTTTATAATTTTGATCTTGAGGTTATGAGATTAAGTGACACTAAAGACATTTTAAACATTACGGTATCTGAAAGAATTATAACTGATATGGATTTGTCTGTGGGTATTGATATTATAGTAGAAGGGCAGCTTAGATCTTATAATAAGTTTGTAGACGGTGCTAATAAGTTAATACTTACAGTGTTTGCACGAAATATTGAACCCTGTATAGAAAAAAGCAAAAATCCTAATGAAATATTTTTAGATGGCTATATTTGCAAAGAACCTGTTTATAGAACCACTCCATTTGGAAGAGAAATTTCTGATGTTTTACTGGCAGTAAACAGAGCTTATAACAAATCAGACTATATACCTACTATTGCCTGGGGCAGAAATTCAAGATTTTGTCAGACTCTAAGCGTAGGGGATAATATCAGAGTCTGGGGAAGGCTTCAAAGCAGAGAGTATCAAAAGAAGGTTTCAGATACTGAAGTAATAAGAAAGGTTGCCTATGAGGTTTCTATTTCTAAAATGGAGAGAGTAAATAAGGAAAATTCCACTGTGGATGAAGAAATAAGCGTAGTTTAATATAAAAAGGTGCTCAATGAGCACCTTTTTACTTTCTTAAGTCATCTAATAATTTTGTTTTGTCCTTTGTTTTATCATCAACATTCTTTATTATTTTAGCGGGGGTTCCTGCTACTACTACACCTTCCGGTATATCCTCAACAACCACAGAACCTGCAGCAACTACAGAGCCTTTTCCAATTCTAACGCCTTCAAGGATAACTGCGTTTGCTCCTATGAGCACGTCATCTTCTATGATGCATGGATTCTTACTAGGTGGTTCAAGTACACCTGCAACCACCGCTCCAGCACCTAAATGGACTCTTTTTCCAATGTTTGCTCTTGCACCTGCTACAGAGTTCATATCTATCATGGTGCCTTCGCCTATTTCTGCACCTATATTAATAACTGCTCCCATCATAATAACGGCATTCTTCCCTATGGTGACTCTGTCCCCAATTATTGCACCGGGTTCAATACGGGCATCTATGTCTGTTAAGTCTATAAGAGGAATAGCAGAATTTCTTCTATCATTTTCTATTCTAAAATGATTAATTTTTTCCTTATTGGCTAATATAAAATTTCTTATTTCATCGCTTTCGCCAAAAAGTATGTAGAAACTTTCATTTCCAAACCATTCTAAGGATCCCATATCGCTGTTTGAAAGATCTCCGTTAACATATACCTTTACAGGAGTGGATTTCTTCGACTCTTTTATAAATCTTGCAATCTCATAAGGATCTGTGAAATTATAACTCATTTAATTCATCCTTCCTAATCGTATAATTTATTCTTGATAATTAGCATTATTAACTATTATAATAAATAAATACATTTATTAAAAGGGGTATGATTATTATAATAGAGTTAAGATAGGATGGTGGTTTTATGAACAATAATGTAAGAAATATTGAAATTTCAGGTATTAGAAGGTTTTTTAACAAGGTGGTAAAGGTTCCCGAGGCGATTTCTTTAACTTTAGGGCAGCCTGACTTTACGGTTCCGGAAGATATTAAAAAGGCTATGATTGATGCCATTAACCTAAACAAAACCTCTTATACTCCTAATGCTGGAATATATGAATTAAGAAAAGAAATAAGCAGCTATTTATTAAAAATGAATATAGGGTATTCACCTGAGGAAATATGCATTACTGCAGGGGGGAGCGAAGCTCTTTATTCAACCCTTACCGCACTTATAAACCCCGGAGATAATTTGTTAATACCTAATCCTGGATATCCCGCCTACGAGAGTATAGGAGTTATTTTAGGGGCGTATATTTCGGGGTATGAATTAAATAGTGATTTTACCCTGAATATTGATAATATTAAAAAAAGTATTAAGGATGAAGTAAATAATTATTTAGTTTTATCCTTCCCTTCAAATCCTACGGGAGCAGTACTTAGTGAAGAAGATGTAAAGAAGCTTTATAAGCTGATAAAGGAAAATAACATCATTGTAATTACTGATGAAATATATGCATCCTTAAGCTATTCAAGTTATAACAGCATAGCTTCATATAAAGATATAAGAGAAAAAATCATATATGTCAGTGGATTTTCTAAGATGTTTTCCATGACTGGACTAAGAGTTGGATATGTGTGTGCATCATTGCCTTTATTAAAGGAAATAATTAAAGTACATCAATACAATGTCTCCTGTGCAAACTCAATAGGACAGTATGGAGTTTTAGAAGGGCTTAAAAATTCCTTAAGAGAAGTTGAAAATATGAAGGAGGAATTTACAAAAAGAAGAGATTATATTTACAATAGGTTACAATCCTTAGGTCTTGAAGCTTCAATGCCTCAGGGGGCATTTTATATTTTTCCGTCAATTAAGAAGTTTAATATGAACAGTGAAGAATTCTGTGAAAGGCTGCTATATGAAGGGAAGGTAGCATGTGTGCCCGGTTCAGCTTTTGGAACAGCAGGAGAGGGACATATAAGAATATCTTACAGTTACTCCATTGAGGAAATAGCTGAAGGGTTAAATAGGATTGAAAATTGGATTAATTCTTTAAAATAATTACTTTTAAGAGCTTTCTGAGCATATCAGAGAGCTTTTTTATTTTAGAAAAATATATTTCTAAAATATTAACAATTTAACAAATATTAATATGATATTTATCATATACTTTTAATAGAATAAATTACATATTTTACATATTAATAAAGTAAAAAATATTAAATTTTCAATAATTTGGTATTTGTATTGTAGCAAAAATGGAATTGTAATAAAATTATATATAAATTTATAACTTTTATTTACAAAAAATTTATAAATAGGGGGCAAAATAAAAAATAGGGGGATATTATGATTAAGTATGTGATTAAAAGACTTTTTGCAAGTGTAGTTACTATTTGGGTTGTAATTACTCTGACTTTCTTTTTAATGAGATTTATGCCTGGTGGTCCTTTTGACGGAGAAAAGAACTTACCACCAGCCATAAAAGCTAATCTGGAAGCGAAGTTCGGATTAGATAAGCCAATACTGGAACAATATAAAAAGTACTTAGTGGACATTACTAAAGGTGAATTCGGACCTTCAATGAGTTATGAAGGAAGAACAGTACAGTGGGTTATAGGTTATTCCTTTCCTGCTTCTGCAAAGCTAGGATTAGTGGCTGTTTTAATTTCTTTAGCCTGCGGAGTGCTCTTGGGAATTCTTTCTGCATTAAAGCAGGGAAAGTGGCCTGACTCTGTATGTATGCTGGTGGCAACCATAGGTGTTACAGTGCCCAGCTTTGTAATAGCTTCTTTATTAATATATTTTCTTGCAGTTAAGTGGAGGCTTCTGCCGCCCACTGGGTTTAAGGATTGGAGATTTTATATAATGCCTTCCATTGCTCTTGCAGGATATTCCTTGGCTTTCATAACAAGACTTACACGTTCCAGGCTATTAGATGTATTGAGGCAGGATTACATAAGGACTGCTAAGGCAAAAGGTCTCAGCAGACGTGCAGTAATATTCAAACATGCCTTAAGAAACTCACTAATACCAGTAGTAACCTATTTAGGACCTTTGATTGCAGGTGTTTTAACTGGAAGTTTCGTTGTTGAGAAAATATTTGCAATACCGGGCTTAGGCAGGGAATTTGTTAAATCTGTTAACCACAGAGACTATACGACGCTTTTAGGGGTAACTATCTTCTATAGTACATTTTTAATACTCTGTAATTTCGTCGTTGATATACTTTATGTGGTTATAGCTCCTAGAATTAAGCTGGAAACTACTGAAGGATAGGAAGGTGATTACGTGGATATTAACAGAGAAATGTTTGAAATTTTACCTGCAGATGAAAAAGTGCAAAATGAAATTGTAAGGCCAAGCATTAGCTATTGGCAGGATGCTTGGAGACGGTTAAAAAAGAACAAATTAGCTATCGTTTCGTTGATTTTTATCATAATAATAACCATAATGGCTATAGCTGTTCCTGCGATGTCTAAGTTCGATTACCGTACAAACAATTTAGATATCTCCAATCAGTTGCCAAGTGCAGAACATTGGTTTGGAACAGATCACCTGGGAAGAGATATGTTTGTAAGAGTTATGTTTGGTGCCAGATATTCTCTTATAATAGCTTTTGTAGCCTCTTTATTGAATTTTATCATAGGAATTCTATATGGGGGAATTTCCGGTTATGTTGGAGGTACTACTGATAACTTAATGATGAGGGTTGTGGATATATTATACTCAATTCCTATGATGATTTATGTAATTATAATTATGTCCATAATCGGTGCGGGATTGTTCAGTATTATCATAGCTTTGGCTATTTCTTACTGGTTATCCATGGCGAGAATAGTTAGAGGAGAAGTTCTTCAATTAAAGCAACAGGAATTCGTACTGGCTGCAAAGGTTTTAGGAGCTTCAAATTGGAGAATATTATTAAGGCATTTAATACCTAACTGTATAGGTCCTATTATAGTTACTCTAACATTACTGATTCCTCAGGCTATATTCACTGAATCCTTCTTAAGCTTTATAGGATTAGGTCTTTCAGCTCCAAGAGCATCCTGGGGAACTCTTGCAAGCGATGCAATGCAGGGATTATATGTTTTTCCTTATCAGCTTCTCTTCCCATCTCTGGCTATATGCTTTACCATACTAGCCTTTAACCTATTAGGGGACGGACTGAGAGACTCACTAGATCCTAGGATGAGAAGATAGAAGGAGGAATTATATTATGGATAATTTATTGACTATAAACAACCTAAGGACCTCTTTTTTTACTCATGTAGGAGAAGTAAAGGCTGTTAGAGGAGTTTCCTTACATTTGGGCAAAGGTGAAGCATTAGGAATAGTTGGAGAATCAGGCTCAGGAAAAAGTATAACCATGATGTCTCTCATGAGGTTGCTTGAAGAGAATGGAAAGATATTAGAAGGTCAGGTTCTTTTTGAAGGCAAAGACCTAACCAAACTTGGAGAAAAAGAGATGCAGAAGATAAGGGGAAATGATATCGGTATGATATTTCAGGATCCCATGACTTCTTTAAACCCGGTATATACTATAGGGGCTCAATTAATAGAACCTCTTATTAAACATAAAAACATGAGTAAAAAAGATGCTTTTAATACTGCGGTTAAAATGCTCCAGCTTGTAGGAATTCCAGGAGCTGAAAAAAGGATGAAGCAATATCCTCATGAATTCTCAGGTGGTATGAGACAAAGAGCTATGATTGCTATGGCTATTGTTTGTAATCCTAAACTCATCATAGCTGATGAACCAACTACAGCTCTGGATGTAACTATACAGGCTCAGATACTTGAGCTTATGAAAGATCTAAAGGATAAACTTAATACATCAATAATCCTTATAACTCATGATTTAGGTGTAGTTGCGGATATGTGTGCAAGAATTAATGTAATGTACGGCGGAATGGTGGTTGAATCCGGAAGCACAAGAGATATATTTTATAACCCTAAACATCCTTATACCTGGGGACTGTTGAAAAGCGTTCCTAATCCTAAGAATATTTCAAAGGAAAGGTTAAAGCCTATTGATGGACAACCGCCAGATCTGTTAAAGCCTCCTGCTGGGTGTCCCTTTACAGATAGATGTGAATATGCTATGAAAATCTGTAAGAGTAACTTGCCGCCAATGTTTGATATAAATGATGAGCATAAAGCTGCCTGCTGGTTAAACCATAGCTTGGCTTTGAGTTTAGACACTAAAGTAGAGGAGGTAGTTTTTAATGAATAAAGAGATACTTTTAGAGGTAAAGGATTTAAAAAAATATTTCAATGTTAGAAAAGGTATGTTTTCTACAAAAAGCTATGTAAAAGCAGTTGATGGTGTTTCCTTTACTATAAATAAAGGAGAAACCCTGGGATTGGTTGGAGAATCTGGATGTGGAAAAACTACCACTGGAAGAACGATTATAAAACTCTATGAGCCTACCTCAGGAAAAATAATTTATAACGGAGAAGACATAACCGGTTATGATTATAATAAAATGCTTCCCTTTAGGAGAAAGGTGCAGATGATTTTCCAAGATCCTTATGCTTCACTGGATCCAAGAATGACTGTAGGAGATATTATCGGTGAATCTATAGATATTCATAAACTGGCAGCAGGAAAAGAAAGAACAGAAAAAATCCAGTATTTATTAAGAAAAGTAGGATTGAACAGCGATCATATAAATAGATATCCTCATGAGTTTTCAGGAGGACAACGTCAGAGGATAGGTATAGCAAGAGCTTTGGCTGTAGAGCCTGAATGTATAATATGCGATGAGCCTATATCTGCATTAGATGTTTCAATACAGGCACAGGTGGTTAACATGCTGGAAGACCTTCAGAGAGATTTAGGATTAACCTACTTATTCATAGCTCATGACCTTTCTATGGTTAAGCATATATCAAATAGAGTAGGAGTAATGTATTTAGGAAACTTGGTAGAAATAACAGGAAGCAATGAGCTTTATAGTAATCCTCTTCATCCATATACTAAAGCACTTTTTATCTTCCATCCCAATACCTGATCCTGATGAATCTATGGCTAAAAAGAGAATAGTACTGGAAGGAGAAATCCCTTCACCTATAGATCCTCCTCCAGGATGTAAATTTAAAGGCCGTTGCAGATATGCAAAGCCAATTTGCAGTGAAAGAGATCCGGAACTCAAAGAGGTAGCTCCAAATCATTTTGTTGCCTGTCATCTTTATTAATGGTAAATTTTGGCTAAGCCAAATTTAAATATATAAAAAGGGGGAAAATTAATGTTAAAAAGACTTAGTAAACTTTCTACGGTACTGCTGGCTTTAGCTATTGGTACAACCACCTTAGCAGGTTGTGCCGGAAGCTCTTCAGGTTCTAACGAAGAAAAAGTTCCTCAGATTATCAGACATAATCTTGGAGCAGAGCCTAAAACCATAGACCCTGCGTTGAATTCTGCAGTAGATGGGGCAACTGTACTTCAAAACGCTTTTGAAGGTCTTATGAGACTAGATGAGAATGATAAGCCTATAGCAGGAGTAGCTGAAAAATGGGATGTGTCTCCAGATGGTCTGGAATATACCTTCAAGCTTAGAAAGGATGCAAAATGGTCTGACGGCCAGCAGGTAAAAGCACAGGATTTTGAATATGCATGGAAAAGAGCATTAAATCCTGATACAGCTGCAGAATATGCGTCTCAGCTATACTATATTAAAAATGGAGAAAAATATAACCAGAAACAAGCTAAGGCAGAGGATTTAGGAATTAAGGTTGTAGATGAGTATACACTAAAGGTAACACTGGAATATGCAACTGCGTATTTCTTATCATTAATGGCTTTTCCAACTTACTTCCCAGTTAGAAAGGATATAGTTGAGAAAGATCCTGAAGCATGGGCAACTAAGCCTGAAAGCTATATTTCAAATGGACCATTCAAAATGAAAGAATGGAAGCCTAAAGATACCCTTACTTTTATAAAGAACGATAATTATTGGGGAGCTAAGAATGTTAAGCTTGACACCATAGAATTCAAGATGATTGAAGAAGCAACCTCAGCACTGGCTACCTACAGAGCAGATGAAATTGACATCATTGAACAGCCACCAGCTCAGGAAACACCTCAATTATTAAAAGACGGAGTAGCTAAAATATATCCTTATTTAGGAACTTACTTCTATTGTATAAATGTTTCTCCTAATGCTGAAAAGGTAGATCCAGAAGCAGCCAAAGCATTAAAAAACCCAAAGGTAAGAAAAGCTTTAGCTATGTCTCTTAACAGGCAGCTTATAGTAGATAATGTAACAAAAGGCGGCCAATTGCCAGCTTTCAGTTTTGTTCCAAAAGGAATTCCTGATCATGCAAATAAGGATTTCACATCTAAGCAGTATTTTAATCCTAATGGTGACATAGAAGCAGCTAAAAAGCTTCTTGCAGAAGCAGGTTATCCAGATGGAAAAGGGCTTCCTAAAATAGTATTATCCTATAACACTAATGAAGCTCATCAGAATATAGCTCAGGCAGTTCAAGACATGTGGAAGAATAATCTTAGTATTGATATTGAACTTAGAAATGAAGAGTGGAAAGTGTTCCAAAAAACAAGAAATACAAAGAACTATATAATAGCAAGA
Organism: Clostridium polynesiense; assembly: GCF_000820705.1. GTDB lineage: Bacteria > Bacillota > Clostridia > Clostridiales > Clostridiaceae > Clostridium_AA > Clostridium_AA polynesiense. The sequence goes on along the minus strand of NZ_CCXI01000071.1, from coordinate 4,585 downwards.
CATGGATGGATTGCAGACTATGTTGACCCTGTTTCTTTCTTGGATATGTGGGTTAGCAATTCCGGTAATAATGATGCTGGATACAGCAATCCAAAATATGATAATTTTATAGAGCTTGCAAAGAAAGAGCAGGATCTGGCTAAGAGAACAGAATATTTACATCAGGCAGAAGATATTTTAATGGAAGATATGCCTGTAATTCCTGTTTACTACTATACAAATGTTATGTGTATCAAAGAAAACATTAAAGACGTAAGAAAATCACCTCTAGGCTTTGTTTTCTTCGATAAAGCATACGTAACAAAGAAATAGAAGTATCATAAAAAATAAGAATGTCAGGTGCCAGGCACCTGACATTCTTATATATTTAAAGTTATCATATCATTCATATCATAAAGACCGGGAGCTTTATCCTTCATAAATCTGCAGCTCTTTAAAGCACCCAGGGCAAATACTTCTCTGGACATAGCTTTGTGAGTTATTTCTATAATTTCGCCGCTGCCGGCAAAGATGGTTTCATGATCTCCTACGATATTTCCACCTCTGATAGCATGTATGCCTATATCTAATGGCTTTCTTTTACTGATACCGCTTCTTCCTTTTACTAAATTTGTTTCTTTTGGAATAGAGCTTCTTATTGCATCTGCAAGAAGAAGTGCGGTTCCGCTTGGAGCATCTACTTTTTGATTATGGTGCTTTTCTATTATTTCAATATCAAAATCCTCATAAAGCACCGGACTTATGGCTTTAAGTATTTGAGAAACTATATTCACTCCCAAGCTCATATTTGCTGAACGGAATATAGGTATTTCAGTGCTTGACTCTTCAATAATTTTAAGATGATCATCATTATAGCCTGTAGTACACAATATTAAAGGCTTAGACTTCTTTTTTGAAAACTCTATTAATGAATTTAAAGCATCTGGTCTGGAAAAATCCAGTAGAACATCGTAATCAAAATTTATTTCAGAAACATCCTGAAAAACTGGGTAACCAAACTTGGATTCTGTATTTTTATCAATACCTGCAACTATTTTTAAGTCCTGAAATTTTTCTATAACAGAGGATATAGTCTGCCCCATCTTTCCGCTGCAGCCATTTAAAATAATATTAGTCATATTTATCGCCTCTTTATTTAATTAAATTGTTTTTGTTTAATTCTTCCTTTAAGATGTTCAAATTATTTTCGCTCATGGAGCAAAGGGGAAGCCTTAAATTGCCTACAGATAATCCCATTAAGTTTAATGCGGTTTTTACCGGTATAGGATTTGTTTCTATAAATAATGCATTAGTGAGGCTTAAAGTATCCAGCTGAATCTTTAAGGCGTCCTTAACTTTTCCCTGCAGATAAAGGCTGCACATTTCGTGCACTTTCCTTGGCATTATATTAGCTAACACCGAAATTACACCTATTCCTCCCAGGGATAATATAGGAATAATTTGATCGTCGTTTCCTGAATAGATATCTATTTTATCTCCGCAAACAGCCTTAAATTCAGCTATTTGACTTATATTTCCGCTTGCTTCCTTAATTGCTTTAACGTTGCTGAGACTGCACAGTTGCTTTAAGGTAGAAACAGTTATATTCATGCCTGTTCTTCCAGGAACATTATAAATGATTATAGGTGTATTGACCTCATCATTTATAGCTTTAAAATGTTCTACCAGACCTTTCTGAGTAGTCTTGTTGTAATAGGGAGTAATAACAAGAAGTCCGTCTACACCTATACTTTCAGCCCATTTGCTCATAGCAATGGATGCAGCGGTGTTATTTGTTCCAGTACCAGCTATAACAGGGATTCTTTTGTTAACGGTATCTACGGTAAATTTGATGGTTTCTTTTCTTTCTGCTTCTGTCATAGTAGAAGCCTCTCCTGTGGTACCGCATACTATGATTGCATCAGTCTTTTCTGAAATGTGCCATTCTATTAATTCTTTTAATTTATCAAAATCTACTCCATTTTCAGTAAAGGGAGTAATAATTGCTACGCCTGAACCTGTAAAAATAGGCATTTAAATCTCTCCTTTATATTATTTTTTTATTAATAACTCAGCGATTTGGATAGCGTTTAAAGCAGCGCCTTTTCTTATATTGTCAGCTACCACCCATAAATTAACACCATTTTCTATACTGAAATCTCTTCTTATTCTTCCTATGAATACATCATCTTTTCCTTCACATTCTAATGGAGTAGGGTATTGAAGATTATCAATATCATCCATAAGGGTAATTCCTGGGAAACCTTTAAAGCTTTCTTTTAAATCTTCAATTTCGAAAGAAGATTCTAATTCTAGGTTTATGCTTTCACTGTGACCGTAATAAACCGGAACTCTCACAGTGGTAGCGGTGATTTTTAAATTTTCATCGTGAAATATCTTTTTTGTTTCCTCAATCATTTTCATTTCTTCTTTTGTATATCCGTTTTCTAAAAAAACATCGATGTGAGGAAGTAAATTGCCGGAGATTTGTTTTGTGAATTTTTTGGGGATATCGCCTTTATATCCGTTTTCAAGATCTTTGATACCCTGAACCCCTGCACCTGATACAGCCTGATAGGTTGAGTATATTATTCTTTTTATTCCGAACTTATCATATACAGGCTTTAATGCAACCACTGCCTGTATGGTAGAACAGTTTGGGTTTGCTATTATTCCCTTATTCCATTTTATATCTTCCGGGTTTACTTCAGGTACTACCAAAGGTACAGTAGGATCCATTCTCCATGCAGAACTATTGTCAATAACCACTGCTCCATGATCGGCAAAAAGAGGAGCGAACTTTAAGCTGATATCTCCTCCCGCTGAAAATAAAGCTATGTCTATGTGTTTGGATTTAATATTATCTTCCTTTAATTCTTCTACTATAATATCTTTATTCTTAAAATTGATAGTGCTACCTGCTGATTTTTTTGAAGCAAAGAGATAAATCTCTTTTATAGGGAAATTCCTTTCTGCTAATATATCTATGAACTTCCTGCCTACCATACCAGTAGCTCCAACTATTGCTAAATTAAACAAACGACCATCCCTCCTAAAGCTATTTTAATATATTATATTATATACTTTAGATAATAAAAAGTATTTAACAATTATATTAATTTATAATTTATTATTTAACAGATATATTTATAGGGAATAAATAGTAAGTATGAGGTTAAAATATAAAGTATTATAAAAATTATATTTGGCGGTGAAAGCAATGAATAAGACTCCACTAAAAAAAGTGATTAAGTCTAAACTAAAGTCAAACAGAGAATTAACTCAAGGTGAAAAGCTTAGGGAAAAGATGAAATATGAAATTGCTGAGGAGCTGGGGCTTAAGGAAAAAGTAGATGAGCTGGGATGGAGTGGATTAACAGCAGAGGAAACAGGAAGAATCGGAGGCTTTATGACTAAGAGGAAAAAAATGCTAAACATTCCAAGCAACAAGGAAATTCTAAAGGAAGCGGATAAAAGAAACCCTTATTGACGATAATGTTTTTTATATATAATATTATTAAGTAATACATTCCTTTAAGGAGGTATGCTTGATGGTAAAATCTTATGGAAATTTGGCACACATATATGACAATTTGATATATGAGGACATAGACTATAAAAAGATATATTCCTTCATAATGAATTGTGTAAATAATCACCGGATTAAAAAAGATAAGTATTTAGATATAGCCTGCGGTACAGGCACTGTTACCTCTCTGGTAAGCAGCAGTTTTAATGAAGTTTGGGGTATAGACTATTCAGAGGAAATGCTCACAGAAGCTGAAATTAAGCTTAGAGACAAGAACATTAAGGCAAATCTGATATCTCAGGACATGACTGAATTGCAGCTTTATAAAAAATTCAATTTGATTACCTGCATATTAGATGCTGTAAATTATATATATGAAGAAACTCAGTTATACAGTTTTTTTTCCAGAGTATATGATCATTTGGAGGATGGAGGCATTTTCATTTTTGATATAAATTCTTTCTATAAATTAAGCTTAGTTTTGGGAGATAATATATATACCTATAATACCGATGAAGTGTTTTACTGCTGGGAAAACCAATTTGAAGATGATGTTTTAAATATGTATTTGACCTTTTTCATTAAAGAAGGTAATGTGTATAAGAGATTTGAGGAAGAGCATATTGAAAAGGCTTATAAAGAGGATTATTTAGAAAAGCTTTTTAATGAGCTGAATTTTACTATTATAAACAAAACGGATGATTATAATATAGGCTCTTCAGTTCACCAAGAAACTGAAAGAATAGTTTATGTATTGAAAAAAGATTAACTCAGGAGGTTAAAGATGGATAGATTAATTAAGGCAACAGCCAAAGACGGAATGATAAGAATTATAGCAGTATCTTCAAGAGAACTTGTAGATGAGGCGGTTAAAATACACAGATGCACTCCAACTGCAGCGGCGGCTTTAGGAAGAATGCTTACTGCAGGAACCATTTTAGGCTCAATGCTCAAAAATGATAAGGATGCTGTTACCCTTCAGATTAATGGGGGAGGAGAAGCTAAAGGGGTAGTGGTTACCGCACATAGTGATGCTTCTGTTAAAGGATACATAGGAAATCCAGCTGTAGATATGCC
>NZ_CCXI01000070.1 GCF_000820705.1 Clostridium polynesiense | reverse complement strand
TGGAAGATTAGATGTAGGCGGAGCTATAGGAAAAGATGGTAATTTGGTGGTTATAAAGGATATGGGACTTAAAGAACCATACGTAGGACAAGTTCCCATATATACTGGAGAAATAGCAGAAGATCTGGCATATTATTTTACAGCCTCAGAGCAGACACCTTCAGCGGTTTCTTTGGGAGTACTGGTAGATGTTGATTACAGTATAAAAGCTTCAGGAGGTTTTATAATTCAAATGTTACCGGGAGCAGATGAACTTCTGGCAGATTTAGTTACTTACAGACTTGAGGAGTCAAAACCTATTTCTGAAATGCTTTCAGAAGGTAAATCTATAGAAGATATAGTAAAAGATATTTTCCAGGATATGGATTTAAAGATATCAGAGGAAATCGAACCAAAATATCTTTGCGACTGCTCCAGAGACAGAGTGGAGAGAGCTTTTATGAGTATTGGTAAAAAGGAGCTTACGGATATTTATAAAGAAGGCAAGGATGAAGAGCTTCACTGTCATTTCTGTAATGAAAAATATATATTTACTCACGAAGAAATTGGAGAACTGCTTAAGGGGATAAATAACTAATTTGGGAAAGAATCTTAATTTTATATAAATTATATAGGAACCACATTGACATTAAAATCTGTTTATATTATAATTTTTATGTAATTATTATTGGGAGCATAGCTCAGCTGGGAGAGCATCTGCCTTACAAGCAGAGGGTCACAGGTTCGATCCCTGTTGTTCCCACCATAATAATTGGCTCAGTAGCTCAGTTGGTTAGAGTGCCGGCCTGTCACGCCGGAGGTCGAGGGTTCGAGCCCCTTCTGAGTCGCCAATGGCCAGATAGCTCAGTCGGTAGAGCAGAGGACTGAAAATCCTCGTGTCCCTGGTTCGATTCCTGGTCTGGCCACCACTGCGGAAGTGACTCAACGGTAGAGTGTCACCTTGCCAAGGTGAAAGTTGCGGGTTCGAATCCCGTCTCCCGCTCCATATTAAGGCGCTATAGCCAAGCGGTAAGGCACAGGTCTGCAACACCTTTATCCCCGGTTCAAGTCCGGGTGGCGCCTCCATAAATAAACCCTTCAAGATTTTCTTGAAGGGTTTATTTATGTGAAAATTTAATGTTTTTATTTTCATTGAAAGCAGCTGAAGGTAATTATATAGTGCTTATAATAAAATAAGACTGCCTCTATCTCTAAGAGGACCGTTATATAAATAGACTGGTTCTACGCTGTATTTTAATAGAAAACTTATAACCTCAGCTCCGTATTTATAATGATTTAAGTCTCCGAAAAATAACAATTCCCCGGTTTGGGTATTACCTCCGCAACCTCCTATAAAACCGTAGTTGAATCCGGGAAGCATTATATCCCCATAGGGGAGGAGCAAAACATCAAAACCATGAGTGGTTAAAGCTTTGAATATTGAATTATCATTAGTAATAACAGCTTTATCTGTAACAGGAAGAATAGAACATTTAGTGTAACCCTGGTTAACGTGAATTACTTCTTTATTCTTCTCTAAATTTAATACTTCGTTATCTGTAAAATTCGTATTATGAATAAAAAAATCTTTAGTAGAAAAAGCATTTAATATTATATCTTCGGGATATTTTAAGGACAAAGCCTTATGGCTTAGGTTTATATTGTAACCGGTTTGATTTAAATCCTTTATAAAATCAGGAGATAATTTTTTTTGCGCTACAATGCTTTTCTGTGATGATACATATAGTTGAATATCAGGATGTCCGGATATTCCTTCATAAACATCACTGCAGTGGGGACATTTTAATACTCTATATCCTAAATTTTCTAAGTTGTATGTTTCTGTTTCTGAAATTCTATAATCAACTATGGCACACCTCATAATAAACTCCTTAAATTTATGTATATAGATTATTTTAATCTATAAAGATAAAAATATAAACAAAATTATAATGTCGATAATTGTTTCAAGAATTTTGTATATACATTTCTTTTAAATACATACTATATTTAAGAAGGGAGTGAGGTACGTATGATGCTTCTTAAACTTGCCTACGAAGGAGAGATGAACTTAATCGAAGATATACAAAATATGCGTCAGAACTTTAAAACTAAAAATATTATTTTAGGGATATCTGAAAGTATTGAAGGAAATACCCACTTCATAAAAATATTATGCGAAGATAACGATTATAGTGACAATCTGCAGAAAATGGTGTATTTATATATAAGCAATATTTTATATAAAATCATCGTGGATTATTTCAGGAAGAGAGAAATGTATGAGGTGCTTACAGATACCTATTTTTTTCTAAAGCATGATGAAATTTTAAATATAGAAGATAAATCTATGAAAGTTCTCATGGGAGAGATAAGCACCATGGACGAAACCTATGTGTTTTGCATGAATAGAATAAACAGCATAATAGAAAAAATAAAATGCTGTATAGAAGAAAAAAAAGAAATAAATATAAATGGATTCATTACTTTTCGAATGAAGGATTTAATATATGATTTAGAAAGTGTTGTAGATAAAATAGTTGAAAAGTATATGATAGAAAAAGAGTATAACGAGTTTATAAAATTACTGAAGTATTTTGTTGATATTCAAGAAAGCAAAATACTTGAAGTAAATATTATTATAGATATAGCAGGCAACTATAAAATTCAGGATACCTACGGCAATGATATTTTTCATGATTTTGTAAGCGATCTTACTGAAGGAAAGTTTAGCGGAATAGCAAATATAGAAGATATTATCATAAGTGGATTGATTACAAACTCTCCAAGAAAAATTATTATTCATGGTAAAGATAATTGTAAAAATATAGAGGTGCTGGAAACTATTAAAAACGTCTTCACTGATAGGGTTACCTTCTGCAGTAAATGCAAGTACTGTTGCACCCATGAAATTAAAATATGATAAAATAGTTGACATTGATGAAGTTCAATGATAAAATCTTTATGTCAAGCAGAAACAGCCGTTTCTCACCTTACAGCACTGCTAGTAAGGTTATGTATTACTTGTTTTATCATGGTGATATTTAAAGGACGGCTTTGCCGTCCTTTTTATATTTTAATGCCCATACATTACCGGAGGTGAAGAGTATTAATAATAAGAATTATTTACTTAATGAAGAGATTAGGGAAAAAGAGATAAGAGTAATTGATGTTGATGGTTCCATGCTGGGAATAATGTCATCTAGAGATGCTTTAAGGCTTTCAGAGGAAAAAGAAACAGATTTAGTAATGATATCTCCTGGTGCAAAACCACCCGTTTGCAAGCTTATGGATTATGGTAAATTTATCTATGAGCAGTCAAAAAAAGATAAAGAAGCTAAGAAAAAACAAAAAGTTATAAATGTTAAAGAAATTAGATTTAGTCCATCTATAGAAGAACACGATGTAAGCATAAAAGCTAATAATGCTAGAAAATTTTTACTAGATGGAGACAAGGTTAAGGTCACAGTAAGGTTTAGAGGTAGAGAAGCGGATTATTCACATATTGGGCAAAAAATACTTAAGAATTTTGCTTCTAAATTAGAAGATGTATGTGTCATCGAAAAGCCAGCTAAACTTGAAGGGAAAAATATGACCATGATTTTGGCTCCTAAGAAAGCATAACTTGAGAGGAGGATTTTATCATGCCAAAAATGAAAACTCATAGAGGTGCAGCAAAAAGATTTAAGAAAACAGGTAGCGGAAGGCTTAAAAGAGCAAAAGCTTTCAAAAGCCATATTTTAACTAAGAAGAGTTCTAAAAGAAAGAGAAACTTAAGAAAATCTTCTTTAGTATCACCTACACAAGAAAAGAACATGAAGAAATTATTACCATATCTATAGAAAACTACTGATAGGAGGTTTGCAAAATGGCAAGAGTTAAGAGAGCGGTTAATGCTCGTAAAAATCATAAAAAAGTATTAAAGCTTGCGAAGGGCTACTATGGTGGAAAAAGTAAGCTTTTCAAAACTGCTAATGAGTCTGTTATTAGAGCTTTAAGAAATGCATATGTTGGAAGAAAGCTTAAGAAAAGAGATTTTAGAAAGCTATGGATTGCTAGAATAAATGCAGCTACAAGAATGAATGGCTTATCCTATTCAAGATTTATGAACGGTATGAAGCTTGCAGGTATTAATGTAAACAGAAAGATGCTTTCTGAAATAGCTATAAATGATCCTAAAGCATTTACAGAATTAGTTGAAATTGCAAAAAAACAAATAAACCTTTAATAACAAATGCGGCTCATGTCGCATTTTTGTTATATTTAAATTATTTTCTTTAAAAGTTTAATTATACTTAATATTTTTAATGAGAGTTATTTATTATATAATAAAGTTGAACACCCAAGGGCTATAGAGGTGATTAAATGGAGAAAAAGAAGTTTAAAAAAATCAAGTTAAATCCAGTTCAGATTTTAGCAATAGGGTTTGGAGCAGTAATACTTACAGGAGCGTTTCTACTCTCATTACCCATATCTTCAGCAAGGGGGACTTATACCAATTTTACAGATTGTGTCTTTACAGCTACATCTGCTGTATGTGTTACAGGATTGGTAACTCTGGATACTGGGACACACTGGAGTTATTTTGGCAAAACTATTATCATTACTTTAATCCAAATAGGCGGATTAGGATTTATGTCTTTTGCTACGTTGCTTTCTTTAATTTTAGGCAAAAAAATAACTCTAAGAGAAAGATTAATTATGCAGGAGTCAATGAATACATTTAATATTCAGGGCTTAGTTAAGCTTGCAAAGTATGTTCTAATGTTTACCTTTTCTGTAGAGCTTATTGGAGCACTTTTATTGTCTACGCAGTTTATACCGCAGTTCGGTTTAGGTAAGGGAATTTATTATAGCATATGGCATTCAATCTCAGCTTTTTGTAATGCCGGCTTTGACCTTATGGGAGGCTTTTCAAGCTTAACAGCATATTCAGAAAATATAATAGTGATACTTACTATAGGTGCCTTAATAGTAGTGGGAGGTCTTGGATTTGTAGTGTGGTCAGAAATTTATAACTATAAAGGGTTAAAAAAGATGTCTACACATTCAAAGTTGGTAATACTCATGACCTTTATTTTAATATTCGGAGGAGCTTTATTAATGTTTCTATTCGAATATGATAATCCTGCTACACTACAGCCATTAACCTTCAAGGGAAAGTTGTTTAATTCATTATTTGCATCAATTACACCAAGAACTGCAGGGTTTAACTCCATTTCCACTTCTGGGATGACCACTGCAGGGATATTTCTCACAATTATATTAATGTTTATCGGGGGCTCGCCAGGGTCTACAGCAGGGGGGATTAAAACTTCAACTTTTGGAATACTGGTTATGACTATCATCTCCGTAATAAAAGGAAGGGAAGATACTGAGGTATTTAAAAAGAGAATACCTAAGGATATAGTATATAAGTCTCTTGCCATTATAATGATGGGGCTTTTACTGGTTATTTCCGTAACAATGATACTTTCTATAACAGAGGCTGGAGCTCCTTTTGACTATTTACTGTATGAAGTTACTTCTGCCTTTGGTACTGTGGGATTAACCTTAGGGTTAACTACAGAGCTGACCACCATTGGTAAAGTGTTGTTAATAATAACTATGTACCTTGGAAGAGTAGGTGTTTTAACAGTAGTCCTAGCATTGACCAGAAATAAAAGCAATTCAGGTATAAGGTATCCTGAAGATAGAATAATTGTTGGATAGGGGTGTTTAATATGTCAAATAAACAATTTGTTGTTATAGGATTAGGAAGATTCGGTACTTCAGTAGCAAAAACACTTTATGCTCTCGGACATGATGTTTTAGCTATAGATGTTGATGAAGATTTGGTGCAGGAAATATCCGATTCCGTTACCCATGCAGTACAGATGGATGCCACAGATGAAGCTGCTTTAAGAACAGTAGGAATCAGGAATTTTGACGTTGCTGTAGTTACCATAGGTTCAAATATCCAAGCCAGCGTTATGGTTGCTTTATTGGTTAAGGAGCTTGGAGTTAAATATATAATTGCAAAGGGGCATAGTGACCTTCATGCTAAGGTGCTCTACAAAATAGGAGTAGACAGAGTGATCCTTCCAGAAAAAGACATGGGAGTTAGAGTAGCACATAATTTAGTATCCTCAAGCATTTTAGATTATATAGAGCTGTCTCCTGATTATAGCATTATGGAGATTGAGTCTCCTAAAGAATGGTATAATAAAACTTTAAGGGATATTGGAATGAGAACAAATTATGGTATCAACGTTATGGCCATTAAAAATGAAAATGAAATCAATGTTTCACCTAATGCGGATGATAAAATATATCCAAATGATATAGTTGTAGCAATAGGGTCTGCAGATGATCTCAGCCAACTTGAAGCCAGGCTGAACAAATAGTATTGGAGGTAATTACTTGATAATCATTGAGAGCAAAGATAATAAAGTTTTTAAGGACATTAAAAAATTAAAAAGCAAGAGATACAGATATGAAAAAAAACTTTATATTATTGAAGGATATAGGTTTGTAGAAGAGGCTATTAAATCCGGGGCAGAAATTGAAAGCCTTTTATATACTTCCTCCTTTATGGAAAAGCATGATGAAGAAATGCAACAGTTATTATCTGGTAATTATTCCTCTCAATATATTTTAAAAGATTCGTTATTTAAGGATATCTGCGATACTGAAAATCCTCAGGGCATAATAGCAACTGTAAAGTTCAAATTTCCTCAGCCTGAAATTAAGAGGGGAATATTTGTGCTGGTGGACAGAATTCAGGATCCTGGTAATTTAGGAACTATTATAAGAACTGCTGATGCTGTAGGCGCATTGGGAGTTATATGCACCAAGGGAACTGTAGATTTTTTAAATGAAAAAGTTCTTAGGTCCACTATGGGATCAATTTTTAGGGTTCCTATAATAACGGAGAAGGAGAATTTAAATTTTTCAGCTTCGCTAAAATCACAGGGATTTAAATTTATTGGAACATACTTAAAAGCGGAGAAAAGCATATATGATTTAGATTTATCTGAAGAAACGGTTTTTTGCATTGGAAATGAAGCTTCAGGTCTCAGTGATGAAATTTTGAACTTTTGTCACGAAAAAGCAATAATACCTATGGTAGGAAATGCTGAATCATTAAATGCATCTATTGCTGCATCCGTTGTGATGTTTGAAGCTCTAAGACAAAGATTAAAAAAACAACCTTGATTTTATAAGGATTTAGTTATATCATATTAATGAAAATATAAAGACTGTGAATGAGAGAGTAGATATAATACACCTTAAACAGGGATTGAAAGCCATAGACTGAAAGCTTTCTTAAGGATGGTTATATTGAAGTTCACTCAGGAGTTCTAACTGCGAAAATTATAGTAGTGGTTGGCGGTGATAACCGTTATTTTTTTAGAGAGAGCATTGCTGCTAACTAGGGTGGTACCGCGGATAATCCGTCCCTTATGGGGCGGCTTTTTTATTTGGGAAAAAGAAAGGAGAAGGAGCATGAAAAATAAACTATCTGAAATCAGCGAAAAAGCATTGAATGAATTGAAAAGCATTCTGAGCATTTCAGAACTTGAAGCAGTAAGAGTGAAATATTTAGGAAAAAAAGGAGAGTTAACCTCTATACTAAGAGGAATGGGGGCGTTATCCCCCGAAGAAAGACCTTTAATCGGTAAGCTTGCAAATGAGATAAGAGAGGATATAGAGAAAAATATAGAAAAAATTTCCAGGGAAATAAAGGAAAAAGAAAAAGCTGAAAAATTAGAAAGAGAAGTTATCGATATTTCCATGCCTGGCAGAAAAAAGTCTGTAGGTAAAAGACATCCCTTGGATTTAACCTTAGAAAATATGAAGGATATTTTTGTGTCTATGGGATTTTCTATAGAAGAAGGACCTGAAGTGGAACTTGACTATTATAACTTTGAGGCTTTAAATATACCTAAAAATCACCCTGCAAGAAGCGAACAGGATACCTTTTATATAAATGATAATGTGGTACTGAGAACTCAAACCTCCCCTGTGCAGATAAGGGTAATGGAAAATCAGAAGCCTCCTATTAAAATGATATCTCCTGGTAAGGTATTCAGATCAGACGCAGCGGATGCTACTCATTCTCCAATATTCTATCAGTTAGAAGGACTTGTAATAGACAAAGGCATAACTTTTGCAGACTTAAAGGGTACCTTAGAACTTTTTGCAAAGAAGATGTATGGCGATAAACTTCAGACGAAATTTAGACCTCATCATTTTCCTTTTACAGAACCCTCTGCAGAAATGGATGCAACTTGTTTTGTGTGCCAGGGGAAAGGATGCAGAGTATGCAAAGGCAGCGGATGGATTGAACTTTTAGGCTGCGGAATGGTTCATCCACAAGTTCTTCGAAATTGTGGAATCGATCCAGAGATATACAGCGGTTTTGCTTTTGGTTTCGGCGTTGACAGAATGGTTATGCTTAAATACGGAATAGATGATATTAGATTATTATATGAAAGCGATATGAGATTTCTTAATCAATTTTAGGAGGTGCAGCTATGAAAGTTCCATATAAATGGCTTAAAGATTATATTAATATTGAAATTAGTCCTCAGCAGCTTGCTGATAGTCTAACACTGTCAGGCTCTAAGGTGGAAGAAGTGATTTCAGAGGGAGATGAAATTTCTAATGTAGTAACAGGTAAGATAGAAAGCATTGTACCTCATCCTGATGCTGATAAACTGGTTATATGCCAATTGAACATCGGAGCGGAAGAACAGATACAAATAGTTACAGGTGCAAATAACATGTCAGAAGGTGATATAGTTCCTGTAGCTCTTCATGGTTCTTCTCTGCCTAATGGTCTTAAGATAAAAAAGGGAAAATTAAGAGGAGTGCCTTCCAATGGTATGATGTGCTCTGAAGAAGAGTTAGGAATTGCCACAGAGGAACCTGTCCATGGACTTATGATACTTCCTTCAGATACACCTTTAGGCAGGGATATAAAAGAAGTATTGGGATTAAATAATGAGGTCGTAGACTTTGAAATAACATCAAACAGACCTGATTGTCTTAGTGTTATAGGTATAGCCAGAGAAGCTTCTGCAACCCTTAATATCCCTTATACCCTGCCGGAAATGAACTATAATTCCAGCTCCGATGTCAATGTTCAGGATGTAATTAAGGTGGAAATTGAAGATAATCAATACTGTAGAAGATATATGGCTAAAGGTGTTAAGAATGTAAAAATTGCTCCTTCTCCTCAATGGATGCAGGAAAGACTGTTGGCCGCTGGTGTAAGACCTATAAATAATATAGTTGACATAACTAATTTTGTTATGCTGGAAGTAGGTCAGCCAATGCATGCATTTGACAGAAGGGAAATAAAATCCGGAAAAATAGTTGTGGGAAGAGCGAAGCAGGGAGAAAAATTCACAACTCTAGATGATGTGGAAAGGGAATTGAATTCAGATGTACTGTGTATAAAGGATAATCAAAATATTATAGGCCTTGCAGGTATAATGGGAGGACTGGATTCTGAGATAAAAGAGGATACCACAGAAGTTATATTTGAAAGTGCAAACTTTGATGGTATAAACATTAGAGTAAACTCAAAAAAGCTTGGTTTACGAACTGAGTCTTCTTCAAGATTTGAAAAAGAAATTGATCCTAATTTAGCTGAGATAGCCATAAATAGAGCCTGCAGCTTGGTAGAACTTCTAAAATGCGGTGAAATAATGTCCGGAATCATTGACATTTATGATAATCCAAAAGAGGTTAAGGAATTAACTGTTGAAGTTTCATGGATTAACAGATTCTTAGGAACGTCATTAACCTCAGAAGAAATGAAGGGATATTTAGATAGGCTTGAATTATTTGCTTCAATAAAAGGAGATAAGTTAGTAATAAAGGTTCCAACCTTCAGAATTGACATCGCAATTAAGGAAGACATAGCTGAAGAAATTGCCAGAATATACGGATATAATAATATTCCTACTACTATTACAAAAACAGTTACAGAAAAGGAACCTAAAAACTTAAAGCAGAAAATGGATGACGTTGTTATTTCCAATATGATTGCCTGCGGTCTTTGTCAATCTATTTCCTATGCTTTTGTAAGTCCTAAAACCCTTGATATGATAAACTCACCAGAAGATAGCCTTTTAAGAAAGACAGTTAAAATAAAAAATCCTTTAGGAGAAGATTTCAGCCAGATGAGGACTACTACTATACCTTCTATGATGGAATGCTTAGCCAGAAATAACTCAAGAAGTATTGAAGAAGCAAGGCTCTTTGAAATGGCTAAGATATATATTCCTAAAGAAAAAGAGGAGAGTCTTCCTGAAGAAAAAAATATATTAAGCATAGGTTTATATGGCAATACAGATTATTATGACTTAAAGGGAATTATAGAAAATCTCCTTGATGTTTTAGGAATAAATAACTATAAATTCATAAGGCAAAGTGATAACAAAGCTTTTCATCCCGGAAAAACCGCAGATCTTTACTGTGGAAAAAAGGCAGTGGGAATATTAGGAGAAATACATCCTGACGTATCCGATAATTATGATATAGATACGCCTTGTTATGCAGCAGAAATTGATTTAGATGGACTTTACGCTTTCAGCAGCTTAACAAAAGCTTATAAACCTCTTCCTAAATATCCTGCAATAACAAGAGATTTAGCATTGCTTTTAGATGATAATATATTAGTTCAGGAAATAGAAGAGACTATCAGAAAGCAGGGAGGAAATCTGATAGAATCTGTAAAACTCTTTGATGTTTACAAAGGAAAGCAGATTCCTGAAGGCAAAAAGAGTGTAGCTTATTCTCTGGTTTACAGAGCAGATAACAGGACATTGAAGGACAGCGATATTAATAAGATACACGATAAGATAGTCAGAGCCTTAGAATTTAAGCTTGGAGCTCAATTAAGATGATTCTATGTTTTCTTAACCAGTTAATTATGGTAATATATTAGTTAGGATACTTAAATTGATTAAGAGGGTGTTGCTATGAATATAATTACTGTTAAGATAAATGGTTTAGAATATAATCTAAAAGGAGAAGAAAACGAAGAGTATCTTCACAAAGTAGCTATATATGTAGATAAAAAAATCAGAGGTATACTAGATAACAATAAGAAGCTGAGCGTTTCTTCAGCAGCAATACTTACTGCAGTAAACATAGCAGATGAATTTTTTAAGTATAAAGAAGAATATATTAATCTGGAAAAAGAGCTTAAGGCTTCAAAGACAGAAGAAAAGAAATTTATACATGAAATAGAAGAGCTTAAAAAGCAGATTCAAAGACTTGAAATATATAATGATGAGCTTCAAAGCAGAACAACTACCGCTGATGCTGAAAGGGAAATAGAAGAAAAGAATAAGAATATCGAAGAACTCAGCGGAGAAATTGAAGCGATGAAGGAAGCTGTATCAAAATATACTGAGGAAAATAAATCCTTAAAAGCTGAGAATAAAGAGATGAAGTTTAATAATCAATCATCTAAATATAAGATTATGGATCTTCAAAATAAACTAATAGAAAATCAGATTGCTCTAGCTAAGGAAAGAAAGAATAAGAATGCCCTGATTAATTATGATAAATAAGAGCCCCCTGGGCTCTTATTTATTTTACAAAAAATTAACTGTATTATTGTTAAATTACAGTTTCTTTGTATATAATATTCATTGAATAGGAGAGATGAATATATGAAGGATAAAATAGAATTGCTGGCACCGGCAGGGAATATGGAATGCTTTATGGCTGCAGTGAATGCAGGTGCAGATGCTGTATATATAGGAGGAGATAAATTTTCAGCCAGAGCCTATGCTGGGAATTTTGACATGAATAATATAAAAAAAGCTCTGGAGTATGCGCATATAAGAGGTAAAAAGGTATATATAACATTAAATACATTAATAAAAGAAAATGAAATGAAAGAAGCTGAAGAATATATAGAAAAGCTTTATGCTATGGGAGCAGATGCATTAATAATTCAGGATACTGGACTTGCTTATTATATATCTAATGCTTATCCTGACTTGGAGATACATGCTTCAACCCAAATGACTGTTCATAACGCAGAAGCTGCGGAATATTTAGTGAATAAAGGTTTTAAGCGCATAGTATTATCTAGAGAATTGTCTTTGAAGGAAATAAAACATATATCTCTTGATTTAAATATAGAAACAGAAATTTTTGTCCACGGTGCTTTATGCGTAAGTTATTCAGGTCAATGCTTAATGAGCAGTTTAATAGGAGGACGAAGCGGTAATAGGGGAAGGTGTGCACAGGCATGCAGAATGCCATACAGTATAATCAATAAAGAGACAGATGAGTACAAATCTGGTTATCTTTTAAGCCCAAAAGACATGTGTACTATAGATATAGTAGAAGATATAATAAAAAGCGGTACAGCATCCCTAAAAATTGAAGGGCGTATGAAAAGAGCAGAATATGTAGCAGGAGTAGTGAAAAATTATAGAGAAGCTATAGACAGTTATTACGGACTGAAAGAAAACAGTGATGTTGAAGGGGCAAAAACTGAACTTATGCAGCTCTTTAACAGAGAAGGTTTCAATAAATCTTACCTATATGGGAATCCTGGTATTGAGTTAATGGCAGTTAATAATCCTAAAAATACAGGAATAGTTCTTGGAAGGGTGAATAAAGATTTATCTGTAACTCTTGAAAATGATATTGCTCTCAAGGATGGAGTTACCAACGGAGATACTGGATTTACAGTAACTAAGATTATAGAGTATGACAGCACGCTGGAGGAGGCTTTTAAGGGAAGCAGGGTGAAATTATTCCCCCCGAATTATAAAAAGGGAGATGTTTTATACAAAACCTCCAGCGAAAAGCTGAATAATAAGTATAAGACCTATACTTATGCTGATAATTTTAAAAAAGAAAAAATAAATATAAATTTCATATTTTCCATTGATAAGCCTTTTACCTTAAGTGCTGAATATAAAGGAAAGAACTATGAAGTATCAGGGGATATGGTACAGAAGGCAATTAATAAACCTACAGAATTAAATAGGATATATGATAACTTAAGCAAGTCAGGAGATTCTCCTTTTCAAGTGTCGAAGGTCTCTGCACAAGATTATGAAGAAGGATTTTTACCGGTATCTTCCATTAATAAATCTAGAAGAGAACTGCTGGAAAAAATAGAAGAAGATATGCTTAAAAGCTTTGAAAGAAAAGGTGTAAAACAACATATAAAAGCAAAGGAATATAAAAGATTTGAAGGTAATCCTGATTTCTTAGCGGTAATAAATACAAAGGAACAGCTTAAAGCATTTTTACACAGCAGTATAGAAGCTGCCGCTGTAAATTTATTCTGGAGAAGGAACGGTATTAGAGAAGAAGATTTAATTTCTATTTCAGAAAAAGATGTATACTTAAAGATACCCAATATTATAAGACAGGAATATAAAAGCCTTATAAAAATCATTGAAAGGAACTTAAACAATATAAAAGGTATAGTCACTTCCAATTTAGGCATCATTAATAGATTTAAAGGCAGAACTGCAATTATAGGTGATTATAAATCAAATATATTTAATTCCTACAGTACAGATTTCTATAATGAAGAGTTAAAATCAGCCAGTATAAGTGTTGAGTTAAATAAAAAAGAAATACAGGAAATAGTACACAAAAGCAGTATTCCCCTCCAAGCGCTAATATATGGTAAAATTGAAATGATGGTTATGGAATACTGTCCTATTGGAAGTGTTATGGGAAATAAATCAACAGATAGAAACTGCGGCAGAGAATGCGAAAAAGGAAATTATGTACTTAAAGACAGACTTAACAAAGAGTTTCCTGTATATACAGATTTATTCTGCAGGAGTATTTTGTTAAATACTATTCCTTTAAATCTTATAGACAGACAAAAAGAATTAAAAGAAATAGGTATTAAATCCTTTAGAGTAGATTTTACCGACGAAAATTATGAAGAAACTTATAAAATACTTGAAATGCTAAAAGAAAAAGCTTCAATACTTATAAAAGATGAAGCTACCAGAGGTCACTATAAAAGAGGTGTAGAATAAAAGCCTGAGAAAGGGTGATATAATGAACGAAAAAGCCTTAAAGGTACTTGAATTTAATAAGATAAAAGACAAAATTGCTGAATATGCTGTAACAGAAACCGCAAGATCCTTTATAACGGAATTATCTCCTTATGACAATTTTCACAAAGTGGAAAAGAAACTTCTGGAAACTTATGAAGCCTTCAATCTTATCAATAAAAAGGGTTCACCTCCCTTTGAAGGATTCTTCGATGTTACTGAAGCTTTAAAAAGAGCAGAAAAGGCAGGTGTGCTAAATGCTTCCCAGCTCCTCAGAATAGGTAATGCAATGAAATGTTCAAGAAAATTAAAGGATTTTGTCGCAAGAAAGGAAAGTGAAGAGGCATTCCCCACCATAGAGGATATATGTGATTCAATTTTGCCCTTAAGGAATCTTGAGGATAAAATATTCAAAGCAATCATAAGTGAAGAAGAGATATCAGACCATGCCAGCAGTACATTATACAATATAAGAAGAAGCTTAAAGGAAAAGAATTCTTCCGTTAGAGATAAAATTACTTCTTTAGTTAGAAGTAATTCAAAATACCTTCAAGATAATCTTTTTACTGTAAGAGGGGACAGATATGTGCTTCCTGTTAGATCTGAATATAAATCTGCTGTTCCAGGATTGGTGCATGATCAGAGTTCTTCCGGTGCCACGTTGTTTATTGAACCTATGAGTCTGGTTAATTTAAATAATGAAATAAAAGAGCTTATGCTTAAAGAGAAGGCTGAAATCGAAAGGATTCTGGAAGAACTTTCAATGGAAATATACAATAATATAACCCCTGTGAAAAATAATACTTGGATTTTATATGAACTGGATTTTATATTTGCTAAAGCTAAATATGCAAATGAGCTTAACTGTGAAATGCCATCCATAAGCAGGGAGGGAAACATAGATTTAATAGAAGCAAGACATCCTCTATTAGATCAAAGTAAAGTTGTACCCTGCAGCGTATATCTTGGAAAGGACAATAATTCATTAATAATCACAGGCCCAAACACAGGAGGAAAAACAGTTACATTAAAAACAGTAGGTCTTCTTCATATTATGGCGTTAAGCGGGGTGCTGATTCCGGTAAAAAAGAATTCTACCATTGGGTATTTTAATGAGGTATTTGCTGATATTGGAGATGAGCAGAGCATTGAACAAAGCTTATCCACTTTTTCTTCCCATATGACCAACATTGTTAATATTATCAACTCAGCTAATGAGGATTCTCTAGTGCTGCTAGATGAACTGGGAGCAGGTACAGATCCTACGGAGGGAGCGGCTTTAGCTGTTGCTATTTTAGAGTTTTTAAGAAAAAAACAGAGTAAAATACTTGCCACCACACATTACAGTGAATTAAAGGCTTATGCTTTAAGAACCTCCGGTGTAGAAAATGCTTCTGTGGAATTCGATGTGGAAACCTTAAGGCCAACCTACAGACTTCTCATCGGAATTCCTGGAAAATCCAACGCATTTGAGATATCCAAAAGGCTCGGGCTTCCTGAATATATTATAGAATCCTCTAAAGAGCTTATAGCAGATGAAACTCTAAAATTTGAAGATCTTATACAGAGTCTTCAGGAAAAGAGCATCAAAGCTGAAAATGATGCCCGACTCGCTAAAAGTCTAAGGTTGGAGGCAGATAAGATTAAAGAAAAGCTACAAGTTAAATTGTCTGGTATAGATAAGATTAGAGAAAATGCTCAGCTAGAAGCAAAAAGAGAGGCTAAAAATATACTTAGGGAAGCTAAAGCAGAAGCAGACGAAATCCTTAAAAATATAAGAGAGCTTGAAAGGATGGGATATTCATCTGAAGCAAGGCAGAAATTAGAAGAGGAAAGAAGAAAAATAAAAAGTAATTTGGATAAGATAGAAGTTTCGGAATTTAATATAAATAAAGAGGAAGGAAAACCTCTAAAGGAAATCTTTCCTGGAAAAACCGCATTTCTTTCGAAACTGAATCAAAAGGTAGTTATACTTACTTCTCCTGACAGTAAAGGAGAGGTTCAGGTTCAGGCTGGCATAATGAAAATTAATGTTAAGGCTAAGGACTTAACTGAGAGTTCAGATAAGGAAGAGGTAAAGAGTAGGTCTAAAAAGAAAATTAATTTAAACTTGAAATCTACCCCTACCTCTATCGATCTCCGTGGAATGGATTCTGAAGAAGCTATATATAATACTGATAAATATTTAGACGAAGCTTATATGGCAGGATTAAATGAAGCAACTGTAATCCATGGAAAAGGAACCGGTGTACTTAGAAAAGCTATTCAAAATATGCTTAAAACCCATCCTCACGTAAAATCCTACAGGTTAGGAGAATATGGAGAAGGTGGAGATGGCGTTACTGTAGTAATATTAAAGTAAGGTGATTATATGTTTATTGTTAGCGCATGTTTAATAGGAAATAACTGCAGATATGATGGCAGAAACAATTATAATAAAAAGCTTAATGAACTTTTAATAAAGGGTTTATTGATACCTGTATGTCCTGAACAGATGGGAGGCATGACTACTCCCAGAGAGCCTCATGAAATAATCGGGGGCACAGGAGCGGATGTACTAGAAGGAAGAGCCAGGGTAATCTCGATAAAGGGAAGCGACTCCACTATCAATTTTATAAAAGGTGCTGAAGAAACCCTTAAGCTTGCAAAGAATATAAATGCTTCCGCAGCGTTGTTAAAGAGCAAAAGCCCCTCCTGCGGCGTAGGCAGGATTTATGACGGAACCTTCAGCAAAACTTTAATAAACGGCAATGGAGTAACTGCTGAACTTTTACTTAAAAATAATATAAAGGTATTTACTGAAGAAGATATTGAAGAATTTATAAAGGCTTATTTATAAGCTTGCTAAAAAGGTGCATAATTACATTTTTATGCACCTTTTACCTAATATAACTTTATCAGATAAAATTGACAGAAAAGCATTAATGTTCTTATACTAAACATATACAATGATTTAGAGATGGAGGTGTACTATGAGCAGATTGGATATATTGTTCCAAAAAGTTGATCCTTCTTTACGTAAAGAGCTGGCAGTTGCAGCAGCTGAGGATGGAGAAGTTTTGAAAGCTGTAGAGCAAGCTGTTAATAGAGGTCTAATCAGCGCAGTGCTTTATGGAAATGAAGATAAGATTAAAAAGATAGCTAAAGATAATGAGATTAATTTAAGAGGCATGATAATTAAAAATTCAGATAATGCAAAAACTGCAGCTGTGGAAGCGGTTAAATCTATCAAAAATGATGAAAATGACTTTTTAATGAAAGGGAAGCTTAATACTTCTGATTTGTTGAAGGCGGTTCTAGATAAGGAATACGGTATAAAGAAAAATGATACCTTATCTCATGTAATGGTTTACGATGTACCCGGTTACCATAAATTAATATATTTAACAGATGGAGGAATGGTAACTTTTCCTGATATAAATGATAAAGTCAATATAATAAAAAATTCTCTGTGTGTTTGCAATGCTATGGGATTAGAAATGCCTAAAGTAGCTGTGCTGGCTGCTATTGAGAATATAAATCCTAAAATGCAGGCTACTGTAGATGCAGCATCCTTAGTGGTGATGAATAAAAGGGGGCAGCTTAAAGGATGCTTGATAGATGGACCGCTAGCCTTTGATAATGCAATAGATAAGGAAGCGGCAGAACATAAAGGGATTGAAAGTCAGGTAGCAGGGGATGCTGATGTGCTTCTTGTACCTAATATAGAATGTGGAAATATGGTTGGAAAATGCTTAACTTATTTTGGTAATTCTATAAGCGCCGGAGTTATTGTTGGTGCTAAATGTCCTATAGTGTTAGTTTCCAGAGCGGATACAGCCATATCAAAGCTATATTCTATAGCTCTAGGTTCATTAATATAAGTCAGCTTTAATTAATTAAAAATAAGGGGGATTATTTTATGAAAGTTATAATGTCTGGGAATGAAGCCTGTGCAAGAGGGGCTTATGAGGCTGGATGCAGTATAGCTTCTGCTTATCCGGGAACACCAAGTACAGAAATACTAGAAAATTTCAGTAAATATGAAGGGGTTTATGGTGAGTGGGCTCCTAATGAGAAGGTGGCCTTTGAAGTAGCTGCAGGAGCATCCATAGGGGGAGCAAGAAGTTTAACAGCAATGAAACACGTTGGGGTCAATGTAGCAGCGGATCCACTATTTACTATGGCTTATGAAGGTGTTAATGGAGGATTTGTTGTAGTTTCAGCAGATGATCCTGGTATGCATTCTTCTCAAAATGAGCAGGATAACAGGCTGTATGCACCACATGCAAAGGTTGCAATGATGGAGCCATCAAACTCACAGGAATGTAAGGATTATATGAGAGAGGCCTTCAAGATAAGTGAAGACTTTGACACCCTTGTGCTTTTTAGATTAACTACCAGAGTATCTCACTCTAAAAGCGTTGTGGAGCTAGGAGAAAAAAAACAGACAAAAATAAAAGAATATGAAAAGAACATAAAGAAATATATTATGATACCTGCCCATGCTAGAGGAAAGCATGTTGAAGTGGAAGAAAGACTGAAAAACCTTGAGGAATACTCAAATACCTGTTCATTAAACAGGATAGAAATGGGAAGCAAATCTATTGGAATAATATCCAGCGGCATAAGTTATGAGTACTGCAGAGAAGTAATGGGAGATAATGCCTCTTATTTAAAGCTTGGATTTACTCATCCTTTACCTGGAAAGCTCATTCGTGAGTTTGCAGAGAAGGTAGACAGGTTAATAGTAGTTGAAGAAAATGAGCCTTATATAGAGAACTTTGTAAAGACCTTGGGAATTAAATGCAGCGGAAAAGATGTTATACCTATATGCGGTGAATTAAATCCCGCCATCATAAGAAACGCAATTTTAGGGGAATATGAAGATTCTGTGATGAAGTATGAAGGAGTATTGCCAAACAGACCTCCTGTACTCTGTGCCGGATGTCCTCATAGAGGAATATTTTATTCGGTTTCAAAGCATAAAGACATAATAGCTACAGGGGATATAGGATGCTACACACTGGGAATGATGCCTCCTCTTAATGTCACAGACACAGTAATATGTATGGGAGCATCAATATCAGGAGGAATCGGATTAAGTAAAGCAAGAAAGCTTGCCGGAGATAAAAAGAAAATATTTGCCTTTATTGGAGATTCAACTTTCTTTCATTCCGGAATTACAGGACTTATTAATTCAATTTATAATAATGAACCAATAGTAACCTGTATATTAGACAACAGAACCACAGCAATGACAGGTCATAATGAAAATCCCGGAACGGGTTTTACTCTTCAGGGACAAGCTGCTCCTATCTTATCTATTGAAGACATTGTTCTGGCACTGGGAATTAAAAAGGATAATTTAAGAATTATAGACCCTTATAATCTTAAAGACACTGAAGCAGCGGTTAAAGATGCTAAAAATTCTTCTGAACCTTTTGTTATAATCACTAAACAGCCCTGTGCACTTAAAAAGGAAGTTTTAAAGCTTAGAGAGAAATCTAAATGTCGTATAAAAACTGAACAGTGTAAGAGGTGTAAGGCTTGTTTAAGGACAGGATGCCCGGCTTTAAGCTATAAGAATGACACTGTTACAATAGACGAAGCTCAATGTAACGGGTGTGAAATATGCAAACAGGTTTGTAAATTTAATGCCATAGAAAAGGTGGGAGAATAATGAGCAATATTAAAAATATTCTTTTTGTAGGTGTCGGCGGACAGGGAACAATACTTGCATCAAAGATATTTACTGAAGGGTTAATAAAATCCGGATATGATGTTAAAATGTCAGAAGTCCATGGAATGGCTCAAAGAGGAGGAAGCGTTGTTACTCAAGTTAGATATGGGGAAAAAGTATACTCACCTTTAATTGAAAAAGGAACTGTAGATGTTATTGTTTCTTTTGAAAAGATTGAAGCGGCAAGATGGATTGAGTTTTTAAAGGAGAATGGAACAGTAATAATTAATGACTATGAAATCAGACCGATTACCGTCCTAGTAGGAAATGAGGTTTATCCTGAAGATGTACTGGAGAAAATATCTCAAAACCCTATAAAAATAAAGGTTATTCATGCTTACGAAAAAGCAAAAGATATAGGAAACAGCAAGGTTCAGAACAGCATTCTATTAGGAGCTCTGGTTAAAGCCTGCGGACTGGAGAAGATTGATTGGGAAGAAATCATAAAAAGCAATGTCAATGCTAAATTCCTGGATATGAATATTAAGGCTTTTAATATAGGCAATGAGATTGAATAAAGGGTTAATTAAAGAAAATAAATATCATTTATAGTTTTCATTAAAGAAAAAACCATGGCTTAGCCATGGCTTTTTCTTTATCTTTTAACTATTTTTATATTTTCAACTTCCGGATCTTCTGTTCCCTGAACGTATAAACCCGCTTCTTTTAATTCGTATACATAATCTATTATCTCTTGGGTAATAATTTCTCCGGGACATAGTACAGGAATTCCTGGAGGATATGCAAGTAGAAACTCACCGCTTATCATTCCTACACTTTCTTTAATTGGGATAGAGGCTTTTTTGCTGTTAAAAGCTTCTCTAGGAATTAAAGCACTTTCAGGAATTGCAGGTATATCTATAAAGTCAGGCTTTATGTTCTCCCTATTGCTGTAGTCTTCGCTTATTTCCTTTAAGGCATTAATAAGCTTATCCAGAGATTCTTTAGTATCCCCAAAAGAACCCACTGCTAAAACATTATATAAGTCTGACAGCTCCACCTGAATATGATATTTTTCTGATAATATAGTATCCAGCTCATATCCGGTTATACCTAAGTCTCTGCAGGTAACTGTAATTTTTGTAGGGTCTACAGAATAAACTCCCGGCTGACCTAAAATTTCCTCTCCAAAGCAATAGAATCCAGGTATTTTATTTATTTCCCTTCTGGTATAATTACTTAATTCTATAGTTTTATCCAAGAGCTCTTTCCCTTCCAAAGCTATCTGCCTTCTGGCACAGTCTAAGGATGCCATTAATATATATGAAGGTGAAGTTGTCTGGAGAAGGTTTAATATCTGCTGAACTCTCTGAGTGTCTACATATTTACTTTTTACCTGAAGCAGAGATCCTTGTGTCAAAGCTCCGATAATCTTATGGGTACTTTGAGCACATATATCGGCACCGGCCTGCATAGCAGATACAGGTAGTCTGCTATTAAATCCTAAGTGGGGACCGTGAGCTTCATCTACTATAAGAGGTATGTCATAGCTGTGTACAATATCAGCTATCCTCTTAATATCAGTAGCTACCCCGTAATAGGTAGGATTAATTATAAGTACTGCCCTGGCATCAGGATTCTCTTTTAAAGTTTCTTCTACTGTTTCAGGGGTAACTCCCTGAGCTATTCCTACATTTTTGTCTAATTCCGGCTGCATATATATTGGAAGTGCACCGCTTAAAATGATACCTGCAGTAACAGATTTATGAACATTTCTTGGAACCAGTATCTTGTCTCCGGAATTTACCACGGACATAATCATTGCCTGGATTGCTCCAGAGGTTCCATGAATGGAGAAAAATGCAGCATCTGAGCCGTATGCGTCAGCTGCAAGCTTTTGGGCATTTTTGATTGGACCGGTAGGATGATGAAGACTATCAACCAGTTTGAACACAGTAACATCGATTTTAAAAGGATTTTCTCCAATAAAATTTTTGAATTCACTATCGATTCCTACACCTTTTTTATGCCCGGGGACATGAAAAGGAACGGTTTCTCTGTTAACATATTCCATTAAAGCATCAAAAAGAGGAGTTTCATTTTGATTGAGTTTATACAACTTTATACGGCACCTTCCTTCATAAACATTTATTTTTTAATATTCTAAATTGTCGTTATTTGCAAAAACAATTTTATTATATGTTAATTGATTTTATATTGCAATAGAAAAAAAGTAAACTGTTGAATAATATTGCCAACTATTGACCATAATACTTTTCAGGAGGGATTTTTATGGAAATATTAACAGCAAATTTAAGAGAAAATAACAAAGGAAAAAGTGCAAAAAAAGTAAGAAGAAAAGGCAATGTACCTGGTATATTATATGGAAAAGAAATGAGAAATTGCATGATTGAGATAGGAGAGCTTGAACTGAACAGAGAGATATTAGAAAGCGGAGAGCATGGAATTATAAAGGTAAATATTGAAGGAAATGTTCATGAAGCACTAATTAAAGAAATACAAAGAGAGCCTGTTACTCATAAATTTATCCATATAGACCTGGAAGAAATTAATGGTACTGAAAAGGTTACTACACATATTCCAATAAATTATATAGGAGAAGGTCATCTTACAGCTAGTGGAGCAGTGGTTCAAAAAGAAAAAAGCAACATAAAGGTCACTTGTTCTCCGGAAAATCTTCCTAAATATATAACCTTAGACTTAAGTGATGCAAAGGTTGGCAGTATATTTAAACTTTCCGACATAGAAATGGGAAAAGAAATCTCTATTGTAGAGGATTTAAATTCCATCATTGCATCAGTAAGTTTTGATCAAAAAGTTGTAGAGGTTATCGAATAATTACAGAAAATAGTTTACATTACAGTAAACTATTTTCTTTTTTTGTTTAGCATAATAATGAAGAGATATTTTAACTTTTAAAATAATAGTTATTTCATTTATAAAGAAATATAGTATAATAAATTTGTTATATACTTTCAAGGAGGATCGTTAAATGAATTATAAAGACAGATATAATTACTGGATGAACAGTGACATAATTGATGAAAAATTTAAAACTGAGCTAAAATCAATTATGGATGATAGTGAAATAGAAGATAGATTCTATAAGGATTTGGACTTTGGTACCGGAGGCTTAAGAGGGGTTATAGGTGCAGGAAGCAACAGAATGAACAAATATACTGTAAGTAAAGCTACTCAGGGATTAGCAGATTATATAAATTCTAATTGTAAAGGAAATAAAGCTGTGGCCATAGCTTATGATTCCAGAAATAAATCCTCTGAATTTGCTAGAGCAGCTGCGTTAACCTTATGTGCAAATAATATAAAGGTATATTTATATGAAAGCCTAAGGCCAACTCCTATGCTTTCATTTACAGTTAGATATCTAAATTGCAGTGCGGGAATAGTAATAACTGCTTCACACAATCCTAAACAATATAACGGTTATAAAGTATATGAAAGTGATGGCGGACAGGTAACGGATCAAGCTGCTAAAGAAATATTGTCTTATATCAATAAAATAGATAAGTACGAAGTTATAAAGAGCATCAGAGAAGAAGATGCCTTAGGCAATAACTATCTTCAATATATTGGAGAAGATATAGATAAAGAATACATTAAAAGAGTAATGGGGCTCAGCATAAGAAAAGAAATGGTGGATAAGGCAGCTGAAGATTTGAAGATCATATACACTCCAATACATGGATCAGGAAATCTTCCAGTGAGAGCTGTGTTTAGAGAACTTGGATATAAAAATTTATATGTAGTAAAGGAACAAGAAAACCCAGATGGAGATTTCCCCACAGCACCCTATCCTAACCCTGAAGATCCAAAGGTTTTTTCTATTGCTTTGGATATGGCAAAAGAAGTTAAGCCGGATATAATATTTGGAACAGATCCTGATTGTGATAGAATAGGAGTGGTAGTAAAAGACAATACAGGGGAGTATAAAGTCCTTACGGGAAATGAAACGGGAATGCTTCTTACAAACTATATAATTGAAGCATTAAAAGAAGGGCAGAGGCTTCCTGAGAATGGAGTAGTGGTAAAAACCATAGTTACTACTGACTCTGTTAGAAAGATGTGTGAAGACAACGGAATTGAATTACTGGAAGTTTTAACTGGGTTTAAGTATATAGGTGAGAAAATAAAAGAATATGAAAAAAGTAGAGAAAAAACCTTTTTATTTGGCTTTGAAGAAAGCTACGGTTATTTGGCCGGAGATTTCGTAAGAGACAAGGATGCAGTTATAGCATCTATGCTTATAAGTGAGATGGCATTATATTATAAAAGCTTAGGTAAAAACTTATATGACGCTTTAATTGATTTATATGATAGATATGGTTACTATAAGGAAAACTTGTTATCTATAGAATTAAAAGGTATAGAAGGACAGAAAAACATAATTAATTGTATAGATTATTTTAGAAACAGTGAAATCACAGAAATTAATAATGTAAAGGTAAATAAAAAAATCGATTATAAATTAAGTGTTAGCATTGATTATGATTCTAAAGAAAAAAAGTCCATAAGTTTACCTAAATCAAATGTTATAAAACTAATCCTTCAGGATGATTCATGGATTGTTATAAGACCTTCAGGCACAGAGCCAAAGATGAAAATATATTTGTCAGTAAAGGGAGCTGGTAGTAAAGAAGCTGAATTTAAGATGGAGAAATTAAAAAATTATATTTCAAAAATTATTGACGATAATCTTAATTAATATTTTTACGTATAAAATAAGTGAATGTAAAATCAGATCAGGCGGTGAAAAAATTGGATTATAACGCAAGATTTAGAGAAAAGATTGGTAAATATGTATTTATTAATATAAAAAAAGAGGCATTTAACAAATATATCCCTTTACTGCTTGATGAGGAAATAATCCATGAGGAATTACTGTTTCCTATTAATTCTAAATACATCCTTGAGGATGAAGAGATTTCTAGGAATATTAAAGCTACCCACATAGTAGAAGGAATGTTTTTTGTTTTAGGAGCAGATCCTGAGTTTAAATATAATAAAATATACATTAATATTTTAAAATCTATTCCAGATGCTGTTTTATATATAAAAGGCATAATAACTAAAGAGTATGAAAGTAAAAATTATGAGGATGCATTTATTTACTTGAGAGGCCTCTTAAATATATCAAAGGATAGGGATGTTTTTATAAATGCAGTCACCGTAGGTGAAATGATTAGAAAGAGTAATTTTCAATTCGGAGATGTGCAGATGGAAATTTTAAATGATTATAAAGAAAATCATCAGGATGCATTTCCATATTATATAGAGGGGCTTATATATTATTCAATAGGTGAACTTAATAAAGCTAATATAGCTTTGCATAATTATATTTCTAAAGGTGGAGAAATGGTAACGGAAGCAGAAGAGCTTATCAAGGAAATTGAAGATAAACTTGATTATAAAAAAGCTATGAATAATATAAATGACAAGCCTGAGGCTTCCTTAAGTATTTTGTTGGATAAGCTAGACAGAGGTGAATATAATGCTTCTATTTTATATTATATAGCTGTAGCATATAGAAACCTTAATTTGCCGGAGAAAGCAATTTTCTATTTAAATGAAGCACTTAACTTGGATAATTCATATATTGATGTTATAAATGAACTTGGAATTAACCATGCTTCTTTAGGTGATTATGACAACGCGGTAATTTATTTCAGAAAGGCCTTTGAGGCTGCAAGAAGCATAGAAATATGCTGTAATCTAATACTAAGTTATTATTATAACAATGATATAGATAATGCAGTTCGTCACATTAAAATTGCTGAAATCATAGATAGTGAAGATGAAATATTAAAGGATATTAAAAAAGTAGTTTTTAAGGGGGATAATTAATGGAGCTACGTGAGTATTTTAAAATAGTAAAAAAAAGATGGTTGTTAATAGTTTTAGTTACACTTGCATCTACTTTAATTAGTGCAATTGTTAGCTATTTTGTTATAAAACCTACCTATAAAGCGGATATATCAGTTATAATAGGAAGCAGCCCAAGTAAAGATGAAGCAAATAAGCAAAATTATAATGACGTGCTTATGTATCAAAAAATGGTAAAATCCTACAGTGAAATTGTTAAAACCAGAATTGTTGCAGAAGACGTTATTCAATCTCTTAATTTAAACATTACTGCAAATGAACTTATTAATATGGTTTCAGTGGCACCTAAAGGAGATACTGAATTTATAACAATTACTGTAAAATCAAAAGATCAAGCAAAAGCTAGGGAGATTGCAAATCAATATGCAAAATCCTTAAAGAAGGTTAGTGCTGAAATAAGAAAGGTAGATAATGTTCAGCTTTTAGACGAAGCTGTGCTTCCTACTGCACCGGATAGTCCAAAACCTCTCCTTAACATGGCTATTGCATTTTTTCTGGGTTTGATGATATCTATAGGTATAATTTTCTTAATAGAATATTTAGATAATACAGTTAAAACTCAAGAGGATATGGAAAAGATGTTTGAAATACCTGTAATAGGATCAATTCCATTAGTTGAGAGAGAGAAATAGAGGTGAAAAATTATGATTAAAGACGTGATATCTTTTGATAATCCTAAATCAAGAGCAGCAGAAGCATATAGAACACTTAGAACTAATATACAATTTTCTTCCTTTGATGATACTTTAAAAACTATAGTAATTACTTCAAGTACTCCGGGAGAAGGAAAAACCACCGTTTTAAGCAACCTTGCAGTAACCTTTGCCCAAAGCGGAAGCAAAGTTTTAATTATTGACTGTGACTTAAGAAAACCATCAATACACAAAAAACTTGCCCTTTCAAATGCCGAAGGTCTTACAAATATACTTGTACAAAACAAAAAGATCGAGGAATGTTTAAAAGTAACTGAACAGCAGAATCTTTTTGTGCTTACCAGCGGACCCACTCCTCCAAATCCATCAGAGCTTTTGGGTTCAAAAAAAATGAAGAATATATTAAATGAATTTCAGCAGATATTCGATTATATATTAATAGATGCACCTCCACTTTTAGCGGTGACTGATGCACAGATATTATCCACAATATCTGATAGAGTAATAGTAGTTGCTTCATATGGACAAACAGAAAAGAATTCCCTGCTTAAAAGCAAGGATTTGTTGGACAAAGTAGGAGCAAAAATATTAGGTTTTGTCCTTAATAAAATTCCTGAAAAAGAAGATTCATATTATTACAGCAAATATTACAGCTATTATGGAGAGAGTGAGTAGAATACAAATGATAGATTTTCACAGTCACATAATGTGGGGAGTAGACGATGGTTCTAAAGATATTGAAATGTCCGGAGAAATGGTTAAAAATTCAATACTTCAGGAAGTAGCCGGTATATGTGCTACTCCTCATTTTATTATAGATGAACAGGAAATAGATGCTGATCTGTATTACAGCAGACTTAATAAATTAAAAGAATTGTACGGAAGGGATATTAATATATTATCTGGGTTAGAAATATACATCAATCCTAATATACCCAAATATTACAAAGAGAAAAAAATCTGGGGATTAAATAATAGCAGATATGTTTTAATAGAGCTTCCAATGAGGGATTATCCTGTATACACTCAGGATGTATTTCATGAATTGCTGGTTTTGGGTGCTATACCTGTAATTGCTCATCCTGAGAGGAATTTTAAAATACAGAAAGATATAAAACTTCTTGAAGAGATTCTGGAGCAAGGGGCTTTGGCGCAGTTAAATGCCGGAAGCATATGCGGGATGTTTGGAGAAGCTGTAAAGAATATGGCAGAGGTTCTTGTGAAAAGGAATATGATACACATCATTGGAAGCGACGGACATAATAATCATAGAAGAAGAACTGATGTAATTTCTGCTTTTCAAAAGGTAAAGAATATAAATCCAGAGTTGTATAGATGGATGGATGAAAATAACTATAATATAATTAATGATTTAAAGGTGGAGGTTCCTGAAATTCAAAGGGAAGCTGAAAAGAAAAATAGCTTTTTAAATTTGTTTTTAAGGAAGAAGAAATAAAATAAATAAAAGTTGAGAGTTTTTATTATTTGGGGTGAGAAAATGAAGACTAATAAGTCTGGAACTGAAGTTTTTTCTTTTTTATTATATTTAGTGGATATAATATTGGTTAATCTATCTATATATTTATCCTTTATCTTAATTTTTGGATCAAACCCTCCCGAATTTAATTTTAATCCATACCTGGATATTATACCTCTAATCAGCATTTCTTATTTAATATACATGTATGTTTTCGGGTTGAATGATGTTTTAAAAAATACGGTAGGTCAGACGATTTATTCAATACTTTTAACTGTGATTTGTCTGCTTATTACCACATCCTTCATTACATTCTTCCTTAGGATGTTTTCCTATCCAAGGAGTGTATTGCTTTTAAGCACAGCAATACAGCTTATTACTCTTTCTATATGGAGGGTTATCGCCTGGAAGGTTATGAGGATTAAACATGGAGTAAAGGATTGTTTAATAGTAGGTGGAGCTGCTACTGAAGATTTAACAAAAAAAGTTATAATGAAGTACAGAGATATATATAATGTAAAATATATATGTTCTCCAAATTCCCCTAACTTATTAAATTTTATAGAGAATTCACATATAATATTCATATGTAATGGAATCAATCTTGATATTAAAAGCATAATTATTGAAAAGTGTATATCATTAGATAAGCCCGTATATATTATACCGGATATGTATGATATAGCTTTATTGAATTCAAGGCTTTCAAAAATAGATGATGTACCTTTGTTAAAGGTTCCAAGAATAGGGTTAACCATTGAAGAAAGATTATTTAAAAGGATATTGGATATTATAGTTTCAATAGTCTGTATAGTGTTATTTTCTCCTATCATGGTAATATTTGCTGCTATAATTAAATTTACAGATGGCGGAGAAATATTTTATAAGCAGGAGAGATTGACCGTTGATAATAAAGTGTTTAATGTTTTGAAATTTAGGACAATGGTTATGAATGCAGAGAACTTAACCGGTCCTGTGCTGGCAGATGAAGAAGATCCCAGAATTACAAAGGTAGGGAAGATAATGAGGTCTACCAGAATCGATGAGCTTCCTCAATTCTTCAATATATTAAAAGGGGATATGAGCGTAGTAGGACCTAGACCGGAAAGACCGTTTTTCGTGGAAAAGTTTAATAAGGAAATAGAAGAGTATAAATACAGAACTGTTGTTAAAGCCGGACTTACGGGGTTAGCTCAAGTTCTTGGAAAATATAATACACATGCAAAGGATAAACTAAAATACGATTTAATTTATATAAAGAATTATTCTATATTTTTAGATATTAAAATTATACTTCAGACTATTAAAATTATGTTTATAAAAGAAAGCTCTCAAGGGTTAACAAAGGACGCAAGCTTTAAGGATATATTAAAGCAGTATAATAAAGAAATAACCATAGAAAAAGATTAGTGAGGGGAAAAATGTATACCAAAATACTGGATTTTAAGGTGTTTAACGGAAGCAAGGATGAGTTAATGAAGATTTTACTTAGTGAGGGCAATAAATACCATATTGTATCTGGTAATCCTGAAGTTCTTTCTACAGCTTATATTAACCCTAAACTCTTAAAAAACTTTAAAGAAGATAATACTATTATAATTCCTGACGGTATTGGTGTTAAAATAGCTTCCCATATGGTTAAGGCACCTGTTAAAGAAAAGATTGCAGGTATTGAAATAATGCAGGAAATTACAGCTTATTGCTTTAATAATAACAAATCTATATATCTTTTAGGCGGCAAAGAAGAGGTAATACATTCATTAAAAGAAAAGCTTTTAAAGGATTATCCGGGAATAAATATAAGCGGAAATCATAATGGATATTATGATAAGGATGAAGAAAAGTATATAATGGATGATATTATCAGTAAGCAGCCCTTTGCTTTATTTGTAGCCATGGGATGTCCAAGGCAGGAAGAATTTATCATAGATATAATGGATAAAATACATACTGGGATTATGATGGGGTAGGAGGAAGCTTCGATGTTTTATCAGGAAAAAGCAGAAGGGCTCCCCTCTGGATGATTAACATGGGCTTAGAATGGTTATATAGAGTAATAAAGGAACCTTGGAGAATTAAAAGGCTGAGCATAATACCTAAATTTTTATTTAAAGTTGCGTTAAATAGAAAGTAATTTATATTTTATAAAGGGCAGAAATTGATTCTGCTCTTTTGTTTTAATATATTAAATTTGTAAATAAATTCAGACAATTTAAAAAGAATAAAAATAGAGGATTTATATGCTTATTAAAGAATACTTATCCATATGGACTATAAAGATGATTGGGAGTAGTGAATATGGAAAATAAAGTGATTATTACAGGTGAAGATTTAAACTTAGAGGAAATACTTCTAGTGGCACGTAAAGCTGCGAGTATAGAACTGTCTGAAACAGCAGTAAAAAATATAAACAGATCAAGATGTATAGTTGAAGACATAGTTCGTAATGAGAAGACTGTGTATGGAATAAATACAGGTTTTGGAAAATTTTCTGATGTGAAAATATCACAGGAGGACTGTAAAGACTTACAGAGAAATTTAATATTATCCCATGCTTGTGGCTCTGGTCCCTTACTTTCAAAAGAAGAAGTCAGAACTATAATGCTTTTAAGAATAAATGCATTGGCAAAAGGTTATTCAGGAATCAGCCTTAATACTTTAAATACGTTGATTGAAATGTTAAATAAGGGAATACACCCATGCATACCTGAGAAAGGGTCACTGGGAGCATCAGGAGATTTGGCTCCATTGGCTCACATGGTTCTTCCTATGTTAGGAGAAGGGGAAGCAGAATATTTGGGAAATATTCTCCCTGCATCTAAAGCGATGAGTCTTGCTGGTATTGATATTATAGATTTAACATATAAAGAAGGGTTGGCTCTTATAAACGGTACTCAGGTAATGACAGCAGTAGGTGCATTAGTTCTTAACGATGCTTTAAATTTATTAAAAATAAGCGATATAGCCGCAGCTTTAACTATGGAGGCTTTAAGAGGGATAAGAGATGCTTTTGATATAAGGATTCATAAACTGAGACCACACTTAGGACAAACTAATACTGCAAGTAATATATTGAATCTTCTGCAAAACAGTGAATATATTACTTCACAGGGGGAATTGAGAGTTCAGGATGCCTATACTTTAAGATGCATTCCTCAAATACACGGCGCAAGCAAAGATGCTTTAGCATATGTTTATGAAAAAATTACAACGGAGATTAATTCTGTAACGGATAATCCTATCATAACCTTAGAAGGAGATGTAATTTCAGGAGGTAATTTCCATGGACAGCCAATAGCATTAGCTTTGGATTTTATGGGGATAGCACTGTCAGAATTAGCTAATGTATCTGAAAGAAGATTGGAAAGATTAGTCAACTATCAGCTTAACGATCTGCCTGCATTTTTAACTCGGCATGGTGGTTTAAACTCAGGATTTATGATAACTCAGTATGCAGCTGCTTCCTTGGTTTCTGAAAATAAAATACTTGCTCATCCGGCATCTGTTGATTCAATACCTTCTTCAGCAAATCAGGAAGACCATGTGAGTATGGGAACCATTGCGGCTGTGAAGGCAAGGAAAATATTAGACAATGTTTATAGAGTGATAGCTACGGAAATATTAGCAGCTTGCCAGGCAATAGACTTTAGGGATAAAATGAATCTAGGAAATGGTACTTCTATCGCTTATAGAATTATAAGGGAGAATATCGACTTTATCGAAAAGGATACCATAATGTATAAAGAAATAGATAAATGTTTAGATGTAATTAAAAGTGATTATTTTTTAAGCTCAATTGAAAATAAAATAGAATTAATAGTATAGGAGGTAACAATATGTTCAAAAAACTCACAGTAACTGAATTTCTTAATGAACTTTCTTCCAATTCACCTGCTCCGGGAGGAGGGAGTGTAGCTGCGCTTTCTTCTTCATTATCCGCTTCACTAGGAAGCATGGTTGCAAACCTGACTATCGGTAAAAAAAGTTATAACGAGCTTCAGGAAGAAGAAAAATTAAAGGTACAGGATGCTTTAAAAAAATGAGTTGAGTTTAGGGAAAGATACCTTGATTTAATGGATGAAGATGCTGATAGTTTTATGGAGGTAATGGAGGCTTTTAAACTTCCTAAAGAAACTGAGGATGAAAAGCTTAAAAGAGGAGAAGCTATACAAAAGGGTTATAAGACAGCATTATCTGTTCCAAGAAAATTATGTGTGGAAACCCTAGATATTTATGGAACTTTAGAAATTCTGGCTCAGTACGGCAATAAAAACGCAATATCAGACGTGGGGGTAGCGGTAATACTGGCTCATGCTGCAGTAGAAAGCGCTCTGCTTAACGTTATGATAAACCTTGGACCTATTAAGGATGAAAATTTTGTGGAAGAAACAAATACCTTTATTAAGGAAACTAGAGAAAAGAGCCTCCAATGGAAAGAGAAGATAAATAACATAGTTATACGAAAATTATAATGAAATAATAGGTGGTCAGCATCATGGAAAACAGAAATATAAAAAAGGCTATAAGTTTTGAAGGGTTTTTTTGTATTGCATTAACCTTAACTTTTTTTTATACACTTTCCAGTAAAATGGGCCTGGTAAATATGTTTAACACTCTTATGAATACCGGACATCAGCTTTTGCTCAATGTTGTTTTTTACATTTTAGCCATTGCTGTAATAACTGGAGCTGTAGCAGGTATCTTATCTGAATTCGGAGTGATAGCCATAATTAATAAGTTACTATCTCCATTAATGAAGCCGCTGTATGATTTACCCGGGGCTTCAACTCTGGGGATATTAACCACTTATTTATCAGACAATCCTGCAATAATAACTTTATCTAAAGACAGGGGATTTTTAAGATATTTTAAGAAATATCAGGTACCGGCTCTCACTAATTTAGGTACAGCCTTTGGAATGGGGTTAATAGTAACTACATTTATGATTGGACAATCAAAAATTACTGGCGAAAATTTCATCTCTGCTGCACTTATAGGTAATGTTGGAGTACTGATTGGTAGTGTTATAAGCGTCAGGATAATGCTTCATTTTACTAAAAAAGAATTTGGAACTGAGGCCGCTGCTCTTGAAGATATATCAAATAATCATGATGTGATGAATTACAGAGAAATAAGAGAGGGAACTACCGCTGAGCGTTTATTATCCTCCATGCTTGAAGGAGGAAAAAGCGGAGTAGATATGGGGATGGCCATTATACCAGGAGTTTTAATTATATGTACTTTGGTGCTTATGCTTACTAATGGTCCTGGAACCGGTGGGATATATACTGGTGCTGCATATGAAGGAGTACCGCTTTTACCATGGGTAGGTGAGAAGATTTCATTTATATTGAAGCCCTTATTTGGATTTACAAATCCGGAAGCAATTGCTTTTCCTATCACTTCTTTAGGAGCAGTTGGAGCGGCAATTAGTCTTGTGCCCACATTCCTTGAAAAAGGGCTTATAACAGCAAATGATATAGCGGTTTTTACAGCTATGGGAATGTGCTGGAGCGGTTATTTAAGTACTCATGTGGCTATGATGGACGCTTTAGGCTGCAGAAAAATAACGGGAAAGGCGATATTCAGCCATACTATAGGGGGACTTTTTGCGGGAATATCAGCACATTTCATTTATATGTTGCTTTTTAACTAATATAAAGGTTTATAAATATTCTAAGTTATTTATAATTGCTAAATATACGGAACTGGAATCTAAAGATTTATTAATAAATCTTTAGATTCTTTTTAAATTAAGGTAGTTCATTTAAGGATTTTATTTCATAACCTCTGTCTTTCCAGGCTGAAATGAGTTCTTCTAATATTTCTGCATTAGTTTTGGAAACAGCATGAAGAAGGATTATTGCACCGTTATGAGTTCTTGACAGTATTTTGTTTAAAGCATATTCTTTATGGGGCTGACTTTCAGGGATCCAATCCTTATAGGCAAAACTCCAAAATATAGTGCGGTAACCCAAATCTGAGGTGAGCTTCATTGAGAGCTCGCTGTATTTTCCCATGGGAGGCCTGAAAAATTTAGGCATTTCTTTTCCTGTAACCTCATTATAAATGCCTTCCACTTCTGTAAACTCAGCCTGAAATTTGTTTTTATCTGTTATTGCTGCCATTGAAGGGTGATGGGAGCTATGATTACAAACTAAATGCCCTTCTTCTTCCATTCTCTTTATAAGTTCGACATTTGTTTTAATATAAGGCTTTACTACAAAGAAAGCTGCTTTGATATTATGCTTTTTTAAAATGTCAAGTATCTTGGAAGTGTACCCGTTTTCATATCCTTCATCAAAGGTTAGATATATTTCCTTTTTCGATGTGTCTCCTACATAGTATCCATTGTACTTAGATATAAAGCTTCTGCTTTCTTTAGGAGGCAGAGGTACTTCTCCATTTTTTTGAGTTTCATAGTACCAATCCAATTCTTTAGTGCTTAAACCTTGATAATTATTGTTATAAGCAGGTTGAATTTTATTAACTATTTCTTTTAAGGGTGAAATAACAAAAAAAAGTGATATAGCGATGTTAAATAGTCTCAGCTTCAATATAACACCTCCTTATTGCTTAATGTTAGTATTTACTGCAGCATTATAAATATTAATAATAATAATGCTATATATGGTATGGAAATGCAAAAAATAAAAAGATAGGTAAAAACCTATCTTTTTGTTAAAAATATTATTTTGTAAGCTTTTCAACAAACTCGGGCAAAACAAAACAAGCTTTGTGAAGTCTTTTATTATAATATTTCAAATCAGGAATATCATATTTATTTTCTATCTCAGCTATTTCCGGATCATACTTTTTGGAACCTACGGTAAAGCTCCAGAATCCGCTTGGATAAGTAGGGATTCCTGCCATAAAAAGCTTTGTTACAGGAAAAACTTCCTTGGCATCCCTATAAACCCTTTGAACCACTTCTGGAAGATAAAATGGACTTTCAGTTTGTGCTATAAGAATACCATCTTCAGTTAAACACTGGGATATTTCTTTGTAAAAGCTTCCGCCGAATAAACCCTCTGCAGCTCCAAAAGGATCTGTAGAATCCACTATGACAACATCAAATTCGTTTTTATGTTCATGGACGTATTTTATACCATCCCCTATAAAAATTTCGCATTTTTTATCATCTAATGCATGACTTATTTCAGGAAGATATTTTTTACATTCCTCTATAACAACCTCATCTATTTCACACAAAACAGCCTTTTCCACAGAGGGGTGCTTTAGAACTTCCCTTATGGTTCCACCGTCGCCTCCTCCTACAACTAATACCTTTTTAGGGTTTGGATGGGTAAATAGAGGAATATGAGTAATCATTTCATGGTAAACATATTCATCTTCAATAGAAGTTTGAACTATTCCATCCAATACCAACATCCTCCCTAAAGCATATGTGTCGACTATGGCTAATTCTTGATAAGGAGTTTTTTTTGTAACAAGAGTTTCTTTAACCTTATAAGTCATGACTGCATCTTGAATCTGACCTTCACTTAACCACATTTCCATTTTAAAACCACCTCACAAAAAATTTTATCTATATCATATCAAATTATTATAGCAATGAAATGGTAATTGAGCAATATTATATAGGATATTGAAATAACATACTTCCTAGAGTATAATTTTATAGAGTTACATAAAAGTAGAAAGGAATGTAAGCAATGAAATTAGGAATAGTTGGATTACCTAATGTTGGTAAGAGTACTTTATTTAACGCTATAACACAGGCAGGAGCTGAATCTGCAAATTATCCTTTCTGTACTATTGAGCCTAATGTAGGAGTGGTTACCGTACCAGATAGCAGATTAGATGTTTTAGAAAAAATGTATAATTCTAAAAAGAAGGTTTACACAGCTATAGAATTTTATGATATCGCAGGTCTTGTAAAAGGAGCCAGTAAGGGAGAAGGATTGGGAAATAAGTTCCTTTCACATATAAGAGAGGTTGCCTCAATAGTACATGTAGTAAGATGTTTTGAAGATGAGAATGTAGTTCACGTAGAAGGAAGCGTAGATCCTATAAGGGATATAGAAACCATTAATCTTGAACTTATATTTTCAGATTTAGAAGTTCTCGAAAGGAGAATGGAAAAGACAGTTAAGACAGCAAGATCCGGAGATAAAAAAGCTAAGGCTGAATATGAGCTCATGGAAAGAATTAAGGCACATTTAGAAGGAGAAAAACCTATTAGAACTATGGAAGCTACGGAGGAAGAACAGGAATTTATCAAATCTCTTTTCCTCCTAACCTCAAAGCCGGTTTTATATGCATGCAATGTATCAGAAGATGATATAGCAGAAAGTGGAGAAAACAATAAGTATGTTGATATAGTAAAAAAACATGCTGAAAATGAAGAATCTGAAGTTGTGGTTATATGTGCAAAGCTCGAGGAAGAACTCTCTACACTGGCGCCAGAGGAAAAAACTGAAATGCTCTCAGAGTATGGATTAAAAGAATCCGGTTTAGATAAGCTTATACATTCAAGTTATAAATTATTGGGACTAATGAGCTTTTTGACAGCAGGGGTTCAAGAGGTAAGAGCATGGACAATTAAAATTGGAACTAAAGCTCCACAGGCAGCGGGTAAAATTCATTCAGATATAGAAAGAGGTTTTATAAGAGCGGAAATCATATCCTATGATGATCTCATAAAATGCGGTTCCGAAGCTGCTGCAAAAGAGAAAGGACTTTATCGACTTGAAGGTAAGGATTATATCATGAAAGACGGAGATGTGGTTAACTTTAGATTTAATGTTTAATTACTGTTAATTTAATAATAAATATAAATGGAGTGACGGCTTATACGCACTCCATTTATATATGTAGATTTACTTAAAGGAGTAAATATATGAATAAATTAATGGGTTTTTACGAACTTAAAGATTCTAATTTACCCTCTGTTCCCTGGGAGGTATACGATGAAAACACAAAGCTTGACAGCAGTCTGCTTTGGACAGTAAGGGTTGCATTAAATTCAGGAAAGGATTTTAATCTGCCAAGGATAATAGGTGAAACCGCTTCCGCTGCACAAAGTGAAGCCCGGAGATTGTATGAGCTTTATAAAGATAGAGGTATGATTATATATTATCCATATTTTATAGCGGATAAAAGCGGAACTCTTAAGGTAGATAATAATTCAATAGTTATAGAGGCTGTTAGTAAAGATTTATGGAATCTTGTTACATATAATAAAAAAGATTTAACTGTTATAAAAAGTAATGACGATTTTAATTATTTCGGAGAGAAAGATTTTTTGAGTTCTGAGGAAATAAGTGAACTAGTGAGATATGGAGAAAATGTAAGGAAATATTTTAGAGAATATATTTATTCGGATAAAGTATTATTATTAGAGTGGAGTTATGCCTATAATTCCTCTAAAGATAAAAAACCAAAAGGAGAAAGATACTTAGTATTTTATGAAATCAGAGAAATATAATTATAAATAAAAACTCCAAATACACGCAGTAAATGCGTATGTTTGGAGTTTTTATGTTTTTGGCGGGAGTATGTGGGAATCGAACCCACCCATGGTGGTCTTAGCACCACAACACGGTTTTGAAGACCGGCAGGCACACCAGCACCTATCTACCCCCATAGACAACAACTGTATTTTACATTATCTAAATTTCTTTGTCAATTTATTTTAACAAATTGTAAAGAGTAAAAATTATCTTCATAATATAGAAGGATTTTTATGTTTTGTGGAGAATAAATAGTTTAGAGTGGTTGAAAGTGGAGTAAAG
Source organism: Clostridium polynesiense (assembly GCF_000820705.1). Taxonomy (GTDB): domain Bacteria; phylum Bacillota; class Clostridia; order Clostridiales; family Clostridiaceae; genus Clostridium_AA; species Clostridium_AA polynesiense. The sequence goes on along the minus strand of NZ_CCXI01000070.1, from coordinate 20,668 downwards.
TGGAGGAGGGGAAAATTTGTTTATAGGAGAATATAATCATTCCTTGGACAGTAAAAACAGAATGATAATACCTTCTAAGCTTAGAGAAGAATTAGGAACGAAGTTTATAATAACTAAAGGCTTAGACGGATGCCTATATGCATATCCTCTGGAAGAGTGGAAAATACTTGAGGAAAAGTTAAGAACTCTTCCTCTCACTAATAAAGATGCTCGAGCTTTTGTAAGATTTTTCTTTGCCGGAGCTTCTGAAATAGAAGTGGATAAGCAAGGAAGAGGTTTAATACCACAGAATTTAATAGAATATGCAGGTATAAATAAGGAAATAATAAGTATAGGTGTACTTACTAAAATAGAAATATGGAGCAAGGAGAAATGGGAAGAGTACAACGATAACAACATAGATTACAACGAATTAGCTGAAAAGATGAGTGAACTTGGAATATAAGGAGAATAAGTGATGGAATTTAAACATATTTCTGTACTGCTGCAGGAATGTATAGATGCATTAAACATTAAAGAAGATGGAATATATGTTGATTGTACCATGGGAGGTGCAGGACATTCCTCTGAAATAGTTAAGAGATTAAGCCCTGAAGGAAGATTAATTGGTATAGATCAGGATATAGAAGCATTAAATGCAGCAAAAAAAAGATTAAATACCTTCAAGAACATTGTTTATGTGCACGATAACTTTTATAATATAGATAATGTATTAACAAGCTTAGGAATATCTGAGGTTGATGGGATATTAATGGATTTAGGGGTTTCATCTTATCAACTTGATAATCATGAAAGAGGCTTCAGCTACATGAATGACGCAGCTTTAGATATGAGAATGAATAAAAGCAGCGATTTTTCAGCTTATAATGTAGTGAATGAATACTCAGAGGAAGAACTTACAAAAATACTTTATGAATTTGGAGAAGAAAAGTTTTCTAAAAGGATTGCTAATTTTATAGTAAAAAGCAGGAAGGATGCACCAATCGAAACTACCTTTGAACTTGTAGATATAATAAAAGCTGCAATACCGGCTAAAGCGAGGAGAGAAGGACCTCATCCTGCTAAAAGAACTTTTCAAGCTATAAGAATAGAAGTTAATAAAGAATTGGAAATATTAAATAAGAGCATTGAAGATTCAATTAATAGATTAAGAAGTAATGGAAGGATAGCCATAATAACCTTCCACTCTTTAGAAGACAGGATAGTTAAAAATATGTTTAGGAAATTAGAATCACCTTGTAACTGTCCGCCAGAGTTTCCTATATGCATATGCAATAAAAAACCTGTAATAAAGGTATTAACTAGAAAACCGATGGAACCTTCTGAAGAGGAAGTTGAAGCTAACCCTAGAAGTAGAAGCGCTAAACTACGAATAGCAGAAAAAATTTAGTCAAATGGGATGGGGTGTTATAGTATGAAGGATAATAAATATAGAAATTATAATGTTATTGGCAGTAATGCAGTAGTTACTGATACGCAGATAGAAAAAAGGGAAATCAATAAGAAGAAAAATTTAGAAAAATCCAGGAGAGAAAGGCGTTTAAGAACCCTTGCTAAGGAAAGGCAGAAGAAGAAGAATATACTGCAGATAGTTTCTTTGGTATTTATATTTGGAACAATAGTAGTAAGCGGAAATGCTTCAATCTATAAGATGCAAAAACAGTTATTATCTCTTAATTCCCAGATTAAAGAGGTAAAAAGCGAAAATGAAGCCCTTGAAATAGATCTTCTTAAAGTTTCAAGCTTAGAAAATATTAAAGAATTTGCTGAGAAAAAGTTGAATATGGTAAATCCTGATAAAGGAACTATAATACGTCAGGATATTTCTAAGGCAAATTTCAAGGAAATAGAAAATACCGATTCTAATAAAACTTTATTATCTAAAATAAAGGATGCACTATTTTAGTGCATCCATATTTTAATTAAAGAGAATAGAAAACACACCTTATTAATATAAATTAATATGTAGGAATCGACTTAGCGGAATGGAGGTAAAAGTTTGTCAGGTAAAAAACAGCACAGGGATAAAGTTGTTATGAGAAGAAGAATGTTTGTAGCTTTAATGGGTATAACTACTCTTTTTATGCTACTTTCAATTAGACTTGTTTATCTGATGCTTATTAAAGGACCAGAATATAAAGCTATGGCACAAGAACAGTGGACGAGCCGGGTGTTAATTGATGCTAAAAGAGGAAGAATATTAGATACTAATTACAATGAATTAGCTGTAAGCGGAAATGTATACAGAGTAGACTTGGATTTAAATGCTATAAAAAAGTATATAACTGATTACAATAAGAAGCACAAAGAACAAATATCTAATGAAGACTTAGCTCTAAAAATCGGAGAGGCTCTTGAAATGGATAAGTTTGAGGTGCTGAAAAAATTAGAAAGTAAGCTTCCAAGTGGTGCGCCTATGCAATCGGCTATACTTGCTAGAAGAATAGAAAAGGTTCAGGCAGATAAATTAAAGGCTTTAAAAATTAACGGGGTTTTAATTTCACCTGATACGAAAAGATTTTATCCCAACAATAACTTTCTAGCTCATGTTTTAGGTGTCACAGACAGCGATGGAAAAGGGCTTACAGGAATAGAATATAAATATGAAGAAGAACTAAAAGGATCACCAGGGGTTAGACTAGCTGAAATAGATAGAAACAGCGGAGAGCTTCCTTACACTATTTCTGAATATACAAAACCTATTGAAGGAAAAGATGTTGTACTCACCATTGATGAAAAGATTCAGTTTTTTGCTGAAAAAGCGGCTAATCAGGCTTTAATCGATAATAAAGCTTTAGCAGTTACAATTGTTGTTATGAATCCGAAAAATGGAGAAGTACTTGCTCTTGTAAATAAGCCTGACTATGATCCTAATAAACCTAGAGAAGGTGCTGCAAACTATGATGAGCTTCAGAAAAAATGGAGAAACAGAGCTGTAAGTGATACCTTTGAACCAGGATCCATTTTTAAAGTTATTACAGCAGCTGCTGCTATGCAGGAAGGCAAAGTAGGAGAGCATGATACTTTTACCTGTGGCGGAAGCACAACTATAGCAAATAGAACTATAAAATGCTGGAAGTCAGGAGGGCATGGCACACAGAATTTTTCAGATATCATTAAAAACTCCTGTAATATTGGATTTATACAATTAGGTCAAAAGCTAGGAAAAGAAAATCTTCATAAATATATTAAGCTTTTTGGATTTGGTGAAAAATCCGGAGTGGATTTACCTGGAGAAGCTAATGGAATCATTATGCCATTAGAAAAAATGACTGAAGTAGATTTGGCAACAATATCCTTTGGACAAGCAAATACAGTGGGAACTATGCAGTTTATGGCTGCATTTAATACAATAGCAAATAATGGGGTGTGGATTAGACCTCACTTGATGAAAGAGATAGTCCATACAGACGAAGATGGTACCAGAATATCTGATAAGAAATTTGAAAATCTAGGGAAAAAGAAAATTATAGATGAAGGAAATACAAAAACCCTAAGAAGTTATCTTGAAAGAGTGGTTACTGAAGGTTCTGCTAAAAAGGCGATGATTGAAGGATATCATATTGGAGGTAAAACCGGTACAGCTCAAAAGGTTATTAATGGTGTATACGCTCCAAGTAAATATATTTCATCCTTTGTTGGAATGGCACCTATCGATGATCCTCAAATTACCTTGATGGTTACAATTGATGAACCTGGAAACGGAGAATATTATGCTGGACAGGTTGCTGCACCTGTAGCGCAAAGAGTTTTTAATGATATATTTAATTATCTGTCATTAAAATCTGACAGTTCACCTGAGGGGACGGCAAACAGCCTATTAAGAGATGTAGTTATCCCTGATGTAAGAGGAATGAAAAAAGAAGAAGCCTTCAAAATCTTAAGAAAAGATGGTTTAAATTATAATCTTGAGGGTGAAGGAGAAACTATTGTAGACATAAGTCCTAAGCCCGGTTATTCAGTAAAGGAAGGAAGTAAAATAAATCTTTACTTAGGAAATAACTCAAATTATAATAAAGATGTAGTTGTGCCTGATTTAAAAGGTTACAGTAGACAGGGAGCAATAGATTTATTAAATAAAATAAACTTAAAAGCTGTAATATCCGGTGAAGGGATGGTTACGGAACAGAGTATTCATCCAAATGAATTTGTGAAGAAGGGCACTACCGTTGAGCTGATATTGGATCATGAAGTTGGTGACTAATTAAATTTTAGCATGTAGTTTGCAAATTTTGTGACACTACATGCTAAAATTATGATATAGCTATTATTATGTAATTAATAATGTTTTTTTGGCATAATTATTTGTATAGTAATAGTTATATGAACTTGTAAAAACCAAATGAAATTTTAATAGCTAAAGTAGAAAGCGGTGAATTATATGTTGAATTTAACATTAGAAGAATTAATTGCAGCGGTAAAGGGTAAACTGCTGTCTAAAAATGAAAAGAGTCTAGGGATTGATTTTGTATCAACAGATACTAGAAAATTAAAGAAAAACAGTTTATTTTTTGCTTTAAAGGGTGAAAATTTTAATGGAAATGCTTTTGTAAAAGAAGCTGTAAATAAAGGAGCCTCAGTTTGCATTGTAGATGAATATCGTGAAGAATACAAAGATTTAGTAGATGCTTCGATAATCAAAGTGGATAATTCCAGAATTGCATTATTAAAGCTTGCAGCCTATTACAGAAAAAGATTGAAGGTTAAGGTTGTTGCTGTAACAGGGTCCACCGGGAAAACTTCTACAAAAGATCTTATAGCTGCAGTGTTAAGCTCTAAATATAAGGTTTATAAGACCAAAGGGAATTATAATAATGATATAGGGATGCCATTAACTATATTGAATATGAATGACAATGAAGAAATTGCGGTTTTAGAAATGGGAATGAGCAACCTTAACGAGATTCACACCCTAGCTGAAGTGGCAAATCCTGATATAGCTGTAATAACTAATATAGGGTTATCTCATATTGAAAATTTGAAAACTCAAGAAAATATATTTAAAGCTAAGATGGAGATTACAGATTTTTTCACTGAGAAAAATCTTCTTATTGTGAACGGTGATGATAAATTTCTAAGCAAAATAGAAAATACAGATTATAAAGTCATTAAAACCGGACTTAAAGAGGGGAATGATATAACAGGCAGTGGAATTAACGTCCAGAAGGAAGGAATAAAATTTAAGGTTAATACAGAAAAACACCAAGGAAACTTATTTATACCCCTTTATGGAGAACATAATGTTAAAAATGCACTTATGGCAATGGCAGTAGGTTATTCTTTAAATATGAATTTGGATGAAATGCAGAAGGGACTAAATGCTCTGGAAGCAACTTCTATGAGGTTAGATATATCGGAAAAAAAAGGAATAACTATAATAAATGACTGCTATAATGCAAGTCCTGATTCCGTTAAAGCTGCGTTAGATGTTCAATCTTTTATAGAGGCCCAAAGAAGAATAGCTGTTTTAGGTACTATGAAGGAACTTGGTGATTATTCAGTGAAATCCCATATTGAGATGGGGAAATATGCAAAAGAAAAGGAAATAGATATATTAATTGCAGTGGGAGAATATTCAGGTCAATTTAAAGAGGGGTACGGAGAAACTACAATACAATGTACTTCAGTAGAAGAAGCAATTGATAAAATTAAAAATATTATTAGACCAAAGGATAGTATCTTAGTGAAGGCGTCTAGAAGCGAAGAGTTTGAAAGAATTATCCACGGGCTGGAAAATCATTTGAACTAAGGAGGTGGACTACTCTTTAGAGTAGAAATTCTATGAGCAATATTCTATCAATTTTAAATCCAAAAATTATTTTAGGAGTTATTTTAGGTTTCCTGTTAACTTCTCTTCTTGCACCTATATTTATTCCTTTGCTCCATAAATTAAAGTTTGGACAAAATATAAGAGAAGACGGACCTAAGACCCATTTTAAAAAAGCTGGTACTCCTACTATGGGGGGAATCATTTTTATATCTGCTACATTTATAGCTATGCTTATAATGATAAGAAAGCCAAGTGATGAAGCTATGGTGGCTTTATATTCCTTTGTAGCTTTTGGTATAGTTGGATTCTTAGACGATATATTAAAAATAATAAGAAAGAAAAATTTAGGGTTAAGAGCATGGCAGAAGATGATACTCTTGCTTATTGCTTCCGGAGCTCTGGCGTATTATTCTTATAATACTATAGGAACTAAGATATCTGTACCCTTTACTAAGTATTCTTTAGATCTAGGTGTAATGTATATACCATTTATAATTCTCTATTTTACTGCTACTACAAATGCAGTTAATTTAACGGATGGGCTAGATGGCCTTGCTTCGTCAATAACTGTATTGGTTATGACTTTTTTTGCAATAGTAAGCTTTAATTTAGCTCACTATACTTTATCCATATTTTGTGTCATCGTAGCAGGAACTCTTTTAGGCTTCCTAAGGTTTAATGCTTTTCCTGCAAGAATTTTTATGGGAGATACTGGTTCTTTAGCTTTAGGAGGAGCGGTAGCAGCGGTTGCAATGATTTTGAAGATGCCCCTTACTGTTGTAATAGTTGGAGGGATATATGTGGTAGAAACTTTATCAGTCATACTTCAAGTGGCATCCTTTAAGCTCACCGGCAAGAGGATTTTTAAGATGGCCCCTATACATCATCACTTTGAACAGCTGGGCTGGAGCGAAACAAAAATTGTTTCAATCTTTTCAATTATTACTGTGATTTTATGTCTAATAGGATTTTTCTCTCTTTAATCAATTTAAGGAGGTTAATTAATGAAAAAAGGAAAGAAAATGGGGCAGGTAGATTTTATGCTCTTTGCTACTATACTTCTGCTTTTGTCAGTAGGAGTTGTTATGGTTTATTCTGCCAGTTCTTATGTTGCTTTATATGGTGAAGCCAAGGATTCCATGTTTTTCTTAAAAAGGCAGTTGTTATGGGCGTTTTTATCACTTACGGGAATGATAGTAATCATGACTATAGATTATCATAAATTTAAAAAGATAACCGGGTGGTTAATGATAATAAGCATCCCGCTGCTTTTAGCGGTGTTTTTATTCGAGGATGCTAATGGTGCATATAGATGGATAAGATTAGGTCCTTTCAGCTTTCAGCCTTCAGAGCTGGTAAAATACGTAGTAATTCTTTATCTTGCTAAAAGCATTGATAATAAAGGTGAAAGGATTAAATCCTTTACCTATGGAATGCTTCCACACCTTTTGGTAGCAGGTTTTTATGCAGGGCTTATATTAAAAGAGAAAAACTTAAGTATTGCTGCGGTAATTATGATAGTAACATTAATAATTCTATTTGTAGGAGGAGTTAAAGCATCACAGCTCTTTGGACTGGTAACACCTTTAGTAGCTCTGGCGGGGGTATTCTTTGCTTTTTCTGCAGATTATAGAAGAGATAGGGTGCTTAACTTTTTAAATCCATTTAAGGACCCTGCAGGAAAGGGGTATCAGTTGATTCAATCCTGGTATGCATTAGGATCCGGAGGTCTTATTGGTTTAGGATTAGGTAATTCGAGGCAAAAGACTCATTATATGCCAGAACCTCATAATGACTTTATATTTTCTATAATAGGAGAAGAATTAGGACTAATAGGCGCTCTTTTCGTAATAGTATTATTTGTTTTGTTCGTATGGAGAGGTATCAGTATAGCTTATAAGGCAAAAGATACTTATGGTACTCTGCTGGCAGCAGGAATAACATCTATAATTGCCGTCCAGGCTATTATTAATATAGCTGTGGTTACTGGTTCTATGCCTGTTACAGGAGTTCCTCTTCCTTTCATAAGCTATGGAGGTTCTTCTCTACTGCTTAACATGATGGCAATGGGTATATTACTTAATATATCAAGACAGATTGAAACAAATAATTAATAAAATAAACTCCAAATTTTATTTGGAGCTTATTTTATTATTTGATTAATGTTTTTATTAAAAGGTGATGAATTTTTCTTTATACAATGATATCATTAGTATATATGTTAACAAAGCGGGGGGATTATGAACAAGACTACGTTTAATAAAAACAATGAGTTAATTAGGAAAAGGAAAAAAGCAAAAATCAGAAGAAGAATATTTCTGTTTTTGATTTTTTTCATAGGTATAGCGGTGCTGCTATCACTAAAAACTGACTATTTTTATATTAAAAAGATTGTTATAGATAATAATAAATCCGTAACAGCTGAGGATATAGTAGAAAGATCAGGACTTACTGAAAACTCAAATATACTATATATAAATACAAAGAATATAAAAAATAGTGTAGCGACAAATCCTTATATTGAGAGTGTAGAGATAAAAAGGCAGCTTCCAAACACTGTTTTAATAAATGTAAAAGAGAGGGAGCCTAAGTATTTTATCAATTATGAAAACAACTTTTACATACTTGATAAAAGTTTAAATATTTTAGAGGTGAGGCAGGATTCCGGATTAAATCTAATTGAAATAAAGGGAGTTCAAACTGCGGAAAAGAAACCCGGTGAAAAAGCTGTTAATAGTGAAAGAATAATTTACTTTACCAAGGCTTTTACAGATTTAATGAATAAATGTGAGAAGGAGTTAAATATAAGTTCAATAGATCTCACTGACACGCTGAATATTCAGCTTACAATGAAAAATATGACCTTTAAAATAGGCGATGAAGAAGAAATAGAAAAGAAGATTAATAAGATTATAAATATTTTAGATATTAATCCTTCTTACAGAGATGCAAAAGGGTATATAGACGTGAGTTTTAATGGAAACCCGGTAATTTATATTGAGAATTAGAAAGGAGAAAATTCATGAAAAAAATTAAATCACAAATTGCATTGGCTTTTGTCTGTGCTATTTTAGGATTTCTACTTTCGTACCAATTTAGAATTCTTAATAATAAAGATCAAGATATTATTCCAAATAATTATGATAGAACAGATGTGGTTGCAGAAATAGAGCAATTAAAGAAGCAGAGAGATGACATGGAGAGCAAAAATAACGCTTTATCAGAGCAGCTGAAGAAATATGAAGAGGCAGCAGCAACGGAAGGAGAGGCTACAAAGGAATTAAAAAATGAGCTGGATGAAACCAGATTAGTGCTTGGAAACGAAGATGTTGTAGGACCAGGAATAGTTTTATACTTAACTCCAAAATCTCAGGTATTTAATAATACCATGCAATATCTTACAGATACTGAGCTGGTTTATATAATTAATGAGCTGAATTTCTCCGGAGCAGAAGCTATTTCTATAAACGATAAAAGAATTTCCCTTCAGACAGGGATAAAAAGCTCTTCAAATAACAGCTATATTCTTATAAACGATGAAAAAATCTCTCCAAGAGAGAGGATTGTTATAAAAGCAATAGGAGACAAAACAAATCTTTACAGTGCTTTAACTTTTAATGGTGCTTTGGATTTTCAGGCCTTGGTCAGCTATGATAAAAAGTATGAAAAAGTGGATGAGGTGAAAATTTTAAAATATAATAAAATGCCAAAGTATGAGCATATGAAACCAGTAAAATAGAAGGGGGAAAATAAATGATAGCATTTATCGGTTTATTTGTAGGTATTATCATAGGTCTAGTAGCAAAAGTGAACATACCAGACAAATTTTCTCCATATATGTCTGTTGCTATATTAGCTTGTGTTGATTCGGTTTTTGGAGCACTAAGAGCGTCTCTATCTAAGAATTTTCAATCAGATATATTTATTTCGGGATTTTTTGGAAATGCAGCACTAGCAGCAGCACTTGCATATTTAGGTGATAAATTAGGGATACCTATTTATATCGCAGCAGTGATTGTTTTTGGTGGAAGGATATTTGATAATTTTGCAATTATAAGAAGGCTTATATTAGAAAAGATTAAATCTCGCCAAGAGGTGGATAAATGAAAAAGAATAAACCTTCTTTGTATCTTTTTCTAGCTTCTTTAGTAGTTGGTATACTTGTTGTATCTAATATAAGCTATGAAGAAAATAATTATGGAAGGGTTCTGCTCAGTGCTAAGGAATACCAGGAGGCTTATAATAACAGAAATAAGCTTTATCAGGAGATTGCAACCCTTCGTGATCTATATGATAAAAATTTAAATAAATTGGATAAATACAAAACCTCCACCAAATCCAATGAAAAAGTATTGGAGGATATGAAAAATGAGGTTTTAATAAATGAAATGCTCCTTGGCTACTCTTCTGTGAAAGGACAGGGAATTAAAATAATTATATCAGATGGAAGTGTTGATTTTACACTTGGCATAGATGATCCTTACCTACAGGAATTGAGAACTGTTCATAATTATGATATGATGCAGGTTATCAATGAACTTAAGCTTGCAGGAGCAGAAGCTATATCCATAAATAATCAAAGAATACTTCCTAATTCTGAGATATACTGCAGTTGGGCTTTTATCAGTATCAATGATGTTAAGCTGCCCTCACCATTTGTAGTTAGGGCAATTGGAGATAAGGATGTACTGGACAATTATCTAAACAAATCAGAAAGCTATACAAAACAGCTCCTTAACCGTGGAATCAACGTCTATATAGAAAAGAATGATGAAATAGTTATTCCAGCTGTAAGCGGCCCTGTAAAAACTGATTTTATACACAGAGCTAAATAAAAATATATATAAAACATTAAAATAAATGAAGGAAATTCATTGTTTACGGAGAATAACATAACAAATAGAATTATAGTTGTCAGCTGAAAGAGGTGGCGATGACATGAGCATAAGTGATCACATCAAAGACATAAAAAATGAATTATCTCAAGATATTATATTAATTGCTGTCAGTAAGACGAGAAGTGTATCCGAGATGCAGGAAGCATATGAATGCGGCATAAGGGATTTCGGAGAAAACAAGGTACAGGAGTTAATTACTAAATATGATAAACTTCCTAATATTAGATGGCACTTTATAGGAAACCTGCAGAAAAATAAAGTTAAATATCTGGTGGATAAAGTTTATTTAATTCATTCTTTAGATAGTATTAGACTTTTAAAGGAAATTGAAAAACAATATAAGAAGAAGGATAAAATTGCCCAAGTACTTATTGAAATTAATATTGGCGAAGAGACTTCAAAGGGTGGTATAATATTAAGTGAACTGCAGGAACTCATTAATGCAGTAGAAATCTGCAGTAATGTTAAGGTAAAAGGTCTTATGGCGATTATTCCTAAAGGCAGTGAAGAAGAATGTCGATACTATTTTAAGAGTATGAAAAGCATCTGGGATAGGCTTTCAAATGAAAGTTATAAAAATATAGAGATGAAGTATCTATCTATGGGTATGACCAATGATTACAAACTAGCCATAGAAGAAGGCGCAAATACAATACGTATAGGCGAAGGTATTTTCGGTAAAAGAATATATAGGAGGGAATAGAATGTCTGCAAAAATGATAAATAAAATGAAGGAATTTTTAGGACTGGACGAATATGACGAAATGGAAGAATATGAAGAAGAATATGAAGAAGAAATAGAAGAAAAAGAAGATTTTGAGCCAGTTATACCATCAGGAAGAAAGGCTCCAAATAAAGTTGTTAACATACATACTGCATCTTCAGCTAAAGTTTCCATAGTAAGACCTATCGATTTTGCTGAGGCAACTGAAATTTGCGACGATCTTAAAAATAGAAAGATTATAGTGATTAATACCACAAGCCTGGATTTAAAAATAGCTCAAAGATTATTGGATTTTGTCAGCGGTGCTTGCTATGCACTAGGAGGAGAATTCCAGGAGGTTGAGAAGGGTGTTTATATACTATCCCCTTCAAATGTTGAGGTAACTAAGGAATTAAAGAGTGAATTAAGTTCAAAAGGAATATTTAACTGGAATAAATAGTGGAAAGGGGAAAACCATGTTTCTATTTAACATAATTGGAATGCTATTCGATGTTTTGCAATATGCAATCATAATAGATGTTCTGCTTTCTTACATTCCCTCATCAAATTTATCTGGTTTAAAAAGCTTCATTAACAGTTTGACTTCACCAATACTTATGCCTTTTCAAAAGCTTCAGGCATCATTATTTCCAAACATGATGTTTGATTTTTCTCCGATTTTTGCTATTATTCTTTTAAATTTCTTAAGAAGGCTGCTGTTTTCAATATTATTATGATAAGCAAAGATAACTTCTATAAGATCTTTCCATTTAAAGTGGAGGATGAAATAGCAGCAAGAATTTATGATAAATACGTAATAGCTGATAGATCTGGTAATAGCTCTGTGGTAAAGTACTTTTTAACTCCTCAGTATTGGAGCTCTTTAGAAAGATTTTGCAGAGACAATTCTATAGCTTATTTATCAGAAGGTTTTTTTGAAGAGGCTCAGCGAAAAATTTTCATTTTCAATTATGAAGAGGAAGACTATATTCCTGCTGTGGTTTTAAAAATAATCAATAAATCCAAGTTCAGCAAATTAATGCATAAAGATTATTTGGGTGCTCTGTTGGCGCTGGGGATAGAAAGACACACTGTTGGCGATATTATAGTTTCAGACAATATAGCTTATGTAGCTGTTTTAGAGGATATTTCCCAATATGTCATAGATAACTTAATAACAATAGGAAAGTCGCCCTGTTTAATTGAAGTTTTAACAAATATTCAGGAGCTTCCCACAGTGAGTAAAAAGGAAATGGAAATCATAGTGACCTCCAGAAGATTGGATAACTTTATAAGTTCAATCTGCGGTGTTTCAAGATCTGAGGCTATTAAACTTATTGACCAGGGAAAAGTATTGCTGGAATATTTAGAAACCAGAGAAAAGAGCGCTTTAGTAAAAGATAATTCCACAATTACTGTAAGAGGCTATGGTAAGTTTGACATTGATAATACCATTAGAAGAACAAAAAGCGATAGACAGATTGTAAGAGTACACAAATACATATAAGAGGTGTTTTTTTATGAGACTAACTCCAATGGATATTAAAAATAAAGATTTTAAAAGAGGTTTAAGAGGATATAATCCTGATGAAGTAGATGATTTTTTATTTCAAATAGTAGAGGATTATGAAGAAATATTTAAAGAAAACTCTCTATTAAAAGAAAAGTTAGCTTCTATCAACGAGAAGGTTGACCATTATACAAAAATTGAAAATACCATACAGAATACACTGCTTTTAGCACAAAATGCATCAGAACAGGCGAAATTAAATGCTCAGAAAGAATCTGATATGGTTATTAAAAATGCTAATGAAACAGCACAGAAAATCTTAGATAAAGCTCACGCTGATGTAATTTCTATTAATGACGAATACGATAGAGTGAAGCAGGAATTTATAAAATTTAGAGCAAAATATAGAAATTTTATAAATGCTCAGTTAGAAACTTTTGAAGATATGGAAAAAGGACTTATTAAAAATTACAATATCGGAGAGGTAGTTTCTGAGACTCTGGAGGAAAAGGGAATAAAGGAAGAAAACCCTGATGATATCAGTAGAGAAGAAAATTTACATAACAACGATTTAGATAGTATAAAAAGTTTTATTGCAAATAAATAATCTCACTTCTTCAGTGAGATTTTTTATTTTTTTACTTGATTAATGTTTTATAATTAAATATTATATACATGGAGTTGATTGTAATGAGTATAGGACTATTAAAAGAGACTTCCGGTAATTATAATATTTTTATCGAATCCAGTATGGAGGAAGCTATAAATAGAACTGCTGCATCAATTTCTCAAAAGAAAAACAATGCTATTATCGTGGATGAAAATGTTTATAACTTTTATAGTAATTATATAGAATTATTGAGAGAGAAAGCAGCAGATAAAATTCTTATAATTAAAGTTAGCGAAGAAAATAAGAATTATGACACAATAAAAATTATTTATGATTTTTTTATGTCAAATGAAATAAATCGAAGCAGCACTATAATTTCTATAGGCGGAGGAATATTAGGAGATTTAGCTGGTTTTGCAGCTTCAACCTTTATGAGAGGAATCCCATATATAAGCATTCCTACAACGATTATATCTCAAACAGATAGCTCAGTAGGTGGAAAAGTAGGTTATAATTACCGCGAAATTAAAAATATTATCGGGAACTTTTACAACCCTTATGGGGTTATAATACCTATAGAAGCAGCAAAATCACTGGACGATAAAAATTTTATAAACGGTATCTGTGAAGTAATCAAGTATGCTTTGATAAGTTCTGAGGATCTTCTGAAGTATATAGAAGATAATATAGAAGGGTTGATTAAGAGACAGGAAGAAATATTATTTCAAATAATCAAAAGATGCTTAGAAATTAAAATCTCCATAGTGGCTGGAGATTATAGGGATGAGAACATAAGAAACACGTTAAACTTTGGACACACTGCAGGTCATGCCATTGAATCTCATTCTAATTATGCTATTATGCATGGAGAAGCTGTAGCATTAGGCATACTTATTGCTGTAAAGCTGTCAGAATATCAATTGCATCTGCCTGAAGACATTTATCAAAGACTTTTAAATCTGTATGATAAATTAGGAATTCCTCATTCTTATAAAATAAATAATATTGACACTTTAATTTCCATTATGAAAAAGGATAAAAAGAATGATAATGATATCAGATTTGTTTTACTTGAAAATATAGGAAAGTGTAAAATTAAATGTAAAGTTACTGAGGAAGAATTAACTAAAGCTATTAAAGAAGGTATAGGTGAAAATTAATAATGAGCATTGATATGGATAGCAGCAGCTACAAGTCTAAAAATAAAGTTAAGGTAAAAAATTTAGAAATTGGCGGGAATAGTAAAATAATTATATCAGGACCTTGTGCGGTAGAAGATTATAGCAGTATGCTTAAAATAGCCTCTAAACTAAAAACCATAGGAGTGCACATGCTTAGAGGAGGAGCCTTCAAACCAAGAACATCTCCATATGATTTTCAGGGATTGGGTATAGATGGATTGAAAATATTAGGGGAGGTTGGAAAGGTTGTTGAGCTTCCGGTTTCTACAGAGATTATGGATGCAAGAGAAATTGAAACAGCTTTGGACTACATTGATGTAATTCAGATTGGCTCAAGGAATATGTATAATTATACTCTATTGAAGGAAGTTGGTAAAACTAATCTGCCTGTTATATTAAAGCGTGGAATGAATGCCACTTATAAAGAATGGATTTCTGCTGCAGAATACATTGCTATGCAGGGAAACAGCAATATAGTTTTATGTGAAAGAGGAATAAGAACCTTTGAAACTGCTACCAGAAATACATTGGATTTAAATGCTGTAGCTTATATTAAACACTATACCCATTTCCCTATAATCGTGGATCCAAGCCACGGTACAGGTCTAAGAGAACTGGTATATCCTATGTCCCTGGCTGCAATAGCTTGTGGTGCCGATGGACTTATTATTGAATCACATTATGATCCGGAGGCTTCCATTTCTGATGCAAGGCAGACAATTTCTATAAAAGAACTTAAAAGGATAATGTCTGAATTAAATATTTGTTGAAGAAAGTAATAAAAAATCTCTCCTATGAAAGAATACTATATATATAATGTAAAGGAGAGATTATTATGAAAGATAGAGATTTAAAATATTTCAGAGAAAAATTGTTGGAAGAAAAAAAGAGAACTGTAAATTTAATAAATAAAATCAAAGAAAACGAAACAAGCGATTCCATAGCTCAGATTTCC
The DNA here is from genome assembly GCF_000820705.1 of Clostridium polynesiense. Classification (GTDB taxonomy): domain Bacteria; phylum Bacillota; class Clostridia; order Clostridiales; family Clostridiaceae; genus Clostridium_AA; species Clostridium_AA polynesiense. Next base: position 5,041 of record NZ_CCXI01000070.1, on the reverse strand, counting down.
AGTGAACTTTCTTTTTATGACAATCATCCTGCTGATCTTGGTGACGAAATAACTGAAATGGAAAAAGGCAGAGCTATTAAGAGGAATGAAGTTAGTCTACTGGATAAAATAAATGAAGCTTTAGAACTTGTTAATCAAGGAAAGTATGGTAACTGCCAGAGTTGCGGTGCTGAGATATCCAGAGAAAGATTAGAGTTTCTTCCTTATTCTAAATTCTGCATCAAATGCCAAGAGGAAATAGCTAAGAAATCATCCTGGAATCCTAATTTAGATATGGGACAGGAGGAGACGGTGCTTAAGCGACCCTTTGGTTATGGTTACAATGATTACTCTTTTAAGGATGAAGTAGGGTTTGATGCAGAAGACAGCTATCAGGCAGTAGATATGTTCAACAGAAGGCCGGTTATTGATGAATATTTTGACGATGACGAAATATATGTAGAGCCTATTGAAAGCATAAGCAATGAACAATATAGAAATCAATTACCGGATTAGCATTTAATAACAACAAGGGGGATGTAAATGGGTATAATAATTATATTATTTTTCTTTTTAATAGACATTTTAACCAAGCAGTGGGCATTAAAAGTTTTATCTGTTCAAGGAGATATTACTGTAATAAAGAATTTTTTTGATTTAGCTTATCTGGAAAATAGGGGAGCAGCATTCGGAATACTTCAAAATAAGGTGCTTTTTTTAGCCATAGTTACTTCAGCTATAATAGCTGTAATGCTTTTTTATTTATTCAAATACAAACCTAAATCAAATCTTCTTATTTGGAGTTTATATTTAATTATATCAGGTGCAATAGGTAATCTGATAGATAGGGTAAGGCTTGGATTTGTTGTGGATTTTTTACAGTTTCATTATAAGGATATTTATTATTTTCCAACCTTTAATATGGCTGATACCTTTGTTGTAATAGGAACAGGATTAATGATTTTATATATAATAAAAGGTGTTGAATAAATGGAAATAAAAAATTTTAAGATAGAAGCTGAATTTTCCGGTATGAGAATCGATAAATATCTAACCTTTACTTTAGAAGAAAATTCCAGATCTTATATACAAAATTTAATCAATAAAGAATTTATAAGGGTAAATAATAAAATAGTAAAAAGCAATTACAAACTTAAAGAATCAGATAGTATAGAAGTAAACATCCCTGACCCTGAAGTTCTTAAGGTTATACCTCAAAACATACCATTAGATATATTATATGAGGATAGTGATGTCATCGTAATAAATAAACCTCAGGGGATGGTGGTGCATCCGGCACCGGGGAATAAAGACAATACTTTAGTGAATGCTCTGCTTTATCACTGCAAAGATTTATCTGGAATCAATGGGATAATGAGTCCGGGTATAGTTCATAGAATAGATAAGGATACATCAGGTGTATTGGTAGTAGCTAGGAATGATAAAGCTCTTGGATTGCTTGCTGAGCAGTTTAAAAATCATAGCATGACCAGGGAGTATCTTGCCTTAGTAGAAGGCAGGATTCAAAAGGATGAAGGCACAATTGATGCTCCTTTAGGAAGGAATCCAAAGGATAGACTGAAGTTTGCAGTGGTAAAGGAGGGGAAGAAAGCTATAACCCACTATAAGGTAGCAGAAAGGTTCAATTCCTATACCCTTGTATCCTGCAGACTTGAAACAGGAAGAACACATCAAATCAGAGTACATATGGCTTATATAGGGCACCCTTTAGTGGGAGATCCTTTGTATGGATATAAAAAACAGAAGTTTAGTGCGGAGGGTCAGCTTCTTCATGCCAGACTTCTTGGGTTTATTCATCCTATAAAAAATGTTTATATGGAATTTGCAAGTCCTATTCCTGATTACTTTATAGACATATTAAACAAGTTAAGGCAGCATTGAAACCTTTTTTTATTCATGCTAGAATTTATTTATTATAGTATGTCTTATTGTAACCATAAGGCATTTGTTATATAAGGAGTAGATGTTATGATATATAAAGCTACATTGTTAGACGAAGATGCTATCAAACGAACGCTTAGAAGAATTTCCCATGAGATTATTGAAAAAAATAAAGGTGTAGAAGACCTGGTTTTAGTAGGTATAAGACGAAGAGGCTATCCTATTGCAAAAAAAATAGCGGATAACATTTTGCAGTTTGAAGGGGCGGAAATACCTGTTGGAAGCGTTGATATAACCCTTTATAGAGATGATTTATCATCTTTAGGGGATAACCCTCTAATAAAAAACAGAGATTTAGGTGTAGATGTTAAAAATAAAAAAGTGATTTTGGTAGATGATGTATTGTTCACCTGCAGAACTGCCAGGGCAGCTATAGATGCGATTATAGATGTTGCTAGGCCCTTGAGTATACAGCTTGCTGTACTCATCGATAGAGGGCATAAGGAGCTTCCTATACGGGCTGATTATGTAGGTAAAAACATTCCAACTTCTAAGGATGAATTAGTTTCTGTGAACATTAAAGAAATTGATGATGAAGATTCAGTTAAAATATTTGATTTAAAATAAAAGAGAGGATTAATCCTCTCTTTTTGCTTTAGATATGTCCGGAGTTACAAATACAGTCTTATTAGTTGTATATATAACCATTCCAGGCTTAGCACCTGAAGGTTTTTTTACATATTTAACTTCAGTGTAATCTACAGGAACATTGGAAGAATTCTTTGCTTTGCTGTAAGCTGCGGCTAATTCCGCTGCTTCAATAATGGTTTGGTCTCCTATATTACTTCCCTTAACTATTACAGAGAGCCTGGAATGTTTTTTGTATGGAGCCAAGTATCATTTTTCCCTGCAAATCTTAAAGTCAAATTATCATTTTGAATATTATTTTTCCCTACGTGAATATCTGCTCCTTCTGAGGACACAAAATGATGAGGCTTTGTAGGCTTGTTTTTTTTCTTGTTTTTTCTAAATCGTATATATCCTGATTCTATTAATTCTTCTCGTATTTCGTCGATTTCTTCGTAGTTTTCTATATTGGATATACTGTTAAGTACAGAAGTGAGGTAATGAATTTCCTGTTTAGTATGCTCCAGTTGCTCCTTAGCGGAAGTTTCAGATTTTTTCAGCTTATTATATCTTTTATAGTACTTTTGAATGTTTTCTGAAGGAGATAAATTTGTATCTAGCTCGATTTCAACATACTCATCATTTTCACTATAATAGTTCCATAATTTGATTTTCTTAATACCTGGTGTTATGGAGTATATGTTAGCAGTTAAGAGTTCACCCTTGATTCTGTAATCTTCTTTTTCTTTGCCTTCTTCTAATACCTGATTTAAAATGTCAATTTTTTTATAGCATCTATCTAAGTTTGTAGAGATGAGCTTTTCTATATCTTGTGTTTTTGATTTTATCCTGTCCTGCTTATCTTTTTCAAAATAAAAAGCATCCAATAAACTCCAGGGGGTAGTAAAACTCTTTGAATTGTATTCTTTGTAAATAGACAGCTCATGGCAATAGAAATCCAGAGGCACACTGCCGTTATAGTAAATCACATATTTATATTCATTATTTTTAATGGCTTCAATGAATATTTGAAGCTCTTCAAAAAGTACACTAAGATCTATATCTGAGTTTTGATCTGCTCTTAAATATAAATCTTTAGATAAAACTTTAGATATTCCTGTAAAGGTATTAAAATAAAAATTTTTATCTAATTTTATATTTTTTTCTTCTAAAAAAGAAACTGCTTCTTTTTCCTTAAAATTGAAAGGATTTAACTTTACACTTTCTGGAGGATATTTATAATCAATACCTGGAAGCAGCGTTCTGTAGCTGTTAATATCAGGGGTTATATGTTTTATGCAGTCCATTATTTTATTATCTCTTGATCTAACAAGGGTTATATTACTATGCCTGCCCATTATTTCAATTATTAAAGTATATATGGAATCAAATCCAAGCTCATCTGTATTAGAAATATCTATACATAAAATTCTATCGCTGTGGATTTGATATATATCCTTTATTCTTCCGTTAGTTAAGTATTTTCGAAGCACCATACAAAACATAGGAGGCTGCATAGGATTAGCCTTATTTATCTCTGTTAAATGTATTCGGGGATAACTTGAATTAGAAGAAATTAAAAGTTTATAATTCTTCTTTCCTCTTATAGTGATAAGCAATTCATCTTTTTCAGGCTGATTTACTTTATCTATTTTTGCATCTAAAATTTCTTTTCTCAGTTCATAAACAATACTGCTGAGGAATATGCCGTCTAATGCCATTTTTACGCTCCTCCTTTAATAAGAACTTTCTTTAAATATCATAGCAAATTTTAACTAATAAGTATACCAGGTAAAATTATATCAAAATACATGATTAAAATTTATTAAAGATGTCTATAAAATAATAGGAGGTATTATATACAAATGATGGTAAAAATAGCTACGAGAAAAATTCTTCAAATCCCTATAGAGTATATAAAGGATTATAAGATAATTCCATTGGAAGAGAATGAACACAGTATAATAATTGGAACAATATGCAGCGATATTTCATCAGTAATTCAGTATTTGAAATTTTTATATAAAAAAGAGGTAATATTGAAGGTTCTTTCAGAAGAGGAAGCAAACAGGCTGATTACAATATATTATGGCCATATTTTATACTATACTGAAAAAAATAATGATAATAGAGAGTTTATTTCTCCTAAGGACCAGGATAAGTATATAAATACCTTATGTGATTATCTAATAATAAATTCCATTGAAAAAGGTGCCAGTGATATTCATATAGAGCCAGGTGAAGAGGATTATACCGTTAGATATCGCATTAATGGAAGTCTGGTGGTGTTCAGCATAATACCCTACAATCATTTTTTAAATGTTATATCTAAAATAAAAGTTCTTTCAGGGATGAATATTGCTGAAAAAAGAATTCCTCAGGACGGTAAAATGGTTTATGAATACTGCAGTAATGCAATAAACATCAGAGCATCAACTATGCCTACAGTAAGAGGAGAAAAAATGGTATTAAGGCTTTTGTATTCAGATAACTTATCTATGAGTTTTGAAAATATATATTTTCAAAACTATCA
>NZ_CCXI01000069.1 GCF_000820705.1 Clostridium polynesiense | reverse complement strand
GAAAATATATATTTTCAAAACTATCAGAGATTAAATATTGAAAAAATGATTAAGCATAGCCATGGAATAATATTAATCACGGGACCTACCGGTTCAGGGAAGTCTACTACCCTGTATTCATTAATAAATAAATTAAATAAAGAGGATGTAAATATAAGCACTGTAGAAGATCCTGTAGAAATTAATATACAGAGTGTAAATCAGACAAACGTAAATGAGAAAGCTGGTATAACCTTCTCAAGAGGACTAAGAAGCCTATTAAGGCAGGATCCTGATATTATAATGATAGGGGAAATACGTGACGAGGAAACTGCTCAAATTGCTATAAGAGCAGCAATAACTGGTCATTTAGTCTTGTCTACTATTCACACCAACACAGCTTTTGGAGTGATAACTAGATTAAAGGATATGAAAGTAGAAAACTATTTATTAAAGGATGCTTTGATAGGAGTTATATCTCAGAGGCTACTCAAAAAGCTATGTGATAAATGCAAGGTAAGAAAAATTAATAGTAAGTATTTCACCGCAGTCGGCTGCAAGGAGTGTAACTACACAGGATATAAAGGAAGGATTTTAATCAGTGAAACAATATATTTTCCAGAGTTTTATAAGATAAATGAAGATATGGATTTTTTTAAAATAAATGAAATTCATAAAAATAAATATGGGAATATGTTCAGCAAGGATGTAAATTCCCTTTTAAATCAGGGAATCCTCGACTATATACAGGGAAGTAATTATATCAATGAAGAAACAGGAGAAGACCATGATCAGCCTTTTTCTAAGAAGCTTAGCCAAAACCCAAAGTAAAAATAAACTAAACAATAAAAATAGAGAATTTATTTTTTATAATATTGCGGTTCTAAATTCTTCCGGTATATCCATACTAAGATGCATTGAAATATTACAAGAAACAACCTCAGACAGAAAAACAAAAGATATTCTAAATAATATACAAGAAGAAATTAAAGGAGGTAAAACACTAAGTTCCGCCTTTTCCTTTCAGAAGGATAGTAATTTTTATACTAACCTCTTATATATTGGAGAAGAATCAGGAAACCTTGAAAAGGTTCTTTATAAGCTTTCTGATTACTACAAAGATAAAGAAAAATTTAAGAAGGAAATAATAAAAACCTTAACATATCCTGTGGTAATATTAATAATTACTCTGTTAGTTGGTATTTTTGTTTTATTTTATTTGCTCCCCGGAATGGCAAATATACTGGATACTACTTCAGGAGACGCAGCAGTGAGTACAAAGCTTATTTTAAATTATGTTCTTTATATAATAAACAATAAATTTAAAATTTTATACGAAGCTATTATTGCACTGCTGTTTTTATTTCTGTTGTTTTGTTATATGAATAACCGTTTTAATATTTCAACGTCAATAAATAGAATGGCGGCTTTCAGATTGTGGCAGATAAATTTATTAAAAGTATTAACTATTTTACTGGAAGCAGGATGCTCTATACAGCAGAGCTTTAATATACTTATAAAAAATGAAAAAAATATACTCAATAAGACTTATCTTGAGGAGGTATATGAGAGCCTCGCGGCAGGTAATCTCTTGTCTGTGGCACTAAAAAAAATCAAAGGATTAGATTCTTTAATACCTATATTTATTTCATTAGGAGAGGAAAGCGGAAGAATGGAAAAATATCTTAGTTTGTGTGGAAACCTTATTGAAAAAAGGTATTATGAACAGTTAAACAAAAAGATGAATTGGGTGCAGCCCTTATTGCTGATTTTTATGGGAGGAATAATTCTTATTATGGTATATACTTTATTTATGCCTATTTTAGGTTCAATGTATGAGGTATAAGATTAAAAGAAAAAAAGCATTTACCTTAATCGAACTGATGATTTCTCTTTCAATCATGGTAATGATAACTTCGATAACCACTGTATCCATAAAAGGATTTATTAATTATAAAATAAGGTTAACAAATGAAATATGTAAATCGGAAATACATATGTTTATATCAATGGCTCAAATGTACTGCTATTCAAAGTGCAGGGAGGGAAAAATCAGAGTTGATGCTAAAGAGAATAAATTATTATTCATATACAGAAGTAATACCATAGATAGTTATTCATTAAAGAGTAAAGTATTAGCCGAGGGGGGATTCTCAAATAATGAATTTGATATAAACTTTTCAGGCAGGATTAAAAAGAGCGGCAACATTACCTTCAAGGATGAGAAGAAAGTTGATAATATCATAACTATACATGTAGGAACAGGTTATTTAGATGAAAATTAAAAAAGGCAGTACTTTAATAGAGGTTTTGGCTGCTTTATTTATCATAATGGTAATAACGAGTTTAATATCAACGGTGGTAGATAAAGTATCAAAAAACAACAAAAGGATAGAAGTATTAAACCGGAAGCTGGATATTGCTGAAAACATTAATTTTGAAATCATATCTAATGTCAATAAAGAGTCACTTACAAATTATAACGGAGTTTTATTACCTTTAAAATCCTGTGAAATAACTCAAGCAGAAATAAAAAACAATGAAATATTAGAATATCTAAATAGTAAAAAACAATCTAATCCAGTTGATTGTGATATTTTAATAAGATTTAATAAGGGCGAGATGTGGGTAATAGAAATAACTCTGATGAATAATGACAATATATTTTTAAAGTACAGCTTATATAAGGAAGGATAATGTTGAAAAATAATAAAAAAAATGCATATTCTTTAATTGAAAATTTAACTGCACTGATGTTAATGGTTATTATAAGCTCAATTATAACAATGATATTAACTTACATAGTAAAATTCAACAACCAATACAACCAGTATAATAAGAGTATTTACACCACGGAAGAATTTTTAAGGTTTGTCCATGTAAGGATTAAAGGAGATATAACGGTTTCACATGAAATCAGCAGTAATACATTAATTTTAACTCAAACTTCTTACGAAAATCCTACAATTTGTAAAAAGGCTGTTATAAAAAAAGAAAGTAACAATGTGATAATAGAATATTTTAATGCTTATGGAACAAAAGAAACCTCAAAAATTCTTTTAAAGAATGTTATTGATATTCAGTTTGTTCAAAAGGGAAATATATTATATGTGCATATAAATAAGCAAGGAGAAAAAGAAACTATAAAGGGGATATCCGTATAATGAAAGAAAAAAGATGTAATAAAGGCTCTTGTACCGCTGAAGTTTTAATGCTATTGGCTATTGTGGTATTTATATCCTCCTTTCAGCTCTTCCTCCTTAACAAGAACATTGAGAGAATAAAATACAAAAAAGATAGGATTATAAATTATTCCCTTTACACCAAAAATATTATCTATGCACAAAAAGAACTTAAGAGTTTCACTCAATTAAATAAATTGAATACGCTGGATGAATTAAATGTTTATCTGTTAGAAAAATATATGATTATAGATCTACCGGATTTCTATTTAAAAAATGAAAAGGAATCAGGGAGGATATTTCTAGAGCATAAGAAGGGAGATATGGATAGAAAGTATCTAAAAGTAAATATCACTGGTAATGAAGTGATATTGAAAGAAACTTTTTTATAGGAGGGTATATGCATCAGGATATTGTTAAGATTCATAAAATAAATTTAGAATATATAAGCTGCGGTAGGGAGTTCTTTGGAAGAAGGATAAATAATACTACCGCTAAGGTAATCCTTACAGGAGAAGATATGATAGTAAAATTCATTCCAATAGAAAATCAACTTGAAAAATCCAGGGAAAAGATAATTGAAAAATACATAGAAAATAATTTTTATAACCATAACAATATGCTGTTTCATTATGAAATTATCAAGCTTGATAAAAAGAAAACCTATATTCTTCTATACTGCTTAAATCATAATAAATATTTAGAGGACATGATAAAAAAATATAAAAGGATTAATATTGAAACCATTCAAAATATACTAGCAGAATACATATTAAGCAAAGACCTTTCAAAGGAAGAAAGTATTATATTTTATAAAAGTGATAATGTAAATATAATACTGATATCATACAAAGGTCATCTTGTCCATTCATCTATGATAAAAGATACGGATTTAGAAAATTTAAGGGGGCATTTATCCTTGGCAATATCAGAAATTGAAGCTGCAATATCTTATTCCATTTCAAATCCTCATTTTATCTTAATCAACTATATTGATGAAAGTATCATAAATAAATATTTACCTATAAAGGATATAAAAGAAGCTTTTATTTTAAGGTTATCGGAAAGTGAGCTGCTTACTGATTATGGCAATAAAAAAGTATAAAAATTTTTTTCCTGTAAAAAACTACGAAAGAAAGAATATAGAGGACTTAAAGAATTTAAAGATAGTTATTCTTATGGAAATCTGTATAATCTTCTTTTTGTTTCCAAGATATTATAATTTGTGCAGGGAATATAATAAAATAAAATCTATCAATGGATCTATCTACGTTAATAATGAAGAAATAGAAAGAGAAAAAGTTAACGGAAAAAAAGTTGAAAATAAAAGGAATAAAGAGGGATTATATAATTATATAAGCGAAGTATTATATACTATTAATGATTTTGCTGAAGAAAAAATAGTATATGCTGATATAAAGTCACAAAGTTCAGTGATAAAGGTTAAGGGTTCATCGGAGAATGAGAGATTCAATATAATTAAATCCATAAACGGTAAAAGAAATTTAATTCTCAAGGATATTTCATGGATTGATAAATCCGATGAAATCACCACCCTTTATATAAATAGAGGTGGAAAATGAAAAAACTTTATTTAAAAACCTTAATTATCAGCTTTTTTTTATGTATAACGTATCAGATATTTATAATGGTTAAATATAGTAATATAATTAAAAAGGAAAGGGTGGAAGTTACACATTTTAAAAATTATAATAATGATGAATATGTTTATATAGACGTTAATTCATATACTGAAGAATTAAAAAACTTTAAAGACCTTGAAATAAAAAGAATACTCTTTGGTGATAATAATTATGAGATATTTTTACAAAGTGATCAGAATTCAGAAGAAATATTAAAGCTTATGCACTACATAAAAGAAAATGATAACTGCAATATAAAAGATATAAGCCTTCGATTAAAAGAAGATAAAAAATATAATATATTTTTAAATATAAGTTATAATAGAAAAGGAGTAAAAAAACAGTGAAGAACATCATTCTTATCGGAATGCCTGGAAGCGGGAAAAGTTCAGTGGGGAAAATCCTTGCACAAGAATTTAATATGAAATTTCTTGATACTGATGAAAGAATAGAAGTAGAAAGCGGTTTAACTATAAACCAGATATTCAGGACTTATGGAGAAACCTTCTTTAGAGAAAAAGAAAGAGAATGGATTTTAAAAAATTATAATATGAAAAATGCAGTAATTTCTACTGGAGGAGGCATGCCTATATATTTAAATAATATGGATATTTTGGATAAAATAGGGATAACAGTCTTTATAAATACAGATTTAAAGGTGTTGAACAAAAGGCTTTATAATGATTTAGAAAGACCTTTAATTAGAAAAGCTGAAGATAAGCATAAAACTATTGAAAACTTGTATAGCATACGAAAGGAATGTTATTTAAAATCTGCTATAAACCTTTCTGTTAAAGAAGAGAGAATTGAAGAAATTGTAAATATTATAAAGGAAAGAGTTAAGAAATATAGTTAAATATATATTTGTAATTGCAAAAATAAAATACATTTGATAAAATATCATTGTTGTATTCTAGTATAAGTACGATAATAAGGTCTAGGATGATGTTTATGAGGATATTAGTTATTAACGGCCCTAACCTATGCGCATTAGGTAAAAGAGAACCTGAAATCTATGGAAATCTTACTTTGGATAAAATAAACAGTAATCTAAAAGATAGATTAAAGGGGACTGCAGACCTTGATTTTATAACTACTAATTACGAAGGAGAAATTATATCCGCCATATTGGACAGTGTAGAAAAATATCAAGGTATAATAATAAATCCGGGAGCCTATGCTCATTACAGTATAGCTATTATGGACAGCATAAGAAGTGTGAGCATACCGGTGGTGGAAGTACATCTTACAAATATTAACGGAAGAGAAAATTTTAGAAAGAATATGGTTACTGCAGAAGCATGTATAGGATGTATAAGCGGGTTTGGAGAATTCTCGTATTATTTAGGTGCTTTAGCAATAATTAATAACCTTCAGGGCAAATAAGCATGGTATTAATTTACCTGAAAGGGTTATAATATAAATGAATTAATTGATTTTGGAGGGATACTGATGATATCAGCAGGTGATTTAAGAAAAGGCACAACTTTTGAATTAGATGGACAAGTTTTTACAGTAGTTGATTTTATGCATGTTAAACCTGGTAAAGGAGCTGCTTTCGTTAGAACTAAATTAAGAAATGTTATTTCTGGAGGAGTTACAGATAAAACATTCAATCCAACTGAGAAGCTTCAGGAGGCTGTTATAGAAAGAAAAGAAATGCAATATCTTTATTCAGATGGAGAACTTTACTACTTTATGGATCAAGAAACCTTTGAGCAGATACCTTTGAATTATGAAAAGGTTGAAGATGCAATAAAATTCTTAAAAGAGAATATGTTTGCAATAATTAAGTTTTACAAAGGGGAGGCTTTTTCCGTAGAGGCGCCAAACTTTGTAGAATTAGTTGTTACTGCAACTGAGCCAGGAGTTAAAGGAAATACTGCAACTAACGTTACTAAACCTGCTACACTGGAAACAGGTGCTGTTATTAACGTTCCACTTTTTGTGAATGAAGGAGACGCTATAAGAATAGATACAAGAACCGGAGATTATATGGAAAGAGTTTAATTATTAAAATACTGCTAAGTCTATGACTTAGCTTATTTTATATATAGGATGTGATGTTTATGAAAGATAACCAGAGGCTGGAGAGCGTTAATAAAATGATTCTTAAATTAGAGGGTAATGAAGAAGTAAAAGAGATATTATCGAATTTAATGCTTCATATTGAAAATATGACAGATGAGATACAAGAACTAAAAGAAAAACTTCAGGATACTCTAGAGTATGCGGAATTTTTAGAACAGGATATGGATAACATCAAAGAAGAGATATTTGGAGAAGAAATTGTTCCATCCCAAGAAGACGATGAAGAATTTATTTATGTAGAAGTAAAATGTAGTAAATGCGGTGAAAATATATACGTTGAAGATGATTTGATGAAGGAGCATCTCCATTGCCCCAATTGTGATAATAAGCTGTTTTAATAAGAACTCAGAATTTATTAATTCTGAGTTCTTATTTTTTTGTAATAAAATTTAGGTTAATTAAATAAGATTTATATAAAGATATAGAGGTTAGCAGCCTCTAAAAAAAGGAGGTAAAGATGATAAACCATAGAGAAATATTTAAATTATTGCCTGATAAAATAATTAATTACATTAACACATTAGAAGATATGGACAAAATTCAAGAGTTACGGATTAGACTGAATCGCCCTGTTATAATCCAAACTGACAAAAGTGAATATGTGACGGCGTTTAAAGCAAAGAGAGAAGATATAAGCGCTGTGATTCAAAAAATAAGCAGTTATTCTATATATGCTTTTGAAGAAGATATAAAGCAGGGATTTATAACCTTTAAAGGTGGACATAGGATAGGAATATGTGGAGAATGCATTATAGAAGATAATAAGATAAAAACTATAAAAAATATTTCATCATTAAATATAAGAATCGGTAAAGAATTTATCGGCTGCTCGGATTTTTTAATTCCTTTTTTAAAAAAGGATAACAGAGTGCTAAATACTGTAATCATTTCCCCTCCTAAATGCGGTAAAACTACATTGCTTAGAGATATTACAAGGAATATATCAAATGGAAACATTTAAAAAGGCAGGAAAGTCTCCTTAATGGATGAACGTAGTGAAATTGCAGGATGTTGTATGGGGATTCCAGGCATGGATATAGGAATAAGAACAGACATATATGACGGCTGCATTAAAAGTGAAGGTATAATGATGGCAATAAGAAGTATGTCCCCTGAAGTAATTATATGCGATGAAATAGGAACTGTTAAAGATTCAGAAAGCATAATTATGGCTTATAACTGTGGAGTTGATTTGATTTGTTCAATTCATGGAGAGTCTTTAAAGGATTTTACTGAAAGGTTGGTATTTAAAGAACTCATTAATAATAATATTTTTCATATAGCAGTGATGCTTTTAAACAGAGAAAAACCAGGGAAGATTTCCGAGATATATGATTTGAAGGCGGATAAAACACTTTGGAGGAATGATTATGATTAAAGCTGTATTATGTTCCTTAATTGTTGCTATTTGCTCGTATACAGGATTTATATATGGTGAGAGATATAAAAAAAGGTTTAATAATTTAAAAGAACTGCAGAGGTCTCTTCTACAGTTAGAAAATGAAATACTCTTCGCCTACACTTCTCTCCCTACTGCTGTGAGCAATATAGCCATGAAGAGTAAAGGATGTATAAAACCCTTGTTTTTAGAAATTTCATTAAGTTTAAGTGAAAATAAATTTGATAGTGTTTATGAAGCTTTCACTTTTTCCTTTGAAAAATATAAGGAACAGTTAAATTTTACTGATGAAGATCTATCTATAATAATGGATTTGTCAAAAAGTCTAGGGGAAGTGGATATTCTTGGGCATGAAAAAATTTTTGCTCTGGCCTCAAATAATCTTAAAAAGAGTATTGATGATTCAGAAGACTCTGTGAGAAAAAACCTAAAGATGTACAGATATTTAGGTATCTGCTCTGGGTTAGGAATTGTAATTTTATTATTATAAGGAGTGAAAATAATGCTTGATGTTAGCTTATTATTCAAAATAGGAGGAGCCGGAATTTTAATCATAATTATAGACAAGATATTGACTACCAGCGGAAAGAGTGAACTTGCAACCATTACCAACCTAACCGGATTATTAATAATTCTGTTAATGGTTATCAATTTAATAAACCAATTATTTACTTCTCTTAAAACTATGTTCATGTTTTAGGTGGAAGCAATGGAAATATTTAAAATTGTTTCTGTAGGCTTAATTGGATTATTTATATTTCTAATATTTAAGGACAGGAGAGATATAATTGCAGTATTAGTTGGAATGGTAACAGGTATACTGATTTTTTTGTTCATTATAGATAAACTATCAGCTATTCTGCACTTTATGCAGGAGATAGCACTTAAAGCTAATATTGATACAGTATATTTAAATATGGTATTTAAAATAGTTGCAATAGCGTTTTTAGCCTCCTTCGGCAGTGAATTATGCAGAGATGCAGAAGCTAAAGCAATAGCAAATACCATTGAACTTTCTGGTAAAATTCTCATTTTGGTTTTAGCTTTACCTATACTGATGTCTTTATTAGAGTCCATCCTTAAAATCATGTAAGGAGGAAAGTTATGAAAAAATTGATATACTTGCTTTTAATAATTTTAATGTTCAATACAGGTATTAGCGTAAAAGCTGCAGAGGAGAACAGCTATGAAGAACTGGAAAGTGAAAAAATACATTCACTATATAATTATATTAATGATATAAAGCTTCAGGAAGAACTTTTAAATAATTTAGATATTAAAGATTATTTGGACTACTATCTAAAAAATGGTCAGGGAAATTTATCCTTTAAAAAAATAGTTGCCCTTATTGCATCGATCTTTATACGGGAGCTTATATCTTTTATAAAACTATCTGTAATGCTAATTGTTATTGCAATACTTGCTGCACTTTTAAAAAATCTTCAGGGAGCATTTGCTAATGATTCTATTAGCAGCATAGCTTATTTTGCCTGCTACGCTCTTCTGATTATAGTGTTAACAAAAAGCTTTTTAATTTCTGTAGATATAGCTAAATCCACCATAGAAAAAATATCTAATTTTATGATGGCGCTTATACCGGTATTAATGACACTTCTGGCTACTGTAGGAGGAATAGCGCAGGTGGCTGCTATGGATCCTATTATAATAACTGCGGTAAATCTTTGCCCTAAGATATACAAGGATTTTATTATTCCCCTGGTACTGGCAGGATTTATGCTTCAATTTGTAAACAATATTTCAGAAGAGCATAAGATTAACGGTTTATGTAGATTGGTTAAACAAGGAGTAATATGGATTCAGGGATTTATGATTACGGTATTTATAGCTTTAGTTACAATAAGAGGTATAACCTCCAATACTCTAGATGCGGTGACATTAAAAACCGCTAAATTTGCAGTGGATAATTTTATACCTATAATAGGTAAGGCTATGTCCGATGCCATTGCATCAGTTGCGGGATATTCACTAATCCTTAAAAGTGCCATAGGTACCTTAGGATTGATAGTAATGCTTCTCATAGTAATAACACCTATTTTAAAGCTTTTTCTATGTTCTATTGTGTACAAGCTTACTGCTGCTTTTATAGAACCTATAAGTGATACTAGAATTGTAAGCTGTATTTCCTCAGCAGGTGATTCATTAATCCTAATTATGTCTTCCCTTATAAGTGTATCTGTAATGTATTTATAATGGTTTCCATAATGGCCTCCGCAGGCAAATTTGTTATATCAGGATGAGGTGATTTGATGTTATTCATTAAAGCATGGGTTTCAAATATCTGTGCGGCATTAATATTTATAACAGCAGTTGAGATTCTGCTGCCTGATAATAATTTCAAAAAGTATTGCAAATTGATTTTAGGGCTTATCCTGATGATAGTGGTTATAAATCCTATGATATCACTATTAAATAAGGATATTAACCTGCAAAAGAATATAGATAAGTATATGAGTATAAGTACAGATATGTATAATATTGAGGATTATAGAGAAAAAAACATTCATATCACTGAAAGAAAGTTTGAGGAAAATATAAAGCTGAGCCTTAAAGAACTTCTTAAGGATGAATTTAAAGACAGTGATTTTAAGATCGAAGTTTTATCCTTCTATAATGAACAGGAAAAAGTGTTTGACATAAAAGAAATAAATATCGGATATATTAGCAGTTCAACAGGAAAAATTAAAAAGATTAATATAAATGATAAATGGGAAAGAGCTTCTAATTTTAATAACGATACAGACCTTCAGGGAGAAAAAATTAAAAATTCCATTTGGAAAAAAACCAGCATACCCGTAGAAAAGATAAAGGTCTACAAAATATAGGTATAAGGAGTAATATGTTATGAATATTGGAAAGTTAAAAGATATTCTTAAGCTTGACAACAAAAAGTTCAGCTGGAATTACTTAATCATAATACTTCTGCTTATTTTATTTTATATAGTAATTGACACCTTCGGCAGCGGAGGAGATGCAAAAGTAAATGCAGTAAAAAGCGAAGAGGTGAAAACAGCAAATTATGTATCCAGCTACGAGCAAAATCAAAAAAATGATTTAAAGTATATTCTTACACAGATGGATGGTGTAGGAAGAGTGGATGTAATGCTTTATTTTCAAAGCGGTGAGGAACAGGTTCCTGCAATAGATATTAATAAATCGGAAAACCATACAGAAGAAATGGATAACGAAGGTGGCAAGAGAACAAGCAATCAAAATAATGACGGAAGCAAAGTAGTTATGAGTAACAGCGGTATGAAAAATGAACCTTTTGTGCTTAAGACTAATAAACCAAAATTATCAGGTGTGGTTATAGTAGCGGAAGGTGCCGGAGATGAGGTTGTAAAGTTTAATATAGAAAAAGCTGTATCTAAACTTTATAACATTGAACTGGATAAAGTTTATGTATATCCAATGAAAAAATAGCATATAATTCATTAGAATATAAGATGGGAGGATTTTAACATGAACAAAAAACAGGCAGGTGTTATTTTAACACTCTTAGCTCTAATAATATGTACAGGCATATTAGCGGCTAAGGTAAATGGACCTATTACAGATGTAGGAACCACAGATCTTTCTGCATTAAAAAATTTAAAGGAAGCTAAAGAAGGAAATAAAAACGATTACTTTACCTATGCCAGATCTGAAAAGGAACAAAAAGATTTAAGAACTATACAGACATTAAAGGGTATAATAGATGATAAAAATACCTCAAAGGAAAATAAAGATAAAGCTACAGCTGAATTTACCAAAATAACTACAAACCAGAAATATGAAAATTCCATCGAGATTTCTTTAAAGGGCAAAAATTTTGAAGATGTTATATGTCTTATCGATAATAACCAGGCAAGAGTTTTTGTAAAATCAAAGGAAAAACTCACCCAAAAACAAATAAGCCAGATACAAGAGGTTATAACCAGTACCTCTCAAATTAAAGACGTGATTATTGAAACAAAAGAATAATTGTAAATCAATAATTCTTTTGATATAATGTACCTAAGATTAACAAGTTTTGCATTGCAAAATAGGAGGGTTAACAGAGATGAATGAAACCTTAAATAATGACGCAAACCTTGGAATTGTAAAAATTTCTGATGAAGTAGTTTGTGTAATAGCAGGAATTGCCGCTGCGGAAATAAATGGTATTGTAGAAATCAATCAGGGTGTTACCGGTGGAATAACTCAAATGCTTACAGGTAAGAAAAATGTTGCAAGAGGAGTAAAAGTCTCAGTGGAAGAGGAATCCGCCAATATAGAGCTTACCATAGCGGTTGAGTATGGAATTAAAATACCTGAAGTAGTACTGCAAGTACAAGAAAATGTGAAAAAGACAGTAGAAGCCATGACTGGATTAGTGGTATCTTCTGTAAATGTATTTGTTCAAAACATAATTGTTCCAAAGACTGCAAATCAAGAAATAACTGCTGAGTAATTTTACACCCTCTGAATACCAGAGGGTGTTTACTTGTGTTTTAAATTAGTATATTGTGTTGATAATAATTATATATAACAACGCATATTTTATTGGAGGATAATATGAATAGAAAAAAATCTAGAGAAGCAGCGATGAAGATATTATTTCAAAATTCTTTTAATGATATTCCTTTAAATGAGATACTGGATGATTGTGAGATGTATTTTGAAGAGCTTGAACTGGAGGGCTCAGATAAAGAATTTATTAAAAGAATTGTCACAGGAGTAAATAGTAATATTTCTAAAATAAATGATATAATTGAAGAGAATTCTGAAAATTGGAAGATAAGCAGGATATCAAAAATAAACTTATCTATTTTAAGAATATCCATTTATGAAATGTTGTTTTCAGAGGATGTTCCAGGAAAGGTTTCAATAAACGAAGCGATAGAGCTTTGCAAGAAATATTCAGATGAGAAATCCGTATCATTTGTAAATGGACTTTTGGATAAGGTTTATAAATCAACCAATAAATAATTAATTAATGGGGTGAGAATTATGGGTAACAAGTTAAATGGCAAATTAGCTGCAGAGAAGATCAGAGAGGAAATAAAGAAGTTTACTGATGATTTAAAGGCTCAGGGCAAGATGCTTCCAAGATTATTATCCATACAAGTTGGTGATGACAAGGGTTCGGAGTTCTACATAAATAATCAAAAGAAGCTAAGCGAACAGTTAGGAATCGATTTTGTCAGTGAAAACTACCCTGATAGTATTACAGAAGAGGAGCTTATAAAAAACATACACAAGGCTAATGATAATAACAGTATACACGGTATAATAATACAGCTTCCACTTCCTAAATCTATGGATTTAAACAATGTTCTTTCCGCAATTTCTTATAAAAAGGATGTGGATGGTCAATCTGAGATAAACATTAGTAAGTTATATAAGGATGAAAAGAGTTTTTCCCCCCTGTACTGCGGAGAGCGTTTTAACCCTTGTTAAAACAGCAGAAAGCAGCATTCAGGGTAAAAGAGCAGTAGTAATAGGAAGAAGTACTATAGTAGGTAAACCTGCTGCACATTTATTACTAAGAGAAAATGCTACGGTGACTATATGTCACTCTAAAACTCAGAACTTAAAAGAAATTTGTAAAGAAGCAGATATATTGGTTTCTGCCATTGGCAGGCCTAAATTTATAAATAAAGACTTTGTTAAAGAAGGGGCTATAGTAATTGACGTAGGAACTTCCAGTGTAGATGGGAAGATTACTGGAGATGTAGATTATGAAGATGTAATTGATACAGCTTCCTATGTAACACCAGTACCGGGAGGAGTAGGAGCCCTTACTACAACATTGTTATTACTGCATGTTTGTGAGGCGTATAAAAGCAATGTATATTAAAACCTTAAGTGTAACTGAACTAAATGGATATTTAAAAAAAGTGATGGATAACGACTTTATATTAAATAATATTAGAGTTCAGGGAGAAATATCTAATTTGAAGTACCATAACAGCGGTCATATTTACTTTTCTTTAAAGGATGAAAACAGTAAAATAAACTGTATAATGTTTAAAAGCAATGCGGATTATTTAAATATACCATTAAATAACGGAAGAAAAGTTGAAGCTGTAGGAAGGATATCCGTTTATATAAAAGACGGTTCTTATCAGCTTTACGTAAGCACTATAAATGACATTGGAATGGGAGAATTATATATAAAATTCAATAATCTTAAAGAAAAGCTCAGTAAAAAAGGATTATTTCTAGAAGAGATTAAAAAAGAAATTCCTAAATATGTTTTCAAAATTGGAGTTATCACTTCACCTACAGGAGCAGCAGTAAAAGACATCATCCAGGTGGCTAAAAGGAGAAATCCGGGCACAGAGATTATAATTTACCCTGCTTTGGTTCAGGGGAATGAAGCTTCTGAAAGTATTATAAACGGAATTAATACCCTAAGCTCTATGGAAGATATTGATGTGATTGTAGTTGCTAGGGGAGGGGGATCTATAGAGGAATTATGGGCTTTTAATGATGAAAAATTAGCCTATGCCATTTATAACTGCAGAATTCCCATAATATCAGGGGTAGGTCATGAAACGGATTTTACAATATGCGATTTTGCGG
>NZ_CCXI01000068.1 GCF_000820705.1 Clostridium polynesiense | reverse complement strand
CCCAGGCAGCTGAGATTGCTGTGATGCCTCAGGAAGAGCTTTTTAGAGAGGTATTTGAACTTAAAGAAGAACTTCATGAAAATATAAATGAATTCATATCAGAGGGAAATAGGATGCTGGAACTTTATAAACGAACCTTGGAAAACTATAATCCTATGAATTATATAGTGCATAGATATAGTGAAGTTGATAATTGTTATGATAAATTAAAGGGGATAATAGCAAACAAAATAAATAAAGGCTATTTAGATTTAGAAGGTTATAAAAATCTTTTAGATGCTTATAATCCACTTAACGTGCTCAATAAGGGATACAGTGTGGTGTATCAGCGTAACAAAATTATAAAATCTGTAGAGGATTATGAAATTGATAAAGAAACTACCTTAAGATTTTATAATGGCACTGTAAATGGGAAATTTATTGCTGCAGAGAAGGAGATTGAATAATGCCTAAAAAAAGCCAAAGCTATGAGCAGATGATAGATAAACTTAAAGGAATTTTAGAAAAAATGGAAACAGGCAATACAAGCCTGGAAGAATCTATGAAACTGTATGAAGAGGGTATTATGCTTACAAATAAGCTTTATATGCTCCTAAAAGATTCTGAAGAAAAAATAAAAATACTAAAGAAAGATACCATTGAGGATTTTGAAGGATGATAAAATTTCAGCAGATTAAAAATGATGTAGATACCTATTTGAAGCAGTATTTTGAAGAGAAGGGTACATTTAATAAAACTCTGTACGATTCCATGTCCTATAGCTTAAACATAGGAGGAAAACGAATAAGACCAATATTAATGATGCTGACCTATGAAATGATTAAAAATGAAAAGGGAAGCAAAATACTTCCTTTTGCAGGAGCAATAGAAATGATACATACCTATTCATTAATCCACGATGATTTACCATGTATGGATGATGATGATTTAAGGAGAGGAAAGCCTACCAATCATAAAGTATATGGAGAAGCTATTGCAGTATTAGCTGGAGATGGCCTTTTGAATGAAGCTTTCAATGTTATGATTTCTTATGCCTTAAAAGAAGGTAAAAACGCATTAAAAGCAGTTAAAATAGTGGGTGAAAGCGCAGGCTGCGAGGGGATGATCGGCGGTCAGACTCTAGATATTCTAAATGAGAACAAGAAATCCACACTGGAGGAGCTTGAGTATATTCACAGCAAAAAAACCGCGGAGCTTATAAAGGCATCAATTTTAGCAGGAGCAGTTTTAGCAGATGCTCCTGAGGAGGACATAACCACCTTAAAAAGCTTTGGAGAAAAGTTAGGGTTAGCCTTTCAGATTAAAGATGATATATTAGACGTTGAAGGAGATGCACAGGTTTTAGGTAAAAATACACATAGTGATTTAGATAATAATAAATTTACTTATATAAGCTTATTAGGCCTTGATAAATGCAAGGAGAAGTGCTGGGAGCTTACGGAAGAATGTATTAAAGAGCTGACCTCTCTAAAGTATGATACTGAATCTTTACTACTGATAACAAAATATTTATTAGAAAGAAACTATTAAAATAGGGGTAATCTTATGTATACATTTTTAGATAGATATAAATCTCCGGAAGACATAAAAAAAATGTCTATTAAGGAGCTTGATTTTTTAGCAGAGGATATACGAAGATTTTTGATTGATAAGGTATCTGAGACAGGAGGACACCTGGCATCAAATTTAGGGGTAGTAGAACTTACTTTGAGTTTATTTAATGTATTTGATTTCCAAGAGGATAGGATTGTATGGGATGTAGGGCATCAATCTTATGTGCATAAAATATTAACAGGCAGAAAGGATCAATTTGATAAACTGAGAAAGTATAAAGGCTTAAGCGGATTTCCTAAAAGAGCTGAAAGCCCCTATGATTATTTTGATACCGGACACAGCAGCACATCGATTTCTGCAGCATTGGGGATGGCGAGAGCCAGAGATATTATGAAAGAAAAGCATAATGTCATAGCTGTAATTGGAGATGGAGCTCTTACTGGAGGTATGGCATTAGAAGCGTTGAATGATGTTGGATTTCATAAGACAAAGCTAATAGTTATATTGAATGATAACCAAATGTCTATTTCCAAAAATGTAGGGGGATTATCTACATATTTGAGCAATCTAAGAATTGATCCCAGCTATAACAAGTTAAAAAGCGAATTCAACAGCACTCTTGAAAAGACTATTCTGGGTAAGAATCTTGTAAGTTCCATAGAAAGGGTAAAGGACAGCATAAAACAGTTTGTGGTTCCTGGTATGCTTTTTGAAGAAATGGGTATAAAATATCTTGGTCCCATAGACGGTCACAATATTAAAGAGGTATCTAAGATGCTTTCTCAAGCCAAGAACCTTAACGGACCGGTGCTTATTCATACCATAACTCAAAAAGGAAAAGGATATAATTTTGCAGAGGAAAACCCAAACAAATTTCATGGTGTGGGGCCTTTTGACCTTACAAGCGGAGAAATATCTGCAAGCGGAGCAGGAGAAAACTATTCTAAAGTTTTTGGATTGGAAATGGAGAAAATAGCTGAAGAAAATAGCAATGTTGTAGCAATCACAGCAGCAATGCCTGATGGTACAGGGCTTAAAAATTTTTCTAAAAAATACCCTGATAGATTCTTTGATGTAGGTATAGCAGAGCAGCATGCTGTTACCTTAGCTGCCGGTATGGCCAAAGAAGGATTAAAACCTGTTTTTGCTGTTTATTCAACCTTTCTTCAAAGATCCTATGATCAGATACTCCATGATGTTTGTATACAGAAGCTTCCTGTAGTATTTGCCATAGATAGGGCTGGAATTGTAGGAGAAGATGGTGAAACTCATCAGGGGATTTTCGACCTTTCCTACTTATCCCATATTCCTAACATGACAGTAGCAGCACCTAAATGTATGGATGAATTAAAGAGTCTTTTGAGGTGGAGCATTAATCAAAAGTTCCCAATTGCAATAAGATACCCAAGAGGCTGTGATTTAGTTAAAATGAAAAGCATTGAAAATATTAAATTAGGAAACTGGGAAGTAGTGAAACATGGAGAAAAAATAGCTATAATTGCTTCTGGAAAAATGGTACAGCATGCGGTATTGGCCAAAGAAAAACTAGAAGGTATGGGTATTAATCCATTAATAATTAATGCCTGCTTTGTAAAACCTATTGACAAGGATTTAATAGCAGGATTAGTGAAAGAAAATTACAAAATAATAACAGTAGAGGACAATATAGTTAAAGGTGGTTTGGGAAGCGCTGTGCTTCAATATATAAACACCTTGGATCATACCTGTAAAATTACTATTATGGGATATAAAGATGAATTTGTAGAGCATGGTGAAACAGGAGTTTTGTATAAATTACACCATTTAGACCCCGAAGCTATATGTGATGAGGTTATTAAGCTCTGTTAGTTATAAGGAGGTATCTATGACAGTTAAGAAAATCAGGCTGGATCAAATTCTTGTGGAAAAAGGAATTTTTGAGTCTAGGGAAAAAGCAAAAGCCGGAATAATGTCTGGTAAGGTTTTTGTTGACGGAATAAGGATAGATAAATGCGGAGAAAAAATAAAGGAAGATGCTGAGATAGAGTATAAGGGTGAGCAAATGCCCTATGTAAGCAGAGGAGGCTTCAAACTTGAAAAGGCAGTGAAATCTTTCAATATAATTTTAAAAGATAAAATCTGCATGGATGTAGGAGCTTCTACTGGAGGATTTACAGACTGCATGCTTAAAAACGGAGCATCAAAGGTATATTCCATAGATGTGGGATATGGCCAGCTTGACTGGAAGCTCAGGACTGATCCAAGGGTAGTATGCATGGAAAGAACTAACGTTAGATACCTAACTTCGGATCAAATAGAGGATTATATTGATTTTACAAGTATTGATGTTTCTTTTATTTCACTGACAAAGGTTATACCACCAATATTAAACCTCCTTACTGACCAGGGTGAGGTGGTTGCATTAATTAAGCCTCAATTCGAAGCGGGAAGAGAAAAGGTAGGCAAAAAGGGAGTAGTAAAAGAGGAAAGTACCCATATTGAAGTTATTAGTAAAATTGTTGAGTTCTTAGAACAAAATAACACTACAATTAAAGGTATAGATTATTCACCTATAAAAGGCCCTGAGGGAAATATAGAGTATCTTATACACTTTACTAAGACAGATGGTAATTCGAAAGTATTTCCAAGAGATACAATAAATGAAGTAGTAAAGGCATCTCATCAGGGATTGAATAATTAATGGAGGATACATGGTGAAATATAATATTGGAATAAACGTTAATGTTTCTAAAGACCCTGAAGGAGTTATATTAAACAAAGTACAGGATACTATAAAAAATATTATACCTGATTCTAATATTACCGTTTTTAAAAACTCTATGGGATTAACTAAAGAAGCATCAGATGGCTTAAAAGTTCTCTTAGCCTTAGGCGGTGATGGCACCATATTAAACACAGCCGGATATATCTATGGTTCTAAGGTTCCTATATTCGGTGTGAATATAGGGCATTTAGGATTTCTAAGCAGCTGTGATTTAAAGAGTTTTCCTACATACTTTAAAAAATGGGTATCTGGAGACTTTATAATTAATAAGAGAATGCTGCTGCAATGCAGTACGGGAAAGGAAACGGGCTTTGCATTAAACGATGCAGTGATTTCAAGAGGTACTCTTTCTAGGATTCTTAAATTTAAGATATACGTAGATGAGAAACTCTATACAGCTTATACAGCGGATGGAATTATAATAAGTACCCCTACAGGTTCTACCGCATACTCTTTATCTGCAGGAGGACCAATAGTATATCCTGATTTGGATAATATATTAATTACTCCTATATGCCCTCATACACACATGTTCAGATCTATAGTATTAGATGGTAGTAAAAGAGTAAAGATTAAATTTGAAAAGATTGAGCAGGATATATTTTTAACTACTGATGGTCAGAATTCTTTAAAGTTAAGTGATGAGGATGAAGTTATGATAACAAAGGCTGATATAAAAATTAATATTGTAAACT
>NZ_CCXI01000067.1 GCF_000820705.1 Clostridium polynesiense | reverse complement strand
GGCTGATATAAAAATTAATATTGTAAACTTTAAAGATCTGGATTACTTTACAATTCTTAGGTCAAAGCTTATTAACAAAACCAGAGAGTGTGCAGGTGATAGTGATGAAATCTAAAAGACATTCTAAGATTCTTGAGATAATAAGTAAAAGAGATATAGAAACCCAAGAAGAATTAGCAGAGCAGCTCAAGCTTTCCGGTTTTGATATTACACAAGCTACAGTCTCAAGAGATATTAAAATATTAAAGCTTACTAAGGTATTGACTTCAAAGGGTACTTATAAGTATGTTTCAATATCTCAAGGAGATGATGACATATCTCATAAATTGGTAAGTATACTAGCTAATACAACTTTAGGAGTAGAAAATATAAATAATTTTGTTGTTGTTAAAACTATTTCCGGTTCTGCTCCTGCTGCTGCAGAAGCTATTGATTCTCTTAAAATTGAAGGAATAGCAGGAACTATAGCAGGGGATAACACAATATTTATTTTAACCCGCACCTTAAGCAGTGCTGAAGAATTAGTTAATAAGATTAGAAAATTAATCTCTTAGATTAAGAATAGGTGGTTTTATGTTATTACAAATTACAATTAATAATTTTGCTCTTATAGATAAGCTTACTATATCCTTTTTTGAAGGGTTTAATGTGCTTTCTGGAGAAACAGGAGCAGGTAAATCTATCCTTATAGATGCAATTAATTTTGTAATGGGAAATAAATTCAATAAGGATTTAATAAGAACCGGTGAAGACAAAACCTATGTAGAGGCTATTTTTACATTAGAATCTAATAAAACAATAAATATTCTGGATGACCTTAATATAGATAAAGATAATGTAGTTATACTAAGCAGAGAAACTTTTCAGAATGGAAAGAGCATTAGTAAAATTAATGGTAAGGCTGCTGTTTTGAGCACTTTACGGGAAATTTCAAAAACGCTTTTGGACATACATGGTCAACATGAAAATCAAAATTTACTGGAAGTGAACAATCATATAAATTATCTTGACAGTTTTTCAGAAAAGAATTTATCTAAGAATTTAAATGAATATAAAAATATTTATGATGAGTATATTTCAGTAAAGAGCAAAATAGAAGAATTAAAGGGCAGCAAGGATGAACAGAACGTAGTAAACTTCCTAAAATATCAAATTGATGATATCCAATCAGCGGATTTATCTGTAAAGGAAGAAGCTGAACTTCAAGAAGAGTTTAAGATTTTAAGTCATGCTGAAAAAATCAGTTTAGGATTAAATAATGTATATTCTTTACTTAATGAATATGGAGAAGGACAGTCAGCTTATGACTTAGTTTCTCATGCTTTAAGTGAAATTTCTTCAATAAGCAAGCATATGACAAAAGTGGAGGAAATAAGTAAGAACCTTGAAAGCTTAAGCTTTTCTTTAGAAGAAATAATAAATGATATAAGAAGTTTGAAGGATAATATAATATATGATGAAGAAAGATTGGAAAAAATAAATAATAGAATATACATCATTTCTAACTATAAACAAAAATATGGAAGATCTGTTAATGAGATTTTACAGTATAAAGATGAACTTATAAAGCAATACCAAGACTTAATTAATGGTGAAGAAGTCATAAAAAATCTTCAGAAAAAAGAAGCTGAATTAATAAATACTCTTAACAATATAGCTTTATCTATACACGAAATAAGAGCAAAAAATGCATTAAAGCTTGAAAAAAGCGTTATGGAGGAATTTAAACATATTGGTTTGGAAAAGAGTACCTTCAAAGTCAATGTGCAATTTGGCGATAAAATTTACAATAATGGTAAGGATAAGGTTCAGTTTTTTATTTCAACTAATCCTGGGGAACCTTTAAAGTCCTTGGAAAAAGTTGTTTCCGGTGGAGAGTTGTCTAGAATAATGCTTGCTTTAAAAACGGTGTTTGTAAACAATGATGAAATCCCTTCGATTATATTCGATGAAGTAGATACCGGAATAAGCGGAAGAGTAGCTCAGAGCGTTGCTGAAAAGATGTATTTAATATCAACAAGACATCAAGTTCTCTGTGTAACTCATCTTCCTCAGATAGCTGCAATGGCAGATAACAATTTCCTGGTTTCTAAGTACAGCATTAAAGATAAAACCTTCACTGAAATTAGTAATCTAAAGTCCTCTGAAAAGGAAAAAGAAATAGCAAGAATGATAGGTGGAGTAGAAATTACTGAAGTAACTCTGCAAAATGCTAAAGAAATAATTAAATTAGCAAATTTAAAAAAACAGCAATTAAATATACATAATTAACCAATAATTTGGAATTATAAGACCATGAGCTAATATTTTAGTTTGTGGTTTTTATTTTTCAAAATTTCATAATCATAGTAACTTCAATTATCTTTGTATTTAATAGCAGCTTTATTACAGCATAAGGTTGCTTACATCAGGGAAAGTTAAAAGGAGAAAAGAAAAAGGAGGAGTAAAGATGAGCAGAAAAAATAAATTTAAAAATTTTAACATCGTAACTCCCATTTTGACTTTACTGCTTTTAATTTTTCCCTACAATACATTGCTAACTGGAGGCAGCGACCAAGATACTGTGTTTAAAGTCAATAATAAAAATTTAAATATAGGCTATTTAAATAATAATATATCTCATATAGCTTTAGCATCAGCCAAATCCCAGGAAAAGGAGTTAGAGCTGATACCGGGAGGGCAAAGTGTAGGAGTGAAGATAACAACTAAAGGAGTTCTAGTTGTAGGATTTGCTGAAATAAGTTCTTCAAAAGGCACGGTGGAAAGTCCTGGATGGAAGGCTGGTATAGCCGTTGGAGATTCTATAATTAAGGTAAACGATATAGCTGTAGAAAATACAAAGAGCTTAATCAATATAATCAATAAAGGCAGTGGTAAAGAAATTAAGCTGCAGCTAGAAAGAAATGGAGAAGTGGTAACAAAAAATTTAATTCCTGTAAGATCTGAAGATGATGAGAATTTTAAAATAGGATTATGGGTGAGAGATTCTACCGCAGGAGTAGGAACTCTTACATTTTATGATCCACATTCACATAAATTTGGAGCTTTAGGACATCCAATTACAGATGTAGATACAAACTCTATGTTAAAAATAAGCAGTGGAATGCTTATAGATTCTTCTATAATAAATATAAAACGAGGAGAAAAAGGAAATCCAGGTGAACTCAAAGGTATTTTTGTAAATGAAGATACCGCACTTGGAAAAGTAAATACCAATACCGCCTGCGGTATATTTGGAACTGCCTCGGAAAAAATAATACAAAACGGATATAAAAAGCCTTTAAAAGTTGCTTCTCAAAAAGAAATAAAAGAAGGAAAAGCAAAAATAATTACTACAATTGATGAAAGCGGACCTAAATTATATGATATTGAGATAGTTAAGCTTTTACCTCAGGATGCTCCAGGATCTAAAAGCATGATTATTAAAATTACAGATTCCGAGCTTTTGAGTAAAACCGGGGGCATAGTTCAAGGTATGAGTGGCAGTCCAATACTACAGAATGATAAAATAATCGGAGCTGTAACCCATGTTCTGGTGAACAAGCCAGACACTGGATATGGTATTTATATACATTGGATGATAAAAGATGCAAATATTTTATCAAAATGAGTTTAAAAATATTAGGATTAATAGTAAGATATAGGTATAATATAAAAAGATATCATTATAGTATGATATCTTTTTGTATTATAAAATTTTATAAAAAGTTTCATTTTTAGAAGGAATTATTTTACTTTTGTCGAATTAATAATTTGTTAAATAATGGAATAAGCTTAAAGGAGAGAATCTTATGCAGGAAAATAGAATTTCAGTACTTATTGCTGATGATAACAAGGAATTCTGTAATATTTTAAATGATTATCTATTAAATCAAAGAGATATTATAGTTACAGGAATTGCAAAAGATGGATTGGAGGCTTTAAAGTTAATAGAAGAAAAAAAGCCTGACCTGGTTGTTTTGGATATAATTATGCCCCATTTAGACGGCTTGGGTGTCTTAGAAAGGCTGAGCACCATGGATATAAATCCAATGCCCAGAATAATAGTTTTATCTGCAGTAGGACAGGATAAGATTACTCAAAGAGCAATTACCTTAGGAGCAGATTACTATGTGGTTAAACCTTTTGATATGGATGTATTCACAAAAAGAATAAGACAGATGTTTAATAATACAATATCCAGCGATAGCTCAAAAAAATCAATATCTCTTATAGATACACCTGAGGTTAAATCCACAAGAAAAGAACCAATGGATTTAGAAACAGAAATTACAAGTATAATTCATGAAATAGGAGTTCCAGCTCACATAAAAGGCTACATGTATTTAAGAGAAGCTATAACAATGGTAGTTAATGATATGGAGTTATTATCAGCTGTTACTAAAGAACTTTATCCTTCAATAGCTAAAAAGTATAATACAACTGCTTCAAGAGTAGAAAGAGCTATAAGACATGCTATAGAAGTAGCTTGGGGAAGAGGACAGGTTGAAGCTATCAACAAACTCTTTGGATATACCATCCATAATGATAAAGGTAAGCCAACTAATTCTGAGTTTATTGCTATGGTGGCAGATAAATTAAGACTTAAAAACAAAGTGAGCTGAAGTGATTAAATTAAAGGGCTCAATACTGAAAATGAATATAAAATAACTTTTTATTTTAAAGACACCTGCTTATGATTATTTTTAATAGGCAGGTGTCTTTAATTTTATGGAATCTAAATGTAATTCACTTAATCATATATGGAAAATAATTATCATAGTATATATAAAAATATTTTACTTGGAGGTTAAAATGGGAAACTTATTAATGAAGAATGGTATAGCTAAAGAAATTGAAAAAAATATGTGGGCTCTAATGCTGATTATTCTGTTTTTTTCTATAGGTATAGTTCTGGGAGTTTATACAGTAAAATATATGAATAGTTATGATATGAATAATCTAAACGATTATTTTTCTTTATTTTTGCAGAGTCTTAAAGAAAAAAGCTTCGATAATAGGGAGCTTATCATTGAAGCTGTAAAGAATAATTTTATAATCATATTGGTTATATGGGGCTTTGGTTTTACAATCCTTGGAATTCCTGTTATATTAATAACTAATATGATAAAAGGATATACTTTAGGATTTTCCTTTTCTTTTATAATAGTAAGTATGGGATACAAATCAATGGGGTTTGCGCTATTAGCATTAATGCCTCAAAATTTAATATATGTGGCCTGTATTATAATTATCTCGGTATATTCTTTTAATTTATCTTTGGAAAAAATTAAAAACAGATTTATTAAAACATCCCATTATACTAATAGTAAGAATGTAGTTAATTATTTATACTGCTTTATAGTAATAGCATTAATAATGTTTATGGGCTTTTTTATTGAAGGGGTGTTTACACCAGGCATTCTTAGACATATAATATCTAAATAAAGATAAATTGGTACTTAGGATTATTTATACTGTGGTATTACTAAAAAAACAAAAAATATTATAAATGGTGATAAATATGAATGATTTATTAGAAGAATTTTATGATTTTTTAGAAAAGAAGCGGCTTAGCAATAATTCTATAAAAGCTTATATAAGTGATATAACAGATTTTAAAGTATACCTTGATGTCAATAATATAAATTATATCAAGGTTAATAATGATGTGATTTATAATTATGTTCACAGCAGTTTAGGCAGCAAGTCAGTAGCTACTGTAACAAGAAAGATAAACACTATTAAAAAATTTTATAGATTTCTTCTTCATAATAATTATAAAATTGACAAAAACATATTGCTATATAACGCTCCACAGCCTAAAAGGAAAACTCCTGAATTTTTATCACAGGATGAAATAGATAGAATTATATCCTTACCGGACAGTAAAACCTTTAAGGGAATAAGGGATAAAGCTCTATTGGAGGTTTTATACGGTACAGGACTAAAGGTAAACGAAATTATAGACATAAAAACTCAAGATATTGATATAAACCTAAAATTTTTGAAGTGCCAAAAAGGTAAAAAACAGAGAGTTATTCCTTTAGGCACTAAATCAATAGAAAGCTTAAAAAAATATTTAGATGAAAGAAAACAGATTGATAATGGGAACGACTACCTGTTTATAAATAGTAATTATGATATACTTACAAGACAGGGAATATGGAAGATTATTAAGCATTATATTTCTAAAGCAGGAATTAATAAAGAAATAAATCTTAATACCTTTAGACATTCCTTCGCCCTTCACCTTCTTGAAAATGGTGCTGATATTAATATTATTCAGGAGTTATTAGGTCTTAAAGGGGTCAATGTGCTTCAGATTTATCTTGATGTACTGCCTAGAAAAAAATTAAGAGAAATATATAACACGACTCATCCTCGGGCATAAAGAATTTATCACCTTTTATTTTCTATTTTTTGATTTATTTGTTAAGATAAGAGTATAATATTCTTATCTTAATAATTTTATATATTAATTACTTTTAAACGTTTAAAATAATAAAATAGGAGGAATACATATGGATTTAAACAAAATTAAAGAAGCTTCTGATTTTATAAAAAGTAAATTGAATTATCAGCCTGAAATAGGAGTAATATTAGGTTCAGGCTTGGGAGATATGGCTGAGGGGATAGAAAACAAGGTTATTATCAAGTATAACGATATACCACATTTTCCTGTATCTACCGTTCAAGGCCATGCTGGTCAGTTTGTTATTGGAGATTATAAAGGAAGAAAAGTTATTATGATGCAGGGTAGATTTCATTTCTACGAAGGTAATCCTATGCAGACGGTGGTAATGCCGGTTTACGTAATGAAGCTTATCGGAGTAAGTAAATTAATCGTTACCAATGCTGCAGGAGGAGTTAACACTTCCTTTAACCCAGGTGACCTTATGATTATTACAGATCACATTAACTTCTCAGGAGACAATCCTCTTATAGGTAAAAATTATGAGGAGATAGGACCAAGATTCCCTGATATGTCCCAGGCTTACAGCAGGAGATTAGTAGAGAAAGCTATTGATGCATCTGAGAAACTATCTTTGAAGATTCAAAAAGGAGTTTATATGATGTTTTCAGGTCCAACATATGAGACACCAGCTGAAATTAAAATGGCAAGAAAACTAGGAGCAGACGCAGTAGGAATGTCTACGGTTCCAGAGGTTATTGCTGCAAATCACTGTGGAATTGAAACTTTAGGAATATCCTGTATAACAAATATGGCAGCAGGAATATTAGATCAGCCTTTAAATCACGAAGAGGTTATAGAAACTTCTGCTAAGGTAAAGGCAAACTTTATTGAACTTGTATCTAACATTATTTCAGACCTATAACACAGGAGGAATATGTATGAAAACCATAGAGGATATAAAAGCTGCTTCTAATCATATTAAAGCCCTGTGTGATGGCGGCATAGATATTGCCATAGTATTAGGATCCGGTCTTGGTAAATTGGCAGATAAAATAGAAAAGCCTGTTAAAATAAAATATAAAGATATACCTGGATTTCCTGAGTCCACTGTTAAAGGGCATGCAGGAGAAATGATTATTGGAGAGCTTAAAGGCAAGAAAATAATAGCTATGAATGGGAGATTTCATTTTTATGAAGGCTACCCTTTAAATACCATAACATTTCCTATTAGGGTTATTAAGGAGCTTGGAGTGAACAGTTTGATTATTACCAATGCTGCAGGAGGAATGAATCCTGAATTTGAAGCTGGTGATTTGATGATTATTACTGATCATATAAATATGATTGGGGATAACCCTTTAATAGGGGCCAACTATGATGCTTTAGGTCCAAGATTTCCTGATATGTCTGAGGCTTATAAAAAAGAATATATTGACCTTGCGAACAGGACAGCAGAAAAGTTAAATATAATGGTTAAAAATGGAGTTTATGTACCAGTAAGCGGTCCTACCTATGAAACATCGGCAGAACTTAGATATCTAAGATTCTTAGGCGGTGATGCAGTCGGTATGTCAACGGTTCCAGAAGTAATAGCAGCAAATCACATGTCCATGAAAGTACTTGGTATATCTGTGATTACAGATATGGCTATAGCTGATAATTTGGAACCCTTAGACCACATAAGGGTCATGGAAACAGCAAATAAAGCTACAGAAAAATTTGTGAGACTGGTTGAAGGCATAATAGAAGAAATGTAAGAGAGGGATATATTTATGAGAATGTACGATATTATTTTAAAAAAGAGAAATAAAAAAGAATTAACTACTGAAGAGATAAATTATTTTGTAGATGGATATACAAAAGGTGAACTTCCTGATTATCAAGTTTCAGCACTGCTTATGGCGATTTACTTTAATAAAATGTCAAAAAGAGAAACCTCTGATTTAACCATGGCAATGGTAAAATCAGGAGACATTTTAGATTTAAAGAGCATTGAAGGTATAAAGGTTGACAAACACAGTACTGGAGGAGTAGGGGATACTACTACACTAGTACTTGGTCCAATGGTTGCAAGTTTGGGAGTACCTGTAGCTAAGATGTCAGGAAGAGGTTTAGGCCACACAGGTGGAACAATTGACAAGCTTGAATCATTTAATGGATT
>NZ_CCXI01000066.1 GCF_000820705.1 Clostridium polynesiense | reverse complement strand
TGAATCATTTAATGGATTTTCTGTAGAAATGACTGAAGATAGATTTATAGAAAACGTCAATAGAATCAAACTAGCGGTAGTTGGTCAAACTGGAGATTTAGCACCTGCAGATAAAAAACTATATGCTCTGAGGGATGTAACAGGCACTGTTGACAATGTTTCCTTAATAGCTTCAAGCATAATGAGTAAGAAGATTGCTGCAGGAGCAGATGCTATTGTATTAGATGTAAAAATAGGAAGCGGAGCATTCATGAAGAATAAAGAAGATGCTTTCACTCTTGCTACTGAAATGGTAGAGATAGGAAAGAGGATAGGAAGAAATACAAAAGCTGTAATTTCCGATATGGATCAGCCTTTAGGATTTGCTGTGGGTAATGCTTTGGAGGTTAAGGAAGCTATTGATACCTTAAAAGGAGAGGGACCACAGGACTTATTAGAGCTTTGTCTTGAGCTGGGATCTAATATGCTTATATTAGCAGATAAAGCTAAAAGTAAAGAAGAAGCTAGAGAAATGCTTATTAACACAATCAAAACCGGTAGGGCTTTAGATAAATTAAAAGAGTTCATAGGCGCTCAAGGAGGAGATACCTCCTCTATAGATAACACTGATCTGCTTCCAAAAGCAAAGTATGTTATTCCTGTATTATCTCATAAAGATGGTTATGTTCATAAGATACATGCAGAAAATATAGGTTTAGCAGCTATGGAGTTAGGTGCTGGAAGGGCAACCAAAGAAAGTATAATAGATTTAGCTGTAGGTATTATACTAAATAAGAAAAGAGGAGATGCTGTAAAATCCGGAGAGGTTATTGCTTATATCCATTCTAATGACGAAAGCAACATAGAAAAATGCAAGGAAAAGATATTGGATAACTATACTATTCTTGAGGAAAAGCCGGAAGAACTTCCATTAATATACGGAGTTGTAGAATAGTTAAATATAAATATTAAATAACCCTGCTAACAGGGTTATTTTTTTTGATAAATAATTTATTTTTGGTAAAAATACATTTGAAGGGAGGAATATCATTTATGAAAATAAAAAGATTATTAATTACACTTGTACTTTTGATTGTATTTTTACCTCCACTGATTTATACAAAGGCAGAGGGAGAAAACATCAATGTGGAAGCAAAATCTGCAATATTAATGGAAGCAGGAAGCGGTAAAATCTTATTTGAAGAAAATCCTCATGAAAAATTTGCACCTGCTTCGGTAACAAAGATTATGACTATGCTCTTAGCTATGGAGGCAGTAGACAGCGGGAAGATTAAGCTTTCAGATAAGATTACTGCCAGTGAAAACGCCAAAAAAATGGGCGGAAGTACTATGCTTTTAGATACCGGTGAAGTCAGAACCGTAGAGGAGATTTTGAAAGGGATTGCCATCGCTTCAGGCAATGATGCAGCGGTAGCCATGGCTGAATATTTAGGAGGCACTGAGGAAGCCTTCGTTAAAATGATGAATGATAAAGCTGCTGAACTTGGAATGAAGAATACTTCTTTTAAAAACTGTACAGGATTATCCAGTAATGGACACGCGACTACTGCTTATGACATAGCTTTAATGTCCAGAGAACTATTAAAGCACCCTCAGGTGCTAAAGTATACGGGTACCTATATGGAAACTATTTCTGAAGGAAGAAAGAGTCCAATAGGATTAGTTAATCATAACAAACTGGTAAGATTCTTTAAAGGATGTGACGGACTTAAAACAGGCTTTACTGAGGAGGCAAAATACTGCATATCCGCTACTGCGGTAAGAGATGGAGTAAGGGTTCTTTCTGTAATAATGGGAGCTCCTACTTTTAAAATTAGAAACAGAGATGCAAGTATGCTTATGAACTACGGATTTTCTAAATTTGAAAGCAGAAAGGTATTGTCAAAAGACCAAGAGGTAGAAAAAGTAGATTTAAATAAACAGGGAGATAGATTTTTCATTGCTAAGGCTTTAAATGATCTTTCCGTTACTGTTGAAAGGGGAGAAAATAAAGCTGTAACCAGTAAAGTAACTATAAATAAGGATAAAAAGGAATATAAGGCGGGAGAAATAGTAGGAACCTGTGATTATTACATAAACGATACAAAAATCGGTTCTGTAGAACTTTATTCTGACAGGGATGTAAAGAAATCAGGAATACTTAATAATATGAAATCTAATTTAAAAGGTCTCTTTAAAAATGGAGTTTAAAATAAAGCAGGAATGCTCCTGCTTTATTTTATTGATTATAAAAAAATAAACTGATATTATTAATGGTAGCGAAGGAAATAGGGGGATATAATGACTCAATTAAGTTTTAAAATTAATAATTTTCAGGGGCCTTTTGATCTTTTACTTCATTTAATACAAAAAAATGAGATGGAAATATATGATATTAATTTGTCTGAAATAACCTCTCAATACCTATCCTACTTAGAGGATATGAAAGAGCTGGATCTTGAGATAACTTCCGAATTTATTGTAATCGCTGCTACATTAATAGAAATTAAGTCAAGAGAGCTTCTGCCTAAGGTGCAGAAGGAGCAGGAAGAGGAAGAGGATCCTGCCATGCTTCTTAAGAAGAGGCTGTTGGAGTACAAAAAAATTAAAGCAGGTGCAGAATTTTTAAAAAGCAGAAAGTTGTATTCAGGTACAGTCTTTGCAAAAAAACCTGAAGTTATTGATGATAAAAAGGATTATAAAGAATTGTTCATAAATATTACAATGCTGGACTTATATAATATTTACATGAAGCTTATTGAAAATTTTAATAATAAGCATAACAAAGAAGAACTTATAAGCGAAAAGATAACTATAGACACATATAAAATCGAAGATAAATTTGAATATATCAAAAAAATAATGGACACAGAAAAAACCATTGAGTTTTATACTTTAATGAATGAATGTGAATGCAAACTGGAGGTAGTAGTAACATTTTTGGCTTTATTGGAGCTTACAAAGCAGAGAATTATATCCATTAGACAGGAGGCTAACTTCAACAAGATATTAATTGAAAGGATAGTATTAGATGAATAGTTTAGAATTTGAACAGTACGAATTTAAAGAAGTGTCTAATAAAGACAGCTTGATTTCTATTATAGAGTCTCTTTTATTTGTAAGTGGAGAACCTCTATCTATTAAGGAAATCTGCTCAACTATACAGTGCTCTCCGGAGTATGCTAAAGAGTTAATAGGCTGTCTATCTATGGACTATGAAAGCAGCAGAAGAGGTATAAAGCTTATAAATATTAATAATAATTATCAGCTGGTTACTAAGCCTCAAAACAGTGATTTTATTCAGGAACTTTTAAAAACAAGTACCAGGCAGTATCTATCTCAGGCCTCTTTAGAGACTCTATCCATAGTAGCTTATAAACAGCCCATAACAAGAATAGATATTGATGAAATAAGAGGTGTTAAAAGCGATAGTGCTGTACAGAATCTGTTAGAAAAAGGTTTAATTAAAGAAAGAGGAAGGCTGGATGTTCCTGGAAGACCAATTTTATATATAACAACTGAAGAATTTTTAAGACAATTTGGTTTAGATAATTTAAGTTCTCTTCCTGCTTTAGAAGAACTTATGAAAGATAATAATGAAGAAGCGGCAATAGGTGATTTAAGCCATGAAAAAAGTCCTATAGAATAACTATAGGACTTCTTTTATGGTGTATTTTTGACCTTAAACATATCCATAATTTGTGGTATGCTGTCTACAATTCTATCGTAGGTGTTAGGCTGATCTAAAGGAAATAATCGTATATTATCATTTT
This sequence comes from Clostridium polynesiense, assembly GCF_000820705.1. Lineage (GTDB taxonomy): Bacteria > Bacillota > Clostridia > Clostridiales > Clostridiaceae > Clostridium_AA > Clostridium_AA polynesiense. The sequence goes on along the minus strand of NZ_CCXI01000066.1, from coordinate 11,973 downwards.
TTATAACTAAAAAAGCTACAGGTCTTATAGTTATACCAGCTCCTGAACCGCCGCCAAAGGGCAATTCTTTATTTTCAACTCTGAATTCCTTACCTTGAAACTCACTTCCTCCAGATGCAAATCCAAAGGATACTCTGGAAATTGGAACTATTGTACTGCCATCTTTGCATTCAATAGCATCTCCGACGATAGTATTAACATCTATGATATCTTTTATGTTCTCCAGTGTGCTTTTCATTAGTTTTTCAATTGGATGACTTTCTCCTATATTCATACTCAATTTATAAAATCACCTCCATATTTTATAAGTAATAATAAGCATATATATAATTTTAACTAAATTAACCTTAATTATACTTTTAATATTAAAGGTAGCGAAGCTGCGGTTTTTAAATACAGGATTTACATGTATTTTAAGGTTTGTAATAGAGAAAAATATATTTATTAACCTTTGAAAACCTGGGATTAAGCAGTTAGAGAATCCGTAAAGCAAAGCTGTATGGGCGGAATCTTCAAGGCTGAAGTCTGCTGCAAAAAAAAGGCTCAACCTCGGTTTAAAGGGGTTGTTATCTAAAATCTTAATTAAGTTCATTATTGATGCAGCCTCGATTTTTTTATCCTGTGAAGCTTCGGTTTTATTATTTTTTTTAAGTTTGTTATATATCTTTGTGTAGTTTATACTGTGACGGAAAATAAATACCTCCAAGCCTGATATTTTATCGTAATATACATTAAGTGTTATTTTTAGAGGAAAGAACAAAATAAAAAATAATAAAAAGATGGTAAATATGATAATGTGCATATATTTCCTCCTTTACTTAACATTGATAGTATTTCCATTAAATTTTCATATTATTCCAATATTGAATTAAAAAGAGGTGATTATATGAAAAGTAAAATACTGATGACGGTTTTAGTTTTTTTAATGCTGTCATACAAGACTTCCTATGCAGCGCCTCTACCTGTAAATGCTGTATCTGCCATAGCTGTTGACTGTAAATCAAAGGTTATTTTATTTGAGAAAAATCCCCATATTCCTATTCCTATGGCAAGCACCACAAAAATCGTAACAGCTCTAATAGCTTTGAATTATGGGAATTTAGATAATAAATTTGCTGTAAGTAAAAATGCATCAGGTATTAAAGGCTCAAAAGTAGGTTACAGACCTTCAGAAGAAATAACAGTGAAAGAGCTGACTTATGGATTAATGATGAGATCCGGAAACGATGCTGCAATAGCGCTTGCAGAGGGAATAAGCGGAAGTGTGGAGAATTTTTCTAAGGTAATGAATGAATACGCAAAAGAAATGGGATTATTAAACACATCCTTTGAAACTCCCCACGGACTTGATAAGGATAATCACTTTTCTTCTGCCTATGATTTAGCATTAGCCACTATAAAAGCTAAAGAGAATTCTGAGTTTAATAAGATTGTTTCATCAAAGGATATTAAAAAAGAAGAAATGGGCTTTACGAGAGATTATCACAATATAAATAAAATATTATGGAGGAGTGAGGAAGCAGACGGAGTAAAGACGGGGTATACAGGAAAGGCCGGTAAATGCTTAGTAAGCTCATTTAAAAAAGATGAAAGAGAAATAATTATAGTTTTATTAAACAGCAGTAATAGGTTTGATGAAACCATGAAGGTATATAAGTATGTTAATAATGAATATGAATATAAAAAACTATATTCAATGGATGATATAGTGCATGAAGTGAAGTGGGGCAGCAAAGTATACTGCCTTGGATTTAAAAGGGATATAATTCTTCCTGTTAGAAAAGGAAGTAATATTGAGGTGAAATTTACTGTTAATAATATTCCGAAAAAAATTGAAAAGGATGCTTATATAGGTAAAGCAGAATTTATTTCAAATAATTCCGTTATATACTGGGAACCCCTTAAATTTATAGAATACAAATAATAATTATCTTGAACAAAAAGCTCATTTTGAGCTTTTTTATTTTATCTGTAACAAAATCATAGATTTAAAATAACCTATTATTAAGCAAAGCATAACTCAGGTCAGAAAGGTGGTTAAATTTTGAATTATGAAGTGCGCAACTGTATAGATGCGGGAACTGAATATTGTCCATGTCACCTGGCAGCAGCTAATGAATGTATAATATGCTCACAGCTATCGGGAAAATCCTTTTGTGATTGCATAAACTGGAAGGGAACTTGTATATTACAGGAATATAAATCAAACGGGAATACACCGAAGGCACAAAGAAAATCGTATAATTCTCAAATAGAAGAAAAGCAGTTATTAGAGAAAAATATACTAAAGCTGAAAATAAAAGTTCCACGAAAGCTAGCTCAAGATTTAGCATGTCCAGGAAGTTATATCTTTATCAGAAAAACTAACACTATGCAGTTTTATGATACTCCTATATCTATCATGCATGTAGATTTAGATAACAATATAATAAGTGTAGCAATAGAGATAAGAGGCATTAAAACCAAAACCATCTTAGATTTAAATAAAGGAGATAAGATATTGGTCAGAGGACCTTTCTGGAATGGGATATTTGGACTAAAAAATATATATCAGTGCAGAAATTCTAAGGCTGTTATTGCTGCAAGAGGAATAGGATTAGCTCCTATGGTGCCGGTAATTGAAAAATTAATTGCAAATAATAATGAGATTGTTCTGATTATAGATAAAACACCTTTTTCAGAAATAATGTCTGAAGAATATATTAAAGAATTTAACTTAGATATTCAGTACATGAAGATAATTGAAAAAGGAGATTTAACAGAAGTCTTCAAATCCTATGTAAACAGCTTGATAAAGGAAAGAAGCTTCAGCCTACTTCACTGCTCCGGAGCTGATATTTTATCCTATAAGGCAACAAAGGAATTTCAGGATAAGATAAAGCTTTCCTGCTGCAATAATGCAAAAATGTGCTGCGGTGAAGGGGTTTGCGGAAGCTGCAGCAGCAGATACAAAGGACATGTGGTTAAAAGGCTGTGCAAAATTCAATGTGAGCCTAACAATTTATTCGAAGGGAGAAGGCTTATATGAAGGTAGTTATTATAGGAGGAGGATGGGCAGGCTGTTCTGCAGCTATTACCGCCAAAAAAGCCGGAGCAGAGGTTCATCTTTATGAAAGGACTGATTTACTCTTAGGCTTAGGAAATGTAGGGGGAATAATGAGAAACAACGGAAGGTTCACTGCAGCGGAGGAATTGATAGAAATGGGAGCAGGAGAGCTTATAGGGATAACTGATGAGCTTAGCAGGCATAAGAATATAGATTTTCCAGGACATAAGCACGCCTGGCTCTATGACGTAAATAAAATAGAGCCAGTAGTGAAAGACCTTCTGCAGGACATGGGTATAAATATTCATCTCGTTGCCAGAGTAACGGATGTGATGCTGGAAAATCATCAGATAAAGGGGATATATATAGAAAATGAAGAGCTTGTAGAGGGTGATGTTTTTATTGAAACCACAGGCTCCACTGGACCTATGGGGAACTGTTTAAAATATGGCAATGGCTGCGCTATGTGCATACTGAGGTGTCCTGCCTTTGGCCCAAGAGTGAGCTTAAGTGCCAGAGCAGGTATTGAGGATTTTCAGGGAGAAAGAGAGGATGGATCTCTGGGAGCCTTCAGCGGTTCCTGCAAGCTAAGTAAAGAAAGCCTCTCTCAGGAGATTAAGGAAAAGCTTGATAAAGAGGGAGTAGTAATAATTAATATACCTCCTGAGGATGTAAATATAGATAAGCTTAAGTCTAAGGTATGCCAGCAATATGCTCTAAAGGAGTTTGCTGAAAACATCATACTATTAGATACAGGAAGTGCTAAGCTTATGACTACCTATTATCCTCTGGAAAAGCTCAGAAAGCTTAAGGGCTTGGAAAAAGCAAAGTATATAGATCCCTATGCAGGGGGAAAAGGAAACTCTATAAGATATCTTTCTATGGCTCCCCGTACAGATGATATGAAGGTTAAGGGCATTGACAATATGTTCTGTGCAGGAGAAAAATCAGGATTATTTGTAGGACATACAGAAGCCATAGCCACAGGAGCTTTAGCAGGACATAATGCAGTAAGATATGCATTAGGAATTCCTCTTTTAATACTTCCAAGCAGTACAGCAATAGGAGATATCATTTCCTATGCAAACTATAAGCTTCTTTCAAGAAAGGGCAGAAAAAACAGATACACCTTTGCAGGAGCAGAGTATTTTGAAAGGATGAATAAATTAGGTCTTTATACTACAAATATTGAGGAGATAAAAAATAGAGTAAGAAAGCTTAATTTGAACGATATACTATCTCAAAAATTGATATAAAAAATTAACATAAGAATAAAGAAGGAGGTACTGATATGTCAAGAAGATGCTGCAGAAGCTACAGAAGATATGATAACTGCTGTAATTACGGCAATAATTGGGGTTCAAATTGTGGTTTTGGATTTAATAGCTGTGGAGGAGGCTTCAATGATTCATCCTGGCTTATATTGCTGCTGTTACTTTGCAGATAATAATTAAAGATTAGAAAGAACGATTAAAAATATTAAAGACTATACTAAAATTAATTAGTATAGTCTTTAATATTTAATTCTAAGAGATTTTGAGTATTAAATTGTAATCATAACCCTTCTGCTTATTATATTTGCTTCATTATTAGGAATAGTATTTGCAGTTATATCCACTGTAGGGATTATGAATAAGGAACCTGCTGAAATAATTAGGGAGAGATGATTATGATTAATATCAAATATGCTGTATTACAGCTTATTAGAAGAATATCCACAACCTTTTTTATAATCCTTCAGATATCACTGGCGTTCTTTTTAATGTTCAGCGTAATTGAAGTGAAAAACTCTTCAGGTAAAATCTTAAAAGCAATAGAAAGATTGTATAATGATAGCAGCGATATGTTTACAATATTCGATTTAGATAGAAGGAATAACGAAAATCCTGAAAGAAAAAAAGATATTTTTAAGTATCTGGATGAAAATAATTATAAACACATTATTAGCGATAAAGGATTTATATATATAGATAAAAATAGTAATATTAAAAATCTAAAGGAGATATTTCTGCCGTCAATGTTCAGTAATGAGTATTATGACGGTAAGAAAGTGGAATTGGATTATAACGGTTATAAATATTTTAGACTTGAAATCATGGAAGGAAGAGGTTTTGAAGAAAGTGATTTTAATAAAATTGAAGATGAATATGTTCCTGTAATTATAGGGAATAAATTGTCTAAGAATTTTAAGGTAGGAGATGTTTTTCTAGCACTGGATAAAGATATGAAAAGTAATAAGAGTTTCAAGGTAGTTGGAATACTAAAGGATAATTTATCCCTTCTATCACCGGCAGGAGAATACGATATTGTTGATATAGAAGATTATTTTATAATTCCTAAAAGAGAATATAAACCCTTTGAAATATTTGACGGCAAAATTTTTTTTGGTAGAAAATCCTCAAATTTAAATAACTTTAAGGATAGAATTGAGCAGAATTTCGGTGATATGAATGTTTCGGTGCAGGTAAATTTAGTAGATGAAAATCTGAAAAATATAGAAAAAGCTTTAAATACTCAAAAAAGTATAAATTTTATAACCTTTATTGTAGTGCTTCTTTTTTCTTCCGTAGGATTTATATCCTCACTTTTATATTCCATAAATAAACGTCTTTCAGAATTTGGAGTGCATTTAATGGCGGGAGGAACCTTAATGGATATTGGGAAAAGGATTTTTGCAGAGGTTATCATTCAAATATCAATAAGCTTTATACTAGCATATAGATTCAGAATATATTATCTTCCGTATAAAATGGCTATAAAAGACTTATATGATGCAATTATATATGCCGGAGTTATATGCTTATTAATATCCATAATTCCTGTAAGGAACGTTCTAACCATCAATATAGATCAATTGCTGAAGGGGCGTGAATAGTGATGATAACCTTAAAAAACCTATCAAAAACCTATAACACAGGAAAAATTGAAGTAAAAGCTTTAAAAAACATAAATATACATATTGACAAGGGAGAATTCATTGCCATAGTAGGGACTTCAGGTTCAGGGAAATCTACTTTATTAAATATACTAGGATTATTGGATAAGTGCAGTGAAGGAGTTTATACACTAAATGGACAAGATGTAAGTTCTCTTAAGGATAAAGAAAAGGCAAAGCTGAGAAATAAAAACTTTGGTTTTGTAGTGCAATATTTTGCTCTGATAAATGATTATACTGCCTTTGAAAATATTGAAATCCCTTTAGAGTATGGAAAGATAAAAAAATCAAAGAGGAAAGAGTTAATCCGAGGAATCTTAAAAAGTCTGGATATATCTGATAAGGCAAGAGTGAGTCCTAAGGAATTATCAGGGGGGCAAAACCAAAGGGTAGCTATTGCAAGAGCTTTAGTAAATAATCCTGATATTATACTGGCAGATGAACCTACAGGAGCTTTGGATTCAAAAACCTCTAAGGAGGTAATGAATATATTTAAAGAGCTAAATAAAGAAGGAAAAACTATCATAGTAGTAACACATGATAGAGATATAGCAAGCTGTTGTAAGAGGATTATAAGCATTGAGGATGGAGAATTAGTAAGTGATGTGAGGGGTATTAAATGAGATACAAAAAGAATATTTTAATTTTAGTTATATTAATCATAGGGGCAGTAGGTATATGGATTTATGTAAAAAATAATAATAGTAGTGATATGGGAGGAGAAAGTGCTTCAGGAGGCACTATATATAATAAATCCGTTACAATTACCGCGGATAAGAAATTTAAATATTCAAAGCTTAAATTATCCTTAAAAAACATGGAATCGAAAGAGGAGCTACATTACAAAGTAACGGATCCTAATAATAAAGTGATCCTGCAAGGAACAGTTAAAGGGGGTGGAGAGTTTAAATCCCAAGAAATCATCGGTCCATGGATAAAAGGGGACTGGCATATAGAATTTAATAAGAATGATAATATTATATATGATTTTAATTATTCCTTAAAATTTACTAACAAGTAAACCTTAAGGTTTAAATAAAAAGGTCCGGATTTTCCGGGCCTTTTTATTGGATTCATATAATTATTTTAAAAGCAGTGCATCTTTTTCAAGGATAGGATTTAGTATTTAATGTATCCTTTTATACATAATTAACAATCCCTTATTAAGTTAGGTATGATAAGTTTACGTATTGTTATTAATGGCAGAATAGTATATTACAATAGAAAATCTCATTGTTATAAACACATACTGTTACTATATATAAACTAACATATATAATAAATACAAAATATAGAATTTAGTGTAAAATGTTATTATGTCCCTTTAGGAAAATAAAATGATTTTAGTAGGAGGGAAAAGGGTGGTTAAAATAAATTTTTACCGATTAAATGAAATTGAGGATAATAAGATAGCATTTGTGGTTATAATGAGCAGATTTAAAGAAAAGTGGATTTATGTAAAGCATAAGAATAGATGTACCTGGGAAATTCCAGGAGGACATAGGGAAGATAATGAAAGTTTAGAGGCTGCTGCTGCAAGAGAACTATTTGAAGAAACAGGCGCAGTGAAGTTTAAATTGAATCCCCTATGTGTCTATGCGGTACAAAAGGAGCAAGCGCTAAATTATACTGAATCCTTTGGAGAACTTTTTTATGCTGAAATAGATGAACTGGATAAACTTCCTGAATATGAGATAGAAAAAATAGATTTACTTAACGATATTCCTAAAGAGCTGACTTATCCATTAATTCAGCCATTTTTACATAGGAAAGCTGAAGAAAGAATTAAAATTCCATTAATGGATAAAAAATCTATGGAGTGAAGTTATGAAAAGAAAAAAATTGTTTTTAGGATTAATACTGTTTATTCTAGTATGTATTAGTACAATAACACTGATTAAATATATCAGTTATAATAATTGTAAAATTTTATTTAAAAAGATTGGAAAAGAAGATACTCAATATGAAAATAATCTTATAGATTTAACTAATTATATGTATAAACATAATCCGCTGGAGCTAGGAATATCTCAAAATGATTTGAGCTATATTTATTCCGTTACAGATAAAAATAGCTTTCTTAACAATAATAATAAAATAGAATTAGACAAAAGGGATGCAATATCTGATATTAATTTCTTGTTTAATCTATTTAAATATTCCTATGCAGGTTATTCTTATTTTGGTGGAGATACTGTGTTCGAAAACTCTAAGGAAAGCATTATTAAAGCTATAAAAGCTTATCCTGGTGAAAAGATAAGCTCAATTGAAGTGGAAAATATATTAAAGTTGAATACTATATTTATTCAAGATGGTCATTTTGCTATTAATGGACACATCCTACTTGATTCATACCTTTACTATAGTAATGATGATATTTCTGTGTATAAATCATCCAGCAGCTATTACTTAATTGAGAATAGTGAGAGATTTAACATTAAAAGTATCAATGATGATACAGATGTAGGTAGTTATTTAAAATTATCTATAAATTCTAAAGGACAGCTTTGCTATAATATTGGTATTTTGAATAAATTAAATTTTTCTACTAAAATAAAAGTAACATTACAGTCAAAAGGTGAAGAAATTATAAAATACATAGATCTTCAAAAAAATTCTTCTAAAATATCCTATGATGATAAAAGCGGTTATAAGTATTTTATAAAAAACCGTATTCCAATCCTTACAATGGGCAGAATGTATGATGCTGATATAAATGATAAATCCACGGAGCTATTTGCCAAATCTGCTATGGAGTTAAAAGATGAAGGGATAATAGTAATAGATATTCGTGGAAATAGTGGAGGAAATGATGTTCCCGGAATTAATTGGTTTAAAAATTTTACCGGTGAAGTTCCTCAGGTAGAAAGAACTTCTATACAGCTTTGTAGTCTAATTAATAATTATGTCACGAAACTTGCTGCTAAAAATATTAATTATGAAAAGCTACCGGAAGAGCTGAAAAAAGAATATAAGGAAGAAATAGAAAAAGCAAATATTGGAACTAACAAATGGTATATTTCTAAAAATGAAGAAAAAACACATAAAAATAATACTATAATATTTGCACTTATAGACAATAAAGTTGCATCCTCTGGAGAGGAGTTCTTAAATTACTTAAGGACTTTAGAAAAGGTAATACTAGTTGGAACAAATACTTCAGGAGTATTTATTTCAAATGGATATGTAAAAAGTGAATTGCCTAATTCAGGCATTGATGTCAGCTTTGGTAATACAATCAGCTTAAATAAATATTCTTCAGAGGGAAAGGGATTTCAGCCTGATATTTGGGTTAATAATGCAGATTCACTAGATAGAGTGCTAAGTTTAATCAGTAAACTGCGGATTAGCACGGACATGTTTAATAATATATAACTGTTTTGCTTTTAATTCATTTAAAGAATGAAAATAAAAAGGTCCGGATATCCCGGACCTTTTACATGGAGTCATATAGATTTTTTAATAGCAGTGAATCTTTTTCAAGGATAGGGCTTTCGCATATGATGCAGCCTTTTACATCATAATCAATCAAAGCTTTTATAAAAGCATCATATTTAAAATCACTTTCTAAAAAGGGAAGGTGATTTTTTTCTCCTTTAATGCCGTAGTTTATCCCTGAAACATGTATATGCATATCCTTCAAAGCTTTATCACCAAGATTTTCACCGATGTATTCTAAAATTCTGGCAAAGTCATCATATTCCTTTAAAGAACCGTTATTCCTTGCATGGATGTGAGAAAAATCAATGCAGGGTTCACAGAATTCTATCTCTTTGCACAGAGAAACTATTTCCTCCAGGCTTCCAAACTGAGTTGGTTTACCTGTGGTTTCTAATCTGTAGTCTACTCCAAAATCAGAAAGTCTCTGCAGATTAGCTTTTATATTGTTATAGGTGGTTTCAGGAGTATCCTGAAGATAATATCCCGGATGAAATATTAAGCTTCTGCCTTCTACCTTTTTTAAGGCTAAGGCTCCTTTTTCAATACGCTCCAGAGACTTTTCTAATTTTTCTTCTTCTGCGGCATTTAAATTAATATAATAGGAACCGTGGGCAGATAAATAAAAATCATTGGCTTTTTTAGTATTTAATACAGCTTCTTTATTTTTATCAGTGATATTGACGCTTCTCACAAAAGGGAGCTCCATGGCATCGAGATTAATGCCTTTTAAAAATTCTATTCCTGTTGCATAATTATATTTTGTAGAGGGATATCCAATTGGTATACCGGAAATTCCAAATAACAATTTATCCAATAATAGTACCTCCGATTAAATAATAAATATTAATACTATAATTTAATATTATAACATAAAAATAAAAAAGAGTAATTATACAAATAAAAATTATGTAAACTTATTGATTTTTTTTATATATCCGCTAAACTAAATATATACTTACAGGGAAAGAGTGATTGCTATGATTATGCGTCTTCAAAAGTATTTAGCACAATGTGGAGTAGCTTCAAGAAGAAAAAGTGAAGAACTTATACTTCAGGGAAGAGTTTATGTTAATGATATGCTTATTAAGGATTTAGGAGTAAAAATAGATTCTGACAATGATGAGGTAAAAGTAAATAATACTATAGTTAAGCCTGAAGAGAATAAGGTTTATATAATGCTTAATAAACCGGAAGGTTATATTACTACTTTAAAGGATGAAAAGAATAGAAAGAAGGTTGTAGATTTAATCCGTATAAAGGAAAGGATATTTCCTGTTGGAAGGTTGGATTATAATACTTCTGGACTGCTGATTTTGACAAATGATGGAGAAATATATAATAATATAATGCATCCCAGTAGGGAAATAGAAAAAACTTATATGGCCAGGGTGAAAGGAATTTTTACACGGAAAGAACTGCAAAAATTTGAAAGGGGTGTAGACATTGGTGGATATATCACCGCTCCAGCTAAAATTAAGGTTATAAAGCTTTTTGACAATGATTCTTTAGTTGAAATAAAAATTCATGAGGGAAAGAATAGACAGATAAGAAGGATGTGCGAAAAACTGAACCATAAAGTGCTGGAGCTTCAAAGGATATCCTTAGGAGAAATAGAACTGGGAGATCTTCCTAAAGGCAGCTGGAGGCATTTAAACAAAAAAGAGCTCGAGTATATATTCAGTTTGTAAAAGGAGAAGGAACATGTTTAATTATGTAGGGGATATAAGCGAACTATCGCATCATATAATAAGAAATTTTTGTATGAATAAGAACTATGCTGTGGATGCTACTTTAGGAAATGGTTACGATACGGTTTTTCTATACTCCTTATTTAAAAAGATAACAGCTTTCGATATTCAGCAGGAGGCCATTGAAAGTTTTAAAAGTAATTATGGTAATAATGATACGGTAGACTTAATATGTGACTCACACAGCAATATCGATAAATATATAAAAGAGAAGGCGGATTGTATAATGTATAATCTAGGGTATTGGCCTGGCGGTAATAAAGATATTACCACTATGGCTTATTCAACCCTTGAAAGCCTAAAAAAAGCTTTAATTTTATTAAATTCAGGGGGGATAATTTCAATAGCTATGTATGTAGGACATAATGAAGGAGAAAAAGAAGAAGCTTTCATTATGGATTTTGTGGAAAATCTTCCAAAGAATATTTATGGTGTAATGTTACATAAATATCTTAATAGGTCTAAGATTTCACCACGTTTAATAATTATTGAGAAAAAATAAAAGGAAACTTTTAACAAATATATGAAAGAAATATTGAAAAAAATTTCAGATAATGATAAAATGAAATAAATATTTCATTTTATCGGGGGTATAGAAGGATAAATGCATAATAATGAAGATTTAATGAGAACTATACAGGTAAAGTTTCCAAGATTAAGTAAAGGGCAAAAGTTAATTGCTGAGTATATTTTAAAACACTATGATAAAGCGGCTTTTATGACCGCAGCAAAATTAGGAGTTAGTGTTGGTGTTAGCGAATCAACTGTAGTTAGGTTTGCAAATGAGCTTGGCTTCAGCGGAT